>JAYZKG010000020.1:0-50232 GCA_036163695.1 Actinomycetota bacterium | reverse complement strand
TATTGCCTCCATATCGTCTAATACTTTTTCTTGTAATAAGAAAGCTTCTAGAAACGCTTCAGCTTCTCTAACTGAAGAAACAACAGCAACACCTGTTTCATGAGATAGTCTTCTAATTTTCCAACCGTCGGTATATTCATTTGCAAATGTAGGTGTGTTAATGACTATAGAGATTAATTTCTCCTCAATAATTGTTAATGAAGTTGGTGATTCATCGTCCGCTCTTCCAACAATTATGGATTCTATATTATTTTCTTTTAGGAAGCTTGCTGTTCCCTCCGTTGCATAAATAGAAAACTCTAAATCAATATATTTATTCACTACCTCAATAAAATTCGGTTTTTCAGCGTCACTTAATGTAACAAAAACACCTTTCTCTTTATCACCGATTTCGACACCAGCTGCAGCATATGCTTTATTTAGTGCTGTTCCAAAATCTTTGCCTATTCCAAGTACTTCACCCGTTGCTTTCATTTCTGGCCCTAGCATGGTGTCTTCTGCTGGGAATCTTGACCAAGGGAATATGGCTTTCTTTATTGCAATCTTCTCTGTAGTGCTATCTAAATAACTAGTTTTCTCTTTTATTTCTTCTATTGAATATCCGAGCATTAAGAGTGTTCCTGCTTTTATTATTTGATTTCCAGTTACTTTTGCAACGAATGGCATGGTTCTCGAAGCTCTTGGATTAGCTTCAAGAATGAATAATTCCCCATCCTTAATTGCAAACTGTATATTTAATAGCCCTTTCACATTAAGAGCTAAGGCAAGCTTTATACTTTTTTCTTCAATTTCTTTAATCAGTGAATTATCAATACTAAATGGAGGAATTACTGCAGTAGAGTCTCCACTATGTACACCAGCTGGTTCTAGATGCTCTAATATTCCTGCTATAAATACATTTTCACCATCGGAAATTAAGTCAACATCAATCTCTATTGTTTCTGTTAAGAATTCATCGACTAAAAGTGGACCAGACTTAAATGGATTACCGTCTTCATCCCCGCTTGCCAATATGTCGAGGTAGTTGTTTAGCTCATCTTCATTCTGGACTACTCTCATCGCTCTTCCTCCAAGTACATAGCTTGGTCTAAGTAAAACGGGATAACCTATTTCACTTACTGCATTCACTAGTTCTGTTTCATTGTTTGCAATTTTTGACAAAGGTTGCTTAATGTCTTGAGATAAGCATAATTTTTGAAATAAATCTCTATCTTCTGTAGAGTCAATCACATCTAGTGAGGATCCTGCAATATTAAAACCTGCATTATGGATATCTCTCGCAAGCTTGAGAGGGGTTTGTCCTCCAAGTTGGATGATTACTGAATCAGGTTTTTCTCTATTTAAGACTGATTGAACTTCATTCCATGACAATGGTTCAAAATATAACTTATCCGCAGTATCGTAATCTGTTGACACAGTCTCAGGGTTTGAGTTTATCATGATTGCTTCATATCCATTTTCCTTCAACGAACCCACACCATGTACACAGCAATAATCAAACTCTATTCCTTGCCCTATTCTGTTTGGTCCAGAGCCAATTACGATAACTTTCTGCTTATCAGATGCTGCATCATCATCTGAAGTTCCGTTTGTAGAGTACAAATATGGGGTTTTTGATACAAATTCAGCAGAACAGGTATCAACGAGTTTATATACTCTGTTCTTATTTAACTCTTTCTTTGCATCTTTGTTATCCAAGTCTTCATTTGTCCAACCCAACATTTTGAGTATTGACGTAGGTGTTTCATCAGGATTAGCACTAAAGCTTTTCTCTATTTCTCTTAGGAACCATGGGTCAATTTTTGATAATTCTGCGATATGATCAACTGGCCAGTTTCTTCTAATTGCTTCAAAAATCGCAAATATTCTTCTTGGACGAGGAATACTAATTTCTTCTTGAAGCTGGTTTTTATCGAAGTTAATAAATCTCGTATCAATATTTCTTATTCCAGTTTTACCAATCTCAAGTGATCGTATAGCTTTTGTTAGACTTTCAGTAAATGTTGAAGCAATTGACATAACTTCTCCAACACTCTGCATAGATGTACCTAAAACATCATCTGTAGATGGAAATTTAGGGAAATCAAATCGTGGAATTTTTACTACGACATAATCTTGAACAGGTTCGAAACTTGCTGGGGTTGTGCCTGTGATGTCGTTTGTTAATTCAGTAAGATTGTATCCGACAGCTAAAAGAGCAGCAAATTTAGCTATAGGGAAGCCAGTAGCTTTTGAAGCTAGTGCAGATGACCTAGAAACTCTTGGATTCATTTCAATAATTCGTCTATCTCCATTTAGTGGGTTTATTGCAAACTGAACATTACTTCCTCCAGTAGCAATCCCTATAGTGTCCAAGCAAAGCAAGGCCTCATCCCTCATTATTTGGTACTCTTTATCTGATAAAGTTTGTATTGGCGCAACGGTAATTGAGTCTCCAGTATGAACCCCCATTGGGTCAAAATTTTCTATCCCACAAACAATCACACCATTCCCATCAGTGTCTCTCATAACTTCTAGTTCAAACTCTTTCCAACCATAGACAGACTCTTCAATTAATACTTCTTGAGTCGGAGAAGCTGTGAATGCATCTTTTAATTTTTTCTTTAATTCATCCTCATTATGAGCTACTCCGGTTCCTCCACCTCCGAGGATAAAGGATGGCCTAAGCATTAAGGGGTAGCCTATGCTTTTACTAGCTTCCATCCCTTCTTCGAAGCTTTTCGCATATACTGCTTCTAGAGTCTTAATGCCCACGTTTTCCATTGCCTCCTTAAATTTCCACCTATTCTCTGCTATATCTATTGCTTCAGCTGTTGCCCCAAGAAGTTCGACTCCATTTTTTTCGAAAACTCCTTTTCTACTAAGTTCCATAGAGAGATTCAGTGCAGTTTGCCCTCCTAAAGTAGGTAAAACAGCATCTGGCTTCTCTTTTTCAATAATTCTTTCTATAAAGCTCGGTGTCAAAGGTTCAATATATGTCGCATCAGCCATTACGGGATCAGTCATAATAGTTGCTGGGTTTGAGTTCACCAGCACAACTCTATAACCTTCACTTTTCAATGCTTTAGCTGCTTGTGAGCCAGAGTAGTCAAATTCACACGCTTGTCCTATCACAATTGGCCCAGAGCCAATAATTAAAATGCTTTGTATATCTTTATTAGCTGGCATGTTTTTCCTTAATCATTTCTAGAAATGGAGAAAATATTTGCAAACCATCAGTTGTTCCTGGTCCTGATTCTGGATGAAATTGAACTGAATAAGCATCTGAGTCCCAGATGCTTATTCCTTCATTACTCCCATCGTTTAAATTTGTTGCATAGGTATCAATAATTCCATAGTCTTTATGTTCTATGGGTTCATCGAAATTCTCAACGCTAAATCCATGATTCTGAGAAGTAATCAAAGCTTTCTTTAAGCCTTTGATTTTTACTGGATGGTTAGACCCATGGTGGCCAAATTCGAGTTTATTTACTTTCAGCCCGCATGCAAGACTAAGTATTTGATGCCCAAGGCAGATTCCAAATATTGGCAATTTACCAATTAATTCTTTTATATTTTCTATCACCTTAGTCAATGATCTCGGGTCTCCAGGACCATTAGAAATTAGCAACCCACTTAATCCGAGTGACAAAATTGTATCTGGGTTAGTTTCTGGTTCAATCAAAACAGTTTCATATTTTTTTGTGCTCAAAACATTTATTATGCTTTCTTTAGCACCTAAATCAAGAACTCCTATCTTTCCGGACGCATTCTGAACTTTTGTTTTTCCCTTCCCTGCACTTAGTGCTGAATTGTCTCCAACAATATCCCTAGCCTTATTGAGCATCTCTACTAAATCATTGGAATCTACATCTACTCCAAATGCATACATGTTTGAACCATGGTCTCTCAAATAAGTTGTTATCGCCCTAACATCAAAGCCACCGCTAAATGGAATTTCATATTCTCTCAGCCAGTCGGTTATTGATTTTTCTGATCTCCAAGAAGATGGCTGATAAGTAAACGAATTAGCTATTGCCGCCTCTATTTTTGGCTCATTAGATTCAAAATCATCTTTAGACATTCCGTAGTTCCCTACGTGAGAAGAGGTAAATGTAATCATTTGGTTTATATATGATGGATCGCTTAAGATTTCAACAAATCCAGTCATGGCAGTATTGAAAATTAGTTCGCCAGTTGTTGGTTTGAAGACTTCAGTAGTCCAACCTAAAAATTCATCTCCATTTTTATTTACAAGAAGGGCTTGTTTATACATTTGGATTAGCCTTTTCAATTTTTGTTTTTGTATTTTCAAAAGCAGAGTTGTTAAATTTTGATTTAGTGGTGTATTTCTTATTACATTCTTGCCAGTGATTTATTTTCGTATCTGTGAGTTGATAGCCAATGTCCGATAATATTTTCCTCGGATTGTGTGATAAATATTTCTCTAGCTCTTCAATTGAAAAGATATTTGAACTATACAACATAGGGAATGCTGATTCCAAACCCACCACTCCTCGTGCTGCTTCCTTGAAGCTTACTTCTTTTGTTTTATTAGGATGAGGAGCATGATCGGTTGCGATTACATCAATGGTTGCGTCTTTCAAGCCTTCAATTAAAGATGCCCTATCTTCTTCTGTTCTAATAGGTGGAAACATCTTAAATTGACCATTTGAAATATCTAATCCTTCGTTATTAATTAGCAAATGATGAGGCGTGACCTCACTAGATATAGGGAGATTATCTTTCTTTGCCTCCCTTAAATAATTTACACAATTCTTTGAGGAGATATGCTGTGCATGGTACCTAGTTCCATATTTTTCTACTAATTTAATATCTCGTAAAAGGACATCTGATTCTTCAGATTCATTAATGGCGATTAGAGAATCTGTTTGATTTGGAGGTGCTATATCTCCGGGCTGAGAATAGCAGTTTTTTTCACAGTGTTGAAATATTGCTCCTCCTAATTTCCCAATCTTTTCAAATGCTTCATTTGCTAAATCATCATCAATCAAAGATTTCCCATCATCAGAAAAAATATAAACCCCATGATCAATTAATTCTTCATAATTGACTAGCTCTTTACCTTCCAGGTTTTTTGTCAATGCACCTGTTCTGTGTATTTTTATATCTAATTTATTATCTGTTGATACAGCTTTATGCAAATTCTGCAGGCTATCAATAACAATTTCAGAATTAGGCATGGCTAATATTTCTGAATAACCCCCATTCTCTGCTGCTAGTTCTATTTCTTTTTCAGGAAAATTATTTAAATCAGGATATCTTGTATGGGTGTGTAAATCTACAAAGCTCTCTACTTCAATCATATCTGTTCCATTGAATACAGGTAGGATGTTATTCTTGATGATATTCCATATGCAAGTTGGTCTCTATATTTGAATTTTTCATTCTTTGCTGCTTCTTCTGAGATCTCAATTCCAACATTTATAGCCATTGGGTGCATCACAATAAACTCTTTTCTTGTCTTGTTCAAAATAGACTCATTAACTTGAAAATTATTTATGTAGTTATCTATGTCCAAGTCATCAAGATTATCTACTCTTTCCTTCTGCACCCTCAGTAGTTCAATTGCACTACAAGCATCGAATACTTCATCCCAGCTATTAAGTATCTCTACATTACTTATATCCTCTGGTAAGAAATCTTCATGAGTAAATACTCCGACTTTGTAGCCAAGTTTAGACAACAGCTCTCTTCCAGATTCAAAAACACGGGATCTCCTGACATCACCAATATAAGTAATAGGTATCTTGGATTTGAGTTTATTAAACTTATTTAATGTTGCTGCATCCAATATAGCTTGAGTGGGGTGCGATAAGGTACCAAATCCAGCACTAATTATGGAAATATCTTTGCACTCCTTATACTCATGAATATTTTCATCCTTTGTTCTTATGACTAGGGTTGATATCCCCATAGACTTATAGGTCTCTATTTCATGTTCTAACTCTTCTCCTTTTATTTTCGAAGAGATGGCATCGTTTGATTCAAAAGTTTTCATACCTAGCTTATGTGCAGCTACAGAGAAAGCGAGCCTCGTTCTTGTCGATGGTTCATCAAATTTGAGTAGGCTTAAAGAACTTGTTTGTTTCATAGAGTTTATATCTATTTTTTGTGTTGACTCAATAAGTTTTTCTATCTCTTTTTTAGATAAATCTTGAAAGTCCAACAAATGCTTAGCCATTTAATGAATCTCCACCCTATCTTCTTTATCAATCTCTTTCAGTAACACAGATACATACTCACTTTCATTTGTAGGAATATTCTTTCCAACAAATTTTGGGGAAATAGGAAGCTCTCTATGACCTCTGTCAATTAGACATGTTAGAGTTATTGATTTTGGCCTTCCTGAATAAATGACTGCTTCTATGGAGGAGCGGAGCGTTCTTCCAGTGTAGATAACATCATCAACAAGTATTACATTCCTATCTTGTGGTGAAATAGTTAAGTGGGTTTTCTCTATATTTTCTTCAATATCATCTCTGAAAGGTCTGTAATTTACTGTATCTAATTCATGAGTGAACTTAAGTTCAACGAGATAGTCAGACATTCTTTTTGCTAGTAAATCACCTCTTCTTGGTATACCAATCAATAAAGGGTTATCAAGGTCGGATTCAGTAATTTCTTTACTGAGGCGATAAAGAGTTTTTTCTATCTCCAAAATTTTCCTTTCGATGCTCACAGGCATCAATTAAAGCTGTATATATGTTACCAAAGATCATAAATATTTGATGAATTAATCACCTATTTTCTCTGAAGAAAGGTTTTCCAATATTTCGCGGAGCACCCGTCTCTCCTTCTTTGTAAATTGTTAAGACTACTAGAACAATAATTGTTATTAGGTATGGTGTGATTCTTAATAAATACGGACTCAGCTCAAATCCGTAAGTTTGTAAGCGAGGGACTAGTGCCTCAAGGAAGCCAAATATAAGTGCTCCAAATGCTGTTCTGTATGGCTTCCAACCCCCAAAAATAACTAGAGCAAGTGCTATCCATCCTCTTCCAGATGTCATTCCATCAGTCCAATATGGAACATAGCTAAGAGTTAGGTATACTCCTGCAAGTCCTGCGAATGCTCCTCCAACACATGTAGCAATGAATTGAGTTTTTACTATATTTAAGCCCATTGAGTCAGATGACTTTGAATCTTCTCCAACTGCCTGGAACCTCCTACCAAACATAGTATTTTTTAATATATAAGCAGTGCTTACCATTAGAACAATTGCTATGTAGAAGATTATGTTTTGATTTAACAATACTTCAATTACATTGGAGGGTTCAGATATTTTTCCTACACTTTCAATTTTTACATTAAGCTTTCTTCCTATATAGTTTTTCCCTAAAAGTGCTGAAAGGGCAAGTCCAAGAATTGTTAATATTAATCCTGAAACAGTTTGGTCTTGTTTTAAAATAACTGTTACAAAAGCATGTACAGAAGAGAATATAGATGCTGCTAGGATTCCAACGAAGATAGATAAAATCAGATTTTCTGTGTTTACAGCAGTTATGAACCCGGCTACTGCACCAACCGAAATCATTCCTTCTACACCGAGGTTCAATATACCTGATTTTTCAGTAATGAGCTCACCAAGGGCAGCAACAAAAAGGAGGGTTGCTGCTTGCAAGGTAGCATTCAGTAAACCCATTAATTGTACATCAACCATTTTCTACCTCTTTAATTTCATATGTGAAAAAAAACTGTGCAATCAATGCTCCAAACAAAGTAAGTGCTTGAATTATTTCTGCTATATAAGCACTTACACCTATTGTTTGAATTACAGAGCCGCCTATAGTCAGGGCTCCAAATAATGAGCCAACTAGGAAAATCCCAATAGGTCTCATACCAGTTATTGCAGCAACAATAATGGCTGTATAGCCAAAACCTTGAGAAATTCCAGTGGAAACTCTATGTGTTTGGCTTAGTAGTTCTATAGCTCCAGCTAACCCTGCAAAACCTCCTCCAATTAGCATTGCAAGGAAAGCTTTCTGTTTTGCATTTATTCCTGCATAGATTGCTGTCATTACAGATCCTCCAGCAATTCTCATTTCATATCCAAATACTGATTTATCAATTAAATAATATGCTCCAATTGTGAAAAGTACACAAATTAAGAACCCTGCACTCAGCTTTTCACCAATTGTTGGTAAATAAACTTCCTCTCCTACATACGCAGCTACAGGGAAGCTCAAAGAGTTCGGGTCTTTCCAAGGACCATTAATAAGATAGATTGTTATACCAATAATGATGTAGTTAGTTAGTAGAGTTGTGATAATCTCATTCACTCCAAAGACCACTTTTGTAATTGCAGGAATGAGGATACAAACTGATCCACCAATGAATCCAGAAATTAATAAAACAATAATATGAATTGATGGAGAATTAAAGTCAGTATTTATATATATCAAGTTTACAAATATAGCTCCTAAGAAAATTTGGCCCTCTGCTCCGATGTTCCACAACTTTACAGTATTGATTATTGCTATACCTAAGCCTGCAAGAATTAGAGGAATAGCTTTATTTAATGATGAGCTTATGCTGTTGAAACTTCCAACTGAAAGCTTAAGCATTAGAGAAAATACATCTATAGGGTTTTGTCCTTGTAAAATCAAAATTATTGAGCCAATTATAAACGCTATCAAAAGCCCAATTAAAAAAGAGTATAGAGTAGCAAGTTCATTTAATGAAGATTTCTTAGATAAGATATATTTACTCATTAATTCCTGCCATAGCTAAACCAACATTATTTCTATTCGCGTCCTCAATGAGGAATTCTTTGATTATCGAACCTTCATATAAAACAATTATTCGATCACTTAATTTAAACAATTCATCTAAATCTTCGGAAAAGAGCATTACTGCAGAGCCGTTATCTCTTTGTTGAACAATGAGATTATGAATAGCTTCTACTGCACTTACATCCAGACCTCTGGTTGGTTGAGAGGCAATAATTACTTCGGGATTAGATATTAGCTCTCTCCCCATTAGTAGTTTCTGCATATTTCCTCCAGATAGAGTTGATATTTCGGCTTTTGGGTCAGAAGTCTTAATTGAAAACTGGTCAATGAGGATATCTAAGAAATTCAACATCTTTTTTCTTGATAAATGTTGACCATAGCTGGCATTAAAGTATTCCCTCATTGCTGAATTGTCCAATACGGAAACACCAGGAGCCAGCCCAACTCCGAGTCTATTTTCTGGTATATAAGATAAATTAAGCTTTTTCCTTGCTTTTACTCCTTTTTTAGATACATCTACATTGTTAATTAATACTTTTCCAGTAAATCCTCTATCAACACCACTTATGATATTTGCTAGCTCTACTTGACCATTTCCTGAAACTCCGGCAACGCCCAAAATTTCCCCAGATTGAATACTTATATTCATACCATTTAAGAAGTTTGGCTTATCTTGGTTTCCGGTATATTTAACATCTTGGACAACTAATTTTTCCTCCCCCTTAATATTGTTTTTCTTGACTTCAGAAGAAGTCATTTCTCCCATCATCAGGTTGATTAATTCTTTATCATCAACAGACTTTGTATCTAAATCCTTTGCAACCATTTCGCCATTTTTCATTACAAATATAGTTTCAGTTAGCTCCTTTATTTCTTTCAATTTGTGTGTGATGAAGACAATTGTTTTACCATCTTCTTTCGACAACCTTTCTAGAGAGCTCTTCAGTTGATTCGTTTCTTGGGGGGTCAATACTGCAGTTGGCTCATCAAGCAGCATAATTTTGCTGTTATTAAAAATTAATTTCATTATCTCAATTTTCTGCTTTTCACCAACTGACAAACTAGAGATGATTTCTTCAGAACTTACCGATAGTGAGAAGATGTCAGAATATTTACTATATGCTTCATTAAAATTTTCTACATAAATATTAGACTTTGAGAGAGTGAGGTTGTCTTTAATGCTGAAGCTTTCAATAAGTCTAAATTCTTGATGGACCATGCCAATTCCTAATTTCATAGCTGAATCAGGCGTGAGGTTAGATAGTGTATTGCCTTCAAAAATAATAGATCCTTTTTCAGGCTGATAAATTCCAGATAGAATATTCATCAGAGAACTTTTGCCAGCACCATTCTCTCCTAGTAAGCCATGAATTTTACCTTTGTGTAAGTAAAAATTGACATTATTTAATGCTTTGACTTCGCCAAAAGATTTAGAAATTTCTTTTGTTTCTAAAATTATTTGATTCATATCTTAGGATAGAACACTCCAGTCGCTTAAACGACTGGAGTGTACAAAAAATATTTCTAAGGACTTACAGTCCCGATAACATTATCAACAAATTTATCCTCGACTATTGGTGGGTCAAAAGCTCCAGAAAGAATTTCCATTGTTCTTTCATTCACTAATTGTTCCACTGTTCGAGGGACATCTCCTGATAATTCGTACAGAGATACCAATCCTGTCTCCATACCTCCCCAGTATGCTTCAGGGACAAATGAACCATCCGCAATTGATTCTACAACTGAGACATAATATGGACCCCAATCCCATACAGGTGCTGTTACAAAAGCTTCAGGCGCTGCATCTTTACCGTATGCAGTATTATATGAAATCCACTTTGCACCAGCTGCCTCCGCAGCTATACCTGTTGCTGTTGAGTCTTGGTGTTGAGTCAAAACATCTGCTCCAGTTTCCAAAAGAGCATTTGCTGCTTGTGTCTCAGCTTCTGGTCCGAACCATGTAAATGTCCAAACTACCTCAACAGTTGCATTTGGATTTGTTTCCTTTACTCCTTCAGCGAAAGCATTAATTCCTCGAATTACTTCTGGTATTGGGAATGCTGCTACATAACCAATTTTATTAGATTTAGTAATTGATCCTGCCACAAGTCCTGATAAGTACCTAGGTTGATACATCTTTCCAAAATAATTACCAAAGTTCGAATCATTTAATTTATATCCTGAACAATGAAGGAATATTACATCTGGATACTCCAAAGCCATTTCTTCCATTGCATCTAGATATCCAAATGTTGTACCAAAGATTATATTGTAACCTTGTTCAATATAGGCTTCTGCAACAGTTCGGAATTCTGTAGCATCTTCAGGAACAAGCTCAGTGTAAGCAGTTTCAATTCCTGTTTCCTCTACAAGTTTTTGTCGACCTACATCATGTGCTTGAGACCAACCACCATCGTCAGCTGGGCCAACATACACAAATGCAGCTTTATATTCATCTACAGATGCGGCTCCACCGCATGCTATAGCAAGAATACTGATTAGGACTAGACCTACCGCCCATCCTCTACGCATTCTTACCTCCTTTTCGTATATAAAAAAATTATACTTTTGCTACAAACTACGTTCTCTTTAAGAACTTTTTATATTCTTTTTTTCCCTTACTTTTTTTTCGTGTTTGATACAATGAAAGTTCACTTATGGAGAAACTTAACTACTCTTGGTCAGAGCAATTTCAGGACACTGATAAACTTTGTAACAACCTTGAAGCGGATTCTTTTATTCCTGACGTAATTGTTGGAATTAGTAGAGGCGGTTTAATTCCAGGAGTTATGATATCTCACAAACTAAATATTCCATTTAAGCCCGTTCATGCTTCTACAAGGGATTTTCCTCATTGGGAAAATTATTTACCCCAGCCAGGTGATCAGAAAGTACTAATTGTTGATGATATCTGTGATAGCGGTGAGACTTTTGATAGAATATCCGATTACATTAAAGATAACATTAACCATGAGTGCGATGTTAGATTTGCTTCCCTATGGTGGAATAACGAGTGTGACTTTAAACCCCATTACTTTATTAATGAGTTAGCTAAAGATACTGAAGGCATCTGGATAAATTTTCCACATGAAGTATGGTGGGAAAGTAATGGAGAAGCTCTAGACTAAATCCATGAGGACATTTTTCTCGATCGTTACAATTATAGGTTGGCTTTTATTAGCTAGAGGATTCATTGCTTGGATTCCTTTTCCTTGGGCTATTTTCCCAATACTTGGTACTTCCATTCCTTTAGTACTTCTACCTATTGCTGAATTAAGAAAGGGAAGAGGGTCATCTCCGAGCTTAAGTGACCGAATAAAATCACAGCGACCGAGCTCAGGCGTTCCAGATTTAGATCAAATTCTAGACAGACAGTCTGGCCAGGACAGTCCTGATGAAGAGGAGACTCCTGAATTTTTGCAAAGAGAAGATATATCAGAAAATATGTCAATAATCAGTGATGGTAGAAAAAGAAGAAGATTTAAAGATAAATACTAATCCAACTAGCTTAATTACTTAGCAATAGCTCAATAATAGACTCTGGTTTGAACATGGTAGCTCTATTTGTTATATTGAGATTAATAGTTCGGGGGGAGTCTATGTTAAGTGATCAAGCTATAAAGCTTAGGGAAAGATACAATAAGCTCGGATCAGTGGTGAGTTTCTTTGCTTACGATTCAGATAAAGTATCTAAATTTAAAGTATGGGGTCAGAGAAAAAATTTCAATCTCATTATGGGGATACAGCCAAAAGCAAAAGGTGCTCAGAAAGAAGAGATGTTTCTTGATGGAGTTAGAACATGGAAGGTAACAACACCAAATTCTGATCCGAACAAAGTTATTCTGTATTATCACGGAGGAGCATACATAGTTGGTTCTCCAAAAGGATACTATTCTTTAGCAAGTAATCTTGCAGACATAACTGGTACAACAGTATATTTACCAGATTACAGACTTGCACCTGAACATTACTTTCCTGCTCAATTAGAAGATGGTGTAAAAGTGTACGATGCACTAATCAGTCAAGAAGGATATTCTGCTGATCAGATTGCCTTAGGGGGTGATTCAGCTGGAGGAAACCTATCTCTTGTAACACTTTTAAAACTAAAAGAACAAGGAAAAGATCTTCCCGCAGCAGTATTATGCATCTCTCCTTGGGCAGACCCTCCAGCAACTGGAGATACATATACAGAGGAGATGGCAGACAAGGATGTATTGTTAGGCCCAGTAATGAGAAAAAATTGGACTAAATACAATCATGATGGATTTGGTGGATATTATGTTAAAAATGAAGATATGGATCCTTCAAATCCTTATATTGCACCAATTCATGGAGATTACACAGGGTGTCCACCAGTAATGATACAGGTAGGCTCGCACGAGTGCCTATTAGCTGATTCTAGATCTGTTAAAGACGCATTGGACAAAGCAGGTTGTGTTGTTGGGTATCATGAGTGGGATGGAATGTGGCACGTTTTCCATATGGAGGCAAAGCTTCCTGAGACAATAGAGTCATTTAAAATGTTTGGTGAATTTTTGAATGAACATATGAAAACTAAATCGTTAAGTTAATATCCATTTAGTAAGTAACAACTAGAATAAAACTTAATGGCAATAATTAGTTATGATTCTGCGTTTGATATGTTTAATTCTGCATTAAAAGAAGCACCCACTTTTGATTTTGCTGGGACAATCCCTATCTTTACTGAGGATAATGCATTAATTGAAACCGAATTATTTGATGAGCTTTCATTGAAATATTATGCGAAAAAAAATTGTGGAATGGAAGTGACTGATGAGGAGAAAAAGCTTTTTGAAACAGAATACAGGGGGGGCTCACAAGGAGACTACTCAATAGAAATGAATGAGAAGATTACTAACGTAGTAAATTCATTGGTTAAATTCCCATCTTCCAAACGCGCAGTAATAATGATGAATAATACGTGGTGGTTTCATGATGATACTGATGAAGCAAAGTGCTGCAGGGAGCTTCATTTTAGACTCACTCCTTCAGAGAATGAAAATCATAAATGGATATTAAGCTGTACAGGCTTTTTTAGGGCTCAAGCTGTAGATATTATGCCTAAAAACTTTTATTTTGTATATAACATTATGGAAGTTATTAGGCAGGAGATAAGCGAGGCAATAGGGTCTTCTGTTGAAACAGGTTCGTATACTCATTTTGTAACAATTCTTGTACCCACTAGGTACGATTGATCTTTATTTAGTCAATAAGTAGATATTTCTTATGCCAATTAATTATATGATTGAATCTTATATCCCTATGTTTAGGCGTTCCAGATCTAGATAGTTCATGTCCTTCCCCAGGGAATCTTAGCAAGGCAGATTCTATGTTTCTACGTTTAAGGATAGAGAATAGTTGTTCAGCCTGTTCCATAGGGCATCTGTAATCATTTTCAGAATGAATAATTAGAGTGGGGGCAATAATATTGTTTGCATATGAGATAGGACTCTTTTCTTTATAAAGTTCTGGATTATTTTCAATTGTTTCTTCCAAATACATTGCGGGGAAACTATATCCAATATCTGATGTGCTTACCATTGTTGCCCAATTAAGAAGAGCTCTTTCCACAATTGCAGATTGAAATTTTTCTGGGTAGTTCCCAATAACCCAACTAGTCATAAAGCCTCCATATGAGCCTCCCATTATTCCAAATTTTGTATTAGTTATTTTCATTTCATCAACCATCTTGTCGAATGAGGTGATAACATCATGCACATCATTGACGCCCCAATGCTCACCCTTGACTCCTTTAATGAATATATCTCCTCTTCCAGATGACCCTCGGGGGTTGCATGCAATGACATTGAAACCTGCGTCTGCGTATACTTGGAATTCATCAAAGAAAGTAAAGCCATATTGTGCTGCGGGCCCACCATGAACGTTTAGCAGGGTCGGTGCATCAGGATTTACTAGAAGTCCCCAGGTGTCTATTTCAGAATCCCCAGTATTGATACGTAGATATTTGTAATCTACTAAGGAAACTTTATCTCTAAATTCTTTATTAAATACTGAAATTTTTTCATGATTATCGCTTAAATTATATACCTCACCTGGACAGGTTTGGTTGTTAATGATCCCATAAATCCCAGAACCATCACCCGAAATACATGTTATAGTTTCTTCATTATCAGATAGAGTTTCAATCTTTGAATCTTTAAATATTCCTAAGCAAACCTTTCCAGAGTCTTCATATGTTATGTATATTTCTTCATTTATCTTGTTAACGTCGACTACATCCCTATCCAATTCCTTGAGTAGGTCTTCAGTCTCTCCATTTGCAGTAACTGAATAAAGGGAGGGAGTTTTTGGCCAATCCATCCTTGAAGACAACCCAACTGCATAAAGCTTATCTTCCGAATAAACTAGTTCCCACCAGCTCCCACCTTCGTGTATGATTTCTTTTTCTTTACTACCTATTTCAGTTTTTACTATCCTTTCAATAAGATCATTCCCTTCTTTGTTGTAAGAATCAGTTATATAAATAAGAGAATTATCTTTTATTAAATAAGAGTTGATAGATAGTATATGGTCTTGAAAACCATCAACTAGTCTTTCAGAATCATTTGTTGAGATATTGATTTTGTCAATGGAAGCTCTTTTATTAAATATAAGACCTTTGTCATCAAATCTAAATGGAAGAGAGGTTATATATAAAGGTTCTTCTGCCTTTTCTTCGGTGGGCTCTTTTACTGAAACATATACAAATTTTGAATCGCTGCTCCAAATATATTTAGCTATACTTTTTCCAGATTTTTTTTCACTCTTATCTATTTTTAATAAACTGGTTAATTCTTCACTTTCTATTTCTTTCAATATAAGCTCTACTTCACTAGGGCCTTCTTCTTGTTCTTTTTTGTCTAAGAATGAGGTTTTAGTATATAAATAATACTTTCCATCTGGAGAAATCAATGGAGTTGAATAGTTTGTATCTTTGTCGCTTAATATCTGCTTCCAAGAGTTATCTTCATATGAATGAATTTCATCTACATATCTATTTAATTCAAAGTCCATCTTTGATGATTGGACATACATGTTCTTTTTGTTGCATGTTAAATTAGAAAGATCTAAGTATTTGTCTATATCTTTACTATTCATTATCTTCTTATTCTAACTAAATTGGTTCAAGCTTTGCAGTGAAGTGTCTCAAGAATTCAGGTTGCTCTGTAATTTTATATCCTGACAAAGTATCCTTCTTTTCAGCAAGAGCTTTCAGAACTTCTCCTACATAGTCAAAATGACTTTGTGTATATGTCCTACGAGGTGATGCTAACCTTACTAATTCATTTGATGCAGGAGAATCCGGACCTTCTTCATTATGAACTCCAAAAGCAAAAGTGCCTATTTCTGCACATCTAATCCCACCAAGTAGGTACATTTCACAGACAATTGCTTGTCCAGGATATTCATGAGGGGGGATATGGGGAAGGTAGGTTTTAGCATCCAAATATAGCGCATGACCACCTGCAGGTTGTACAACGGGAATTCCATATTCAGTGGCTTTATCTGCAAGATAGCTAATCGATCTAGCTCGGTACTCAAGGTAGCTTTTATCAGTAATCTCTTTAAGTCCTTGGGCTAAGGCATCTAAATCTCTTCCTGCTAAGCCTCCATAAGTTGGGAACCCTTCAGTAAGAATAAGCATGTTTTTACATTCTGCAGCAATCTTGTCATCATTTACACCAATAAATCCTCCAATATTTCCGAAACCATCTTTTTTCAAACTAATTGTGCAGCCATCTGATAGCCTGAATATTTCTTTAGCTATCTCTCTTATTTCAACTGACTCATAACCCTTTTCTCTTTGATGGATAAACCAAGAGTTTTCTGCAAATCTACATGCATCTAAGAACATAGGAATACCATATTTGCTACATACTTCTCTTGTAGCTTTTAAGTTTTCCATTGAGACTGGTTGTCCACCACCTGTGTTATTTGTAACAGTCATTAGGACATATGGAATATTTCCTTTTTCTTTGGATAGCGTTTCTTCTAATTTTTCAAGATCTACATTTCCTTTGAATGGGGCAGGTTTCAACAAATCTTCACCTTCTTTGCATATTAGGTCTAATGCTTCTGAACCAGTAAATTCTACGTTTGCCCTTGTAGTGTCAAAGTGGCTATTACTTGGCACGATATTACCTTCCTGGAGCATTATAGAAGCAAGAATTCGCTCACTTGCTCGACCTTGGTGTGTTGGAATTATATGCTTGTATCCAGTAAGTTCTTTTACTACTTCTTCAAACCTTTGCCATGATTGTGATCCTGCATACGACTCATCACCTCGCATAAGTGAAGCCCATTGCTCTGAAGACATAGATCCTGTACCAGAGTCTGTTAAAAGGTCAATAGTTACCTCTTGAGATTTAAGTCCAAAGATATTCCAATGTTCCCTTTTAAGTGCTTCGAGCCTTTCTTCGGGAGTAGTTATTGGTAGCGGTTCTACAGATTTAATTTTGAAGGGCTCAATTATTGTCTCGAATTCCATGTTTAAATTCTAATTCGTTATTAAATGTATACTTTACGATTTATACTTCATTAAATAAGCTTTTTTGGAGAAAAGAGAGTAGTGAAAATATTAAAAATATTACTTAGGATATTAATTGGTTTAGTCATTGTTATTCCAATAGTTGGATTTGTTTTGCTTAGATCACCCCTACCAGATCATTCTGACAATGTTAGCGGATTGGGACTGAACGACTCTGTTGAAGTAATTCGGGACGAGAGAGGTGTTCCCCATATTTATGGTACTAATGTTGACGACATTCTTTTTGCTCAAGGATATATTCATGCACAGGATAGATTTTGGCAGTTGGAGTTTTGGAGCCATTTAAGTACAGGTCGTCTAGCTTCTTTGATAGGAGAGCCCGGTATCGGCGCTGACTTACTTTTTAGAACTTATGGTTTTAATAGGGTCGCAGAAAAAGAATATGAAGATATGAGTCCAGAGATGAAAAATGATCTCGTCCAGTATGTAAAAGGAATAAATGCATACATTGCTTCTAGACCACAAAGGAAGCTAAGTCTAGAACATTTTTTCTTGACTTTTATTAACCCTGACTATGTTGTTGATGAGTACCTTCCTCACTATCCTTTAGCTTGGGCAAAAATGATGGCTTACGACTTAAATGGCAATTATGATGCTGAAATAAGAAACGCTCGGACTTTCGGAACTTTGTCTGATCCAATAAATAATTTACTCAAACCAATATTCCCCCAAGATCATCCATATATAGTTGAGCAGTGGGAGAGTACAGGAAGCTTTGCATCCAATAGCAACTTAAAAATTCCTGAAGCTTTATTTATCTCTTACCTAACAAGAGACTTGAGATATACAGATTCAATTGGTTCAAATAGTTGGGCAATATCTGGTGAACATACAGAGTCAGGTTACCCAATACTAGCCAATGATCCACATCTATCTGCTCAATTACCTCCTATTTGGTATGAGAACGGTTTACATTGCTTTCCATACGGCCCTAGTTGTTCCTTAGATGTTGTAGGTCTTTCTTTTGCAGGATCTCCATATGTCATTATTGGTCATAACAGTTCTTCCGCTTGGGGATTTACAAATATGGGCCCAGATGTTCAAGATTTATATATAGAAAAAATTAACCCTTCTAATGAAAACCAGTACGAAGTAGATGGGAGCTGGGTAGATATGGATCGGTTTACTGAAATAATTTACAGACCTAATGAAGATCCATTAATTATTGAAGTGAGAGAGACACATCATGGCCCAATAATATCTGATAGAGACTACCCGATAAATAACCTTAAGTTTTCAGAACAATCTCGGATTGAACTACCAAAGAATTATGCAATTTCGTTAAGTTGGACCGCTTTATACCCAGGCAAGACATTCCAAGCAATTAGGGATTTTAATTACATGAGGAATTATGAAGAATTTAGAGAAGCTTCAAAAAATTTCCATGTTCCTGCCCAGAACCTTTTATATGCAGACATTGAAGGCAATATTGCTTATCAATCACCCGGGTTAGTTCCGATAAGAGCGGAAGGGCATACGGGGCAATATCCAATTGCAGGATGGACCTCATCGAACGATTGGAAGGGGTTTGTTCCATTTGAGAGTCTTCCCAATAGTCTCAACCCAGTAAGTGGCTACATAATTACTGCGAACCAATCCATTCATCCTGATCAGCCTTGGCTAGATTCACACAATAAGGGATATAGAGCTCAATCAATTAAGAGGGTAATTGAGAATAAACTATCTGAAAAGATAAGTGTCCCAGATGTAATGGATATGCTTATTGATAATTATGATTATTCCCCTGTATACATACTTCCTTACTTATTTGAGGCAATATATAGTGATTCATTGATTCTTAATGAGCTAAAAGAATGGACAACAAGTGATTCCCCGTATGAAATGAATATTGATTCATCAGGTGCAGCTGCATGGGCAGTATTACTTAAGAATTTGGTGAACGAAACTTTTGATGAGCTAGTTGTTTTAGACGGTAGTGGTGAAGAAATCAACCTTTATCCAGGACATTCAGACTCAACTATAGAGATTTTACGAACTATGCTGAAGGATCCAAATCATGAATTGTGGGATCACAAGAGTACAGATAAGAAAGAGAACCTCTCTGATCTATTGGCAATTGTTTTTGATTTGGCAGACACTGAGATAATCAATTTGTTAGGAGATAATCCAAAGAAATGGGAATGGGGAGATCTACATACAATAACTTACTCTACAAATCTTTTAGGCCAAGCAGGGATAGCGCCGCTAACTGCTTTAGTTGACATTGGTCCTTTGGGAGTGAGTGGATCTGCAAATACAATAAATGCTACAGGCTGGTCTTTTGATGGAGACTATTCAATTGCTGATAAGTTTGGACATCCTTCGATGAGGATGGTAATTGATTTAAGTAACTTTGATAATTCACTGACTATTTTACCTACTGGTCAGTCAGGACATGTTATGTCTAAATATTACGATGACCAAGTAGAAAATTGGATTGAAAACAAGATGCTCCCACAATATTTTGGTAGGGAATTAATCGAAGCAAATAAAAAGTCAGTTATGTACCTTAATCCTTAGAGATAAGTAATGGATTGTAAAGGATGCCTTACTTCTTCAGTATGGCTACGGTTTCTCCCAAAGAGAATGTTTTTAACATGCGAACTTTGTGGAGAATATGGGATGAAGAAAACAAAAACTATGAAAATAGTTGGAGAGTTCACCTACCTTCTATATCTAATTTTTGCACTGTTAGTTTATTTTCTTTACAATAAATAGTTAATTTCTACCTTCCAACAACAATAGAGACTAAACGTGGGAGGCTAGAGACAAAATTATTATCCGTAATTAACTTTTCAAATTCAATAAAATGCAAATCTATCTTTTCTTCAAAATGCACTATTAAATACTCTCCTTTACAATTCGCATTTAGTGTTTTCCAAGCTATAGGTCTTTGACTATAGTTTCTTGTTGGCTCAGTCTCTTCAGACTTTTTTTCAGTAATTGAACTTTTTGATGTCTCCAGGTCTTCAACTCTAATTCTTACTTGCATCCTTGTAGCAGACCTAAGGTTACCTATAAATTTGATGTTATCTAAAGTACAGTTTTCATATCTACTATCTTTGTAGTGTTCTTCAATGGTTATCTTTAGGTAATCTATTTCCTGAATATTTAAACTTATCTGTTGTTTTTTCCCTGTATTTGCAATTTCATGTTGACCAAGATCAAAATAGTCTTTTTCCGTTGAATAAATCTGTATAAATACAAAAACACTAACAACAATAACAATTGCTTTTCTTAAATTAAACTTTGGGAATATGTATTTCATATCTTCAATATATTTTTTTGAGTTAATAAGGTATTATAGGTATATGAGACTTAGATTACTTATTTTAGTTCTCTTGCTTGCATTTTGCGGGGGAACAACTTCTGATGGAGTAGATGCTGCTCAAGAAACTACCACAACAGCTGCTCAAGAAACTACCACAACAACAGTTGCTAATATACCCCCTGTTCCTACGGTTGATTTTGATATCCAAGAAATTTACAATACGAAGTTAGTTGTTGAGCTTTGTGATGATGCAAAAGACATTGATAATACATCAGAAGAATGTTTAAAACAATACAGTGACAATCTAGGAATAGTATTTGGTTATGCCGAAAGATTAGAAGTATATATAAATGATCTAGTGAATTATTTCGAAGAATACCCTGACCAAATGACTGAAGAGTATAAAAATTTATTTGAATTTATAGAGAATGAATGGCAAAGCGTTCCACCTACATATGGTACGGTGATGATGAAATATTCTCAAAGATTTAGTGGTGGAAGTATGCCAGGTGGTGGAAGTATGCCAGGTGGTGGAAGTATGCCAGGTGGTGGAAGTATGCCAGGTGGTGGTTCCGGTGGATATGCAGGAGGAAGTGATGATCCTCCTCAGTTAAAGAATTTATTGATTATGAATTGGGGGCCATACGATTCTTCCTCAGCTGTTTCTGGAGATTTTGAGTTTAGTACAGCTAAGCAATTTATATATTTCGATGAGTTTGGTAGAGTCCATTCAGCTGGAACCCCTAATGCATATGACAATCCAGCATTTGAATATAAGGTACCTTTGGATACGAAAGTATACATCCCAGCAGACGGTATTGTTGACTTTATTCAATGGCAACCTTCTTCAGGATACAAACAAGACGATTGGGAGCTAACCATTAAACCAAGAGAGGGAAGTGACTGGAGATTAGTTATAGACCATATTGTTAGCATTAGTTGTGAAAGAGCAGCTGGAATTATTTGTGACAACCCTATAACAGTGAACGGAGTTGAGTTAACAAGTGGGATGGCAGTTACAGCAGGAGATCTTCTTGGATATGTTGGAAACTTTGAAGATGGAGATGGAAACGCAATTGGTAGAACAGAAATAACAGTTGGAAAATATGTTGCGGGCAGTGGGAGTAGTGGTGGAAATAAAGATTTTAACAACTATTGCCCAATGAACTACCTCCATGAAAGCGTAAAGTCAACTCTTGAAGCTTCAGTTACACAGTTGATGGCCTCTTATGAATCATGGAAAGGCGATGCATCGTTTTATGATCAGGCTGATATGGTTGCTCCTGGATGTTGGTATTCAGAAATTTTGGAAGATGGGAATACTGGGAAGACAGTTCCTACTAAGTAAGCTTCTTATAAATTAACTAAATTAGGTCAACCCTTTAGCATAATCTTTTATCTTTTTAAGCATATTAAATGCACCGTTCCTTCTAGCCGGGCTTAATATAACTCCTAAATCAAACTCCTCCATAAGATCTATCTCGGATTCGTGTATTGCTTCTGGGGTTTCTCCAGAATATATTTCCGTAATTATATTGACTAACCCTTTTGCTATTAACGCGTCAGAATCACAAAGAAAATTAAGGCAACCACTTTTCTCTTCTGGCACTAGCCATACTTGGCTTTGGCATCCTGGTACCTTAAATTCATCCAGTCTTAATTCTTCTGGGAAATCGCTAGATTTTTTTGCTTGGTCAACAAGATACTCATACTTTTCTTGGGGTGTTGGTAAGATATTTAATATTTCTTTATATTTATTTACTTTGTTCTCAATTGACATGTCTAAGTTAATATTTCTAGGGATTTCTCGAGACCTATTTTTAAGATATCTAAATCTTTTTCGTCATTATAAATGTAACAAGTAGCTCTAAATGTAGCATCTATACCCATTTTCCTATGAAAAGGTTGTACACAATGATGCCCTGCTCTTACTGAAACACCATAAGTATCTAGCATTACAGATAAATCAGTTGCATGAACTCCATCCAGATACATACTGAATGTACAACCAGCTTTTGGTGCAGTTGAGTGTATTAGGTTTATACCCTCTATATTGCTAATTAAGTCTTTACCGTAGCTTCTCAACTCATCTGAGTGTTTTTCCACATTCTCCATTCCAATGGATTCTAGATAGTCAATTGCTGCACCAAGCCCAATGGCTTCAACATACGGTGGGGTTCCAGCTTCAAATTTATGTGGTATAGGTGCCCAATTAGCTCTATCAAAATATACTTCTTCTATCATATCTCCACCACCAAAAACTGGCTCAATTTTATTAAGGAGCTCACCTTTTCCCCAGACCACTCCAATCCCTGTTGGACCAAGCATTTTATGACCTGAAAATGTTAAAAAGTCAATTCCCATATCTTGAACATCAACAGCTCGATGAGGAACTAATTGAGCACCGTCAACAATAAATAGAGCATCTGATTCGTCTCTCACTATTGCGCTAATCTCTTTTATATTTGGGATTGTCCCAGCAATATTTGATTCGCCAGTTAGGGAAATTATTTTTGTTTTACTACTTATTTTTGACTTGAGATCATCTAGGCTAATTTCAAAATTATCATCAACTTCTACATAGTTCACTTCAAGATTATATTCCTTAGCAACTAGTTGCCAAGGAATTATATTTGCATGATGCTCAATTTCAGACAATAAAATTTCATCGCCAGCTTCTAGAACAGATTTTGTAAGAGCTTGTGCTAAAAAATTAAACCCATCAGTTGTTCCTCTTGTAAAAATTATTTCATCAGAAGAAGGTGCATTTATAAAGGTTTTACATTTATTCCTAACATCTTCGTATGCTTCAGTAGTTTCAGCAGATAGAACATAAGTTCCTCTATGAACATTCGCATTTGACCTTGTATAAATATTATTCATAGCATCAAGGACTTGTTTTGGTTTTTGTGAGGTTGCTCCAGAATCCAAATAAACTAGAGGAGCGTTATTTATTTCTCTTTGAAAAATGGGGAAGTCTTTTTTTATTTCTTCTACTTTTATCATATATATGAATCATAACCTTCTTGTTCTAGCTTTTGTGATAATTCATAATCACCTGTTTCAATTATTTTTCCGTCAATAAAAACATGAACAAAGTCGGGTTTTATATAGTTTAATAATCTCTGATAGTGAGTAACAATTAAATATGACCTTTCATCACTTCTTAGTTTATCCACACCTTCCCCTACTATTTTTAATCCATCTACATCTAGTCCTGAATCCGTTTCATCAAGGATGGATAATTTCGGTTCCAATACCGCTAATTGGAGTATTTCATTTCTTTTTCTTTCTCCACCTGAGAATCCTTCATTCAAATATCTATCAACAAAGTCTGGCTCTAATCCCAAGTCCTTCATTGCATCTGCAACCTTAAGTCTCAGCTCTAAGGTTGTGTATTCAGTTTCAGTTATATTCGACAATGCAGCTTTTAACATTGTGACAATGGTTACTCCTGGAATTGCTTCTGGATATTGAAATGCCATAAACATACCTTTGTGAGCTCTTTTATCAGCAGGTTCTTCTGTGATATCTTCTTTCATGTATTCAACAGTCCCATCGGTAACCTCATATATAGGGTTCCCCATTAGTACGTTTGCAAGAGTTGATTTACCAGAGCCATTTGGGCCCATTATTGCATGGACTTCTCCCGGATTGATTTCAAGGTTAATACCTTTAAGGATTTCTTTTCCGTCTACAGATGCCTTCAAATTGTTTATTTTTAACATATGCTCCTAAATATAAGAATAGGTATCTTTTAACTTAATCTTTATAGGAAAATTTTTAAAAGTTGTATACAATACTATTCATGCAGTTCTTGTTAGACGAACAACAAATAGAAGTAAAAGAAAATGCTGAAAGACTTCTTAAAGAAAACTTAGATAATCAGAAACTGATTGAACAGGTTTCTAGTGACTTGAGGCTAGACAGAGACCTATGGAAGCTGATTGCAGACCAAGGCTGGTTAGCATTAGATATATCAGAAGAAGAAGGTGGAGTCGGGTTTAGCTTTATTGAACAGAGCATACTTCATGAAGCTCTTGGATACTATTTACCAATTGTCCCTTTCTTGAGTTCAGGTGTTATGTTTAAGAATTTAATCCTAGATTCAGGAAGAGAAGATGTATTAAATGAAATTATTTCAGGAGAGAAGATTGGTGCTGTAGCTTATAGTGAGTCGAACACAAGATGGGATGATACCTCAACAGTAAAGTCCAGTATCGAAAAGCAAAAAGATGGATATATTCTTAATGGAAAAAAAGAATATGTACTTTTTGGAGATTCATCAGACTACTTTCTGGTTGTTGCTACTTTTGAAAATTCTGAGCTTTTAGTTTTAGTTAATTCAGATACAGAAGGTGTTGTTTGTACACCAACAACATCCCTTGATCAAACAAGACCTTTGGCTTCAGTCGAGTTTAATAATGTTGAATTAGGTAGTGATAATATAATTTTGACCGGTGAAGAGCTGAACAAATCATGGAAGAAAATGCTACTTCTTACCACTTCAGCTCTGTCAATTGAACAAGTCGGAGGAGCTACTGCTTGTATAGAAATGAGCGTTCAGTATGCAAAAGACAGAATACAGTTTGGTAGACCTATAGGCTCTTTTCAGGCTGTGCAGCATTTATGTGCAGATATGCTACTACAACTTGAAAGTGCAAAGTCTACAGCATATGCAGCATGTAGAAGCTCATCAGAAGATTTAGTCGAATTTGAGATGAATGCTAATATTGCTAGGGCTTACTGCTCAGATGCGTTCAATAAAATTTCTGGAGACAATATTCAAATTCATGCCGGTATTGGGTTTACTTGGGAACACCCAGCACACCTTTACTTCAAAAGAGCCAAGTCTGATAGTCTTATGCTTGGAAGCTCAAAAGATGCAAGAGATAAAGTAGGGACCCTTATAGGAATCTAGTTCATTTCAGAACAACTCTTTACCGAGTTCTTCCTCAAGCAAAAAGCTTTTCTCCAGATCTAAAGTTGTAACTTTATCAAAGTTCTTCATTAATACTTCAACAGATTCTGGGGTACTCTTTAGAATTTTATCAATATATTTTTGAAGAGTATTTTCCATTTCTTCTATATGAAAAATCTCATTAATAAGACCGAGATTTCGAAGTTCTTCTAAGTTTATATTTGCTGAATTTAACAATATTTCTAGTGCTTTTGGTCTGGGTACAGCTTTGCCAATCCTAGATATTCCTCCTGCAATTGGAAGTAGACCTATGGTAGATTCGGGAAAGCCTATAACTGTATTTTCTTCAACTAATCTAAAGTCACAACACAGCAAGAGTTCAAACCCGCCTGCAAGACAATAACCACTAGCCACACCTATTAATGGTTTTGTTCTTACTTTATCTTTTCTCCAAGCTTTTAATAATAGATCTCCAATTTCTAGTTCTTTTTCATAATCATTACTTGGTTCAATCTCACCTTTTATTAACGGGATTAGTTCTTTTAGATCAGCACCAGCAGAGAAAATGCTAGTATCCCCACTTTTCAATACCCCAACTCTTACTTCTTCATTATTGTCTATAGTATCCCACGCATTACAAAGTTCTACAGCAAACTGTGGATTGATTGCATTTTTTTTCTCTAGCCTATTCATTGTTACAGTACATACACCAGATTCAATTTTGATATCTATAAATTCTGATTCATTCTTCATTATTGTTTTCCTTAATTCTTGACCATAAGAAGTACGGATTGTCAATGTTATGCAAAACCTTACCTTTAGATTTAAGATATAGCAAGTGAGATAGAGTTTCTTGAAGAGCTAAACGCCTGTTCATAATATCTAATCTTTCTGGGAAGAGTTTTTCACAGACTTCCCATCCAGTTAAACTGTCTTCACCTAATAGTTTCAAAACTCTTTCGAGCCTTCTTTTGTGGTGAAGAATCATTTGCTCTATTCTTTTATTCGGCTCTTGGATAATATCTCCATGACCCGGAGCAATAATTGTTTTTTTGTACGGAAGCGTTTTCTCCAAGGAGTCTAGGAAGTCTTTAAGTGTATTAGAATCTTCATTCTCTACTGGGACAAATGGAGTAATTTTAGGGAGTATGTGATCTCCAGAGAAAAGTATTTTTGATTTATTATCTATAAAAGATACTTCACTTGCATCATGTCCTGGTGTAAATATTGCTTTTAGTCGACCTTTCGTGGTTTTATCTGGGCTTTCCCCATCTTTAATTAATACGTCCGGTGTTGATAAAGTTCCAGCAAGTGAAGGTGTCTCTATTGCTCTCATATCTTCAATAAACTCTTTGGGCGCACCTTCTTTTTCTGAATAATCTGCGAGTTCTTGGAATCTTAGTTTCCAGTCATTATATTTCTCAATATATTTAACTGAATTTTCATAGAGCCCTAGGGGAATCCCTTCTTCTCTTATTTTCTCTGACAGTCCAATATGGTCAGTATGTAAGTGGGTTCCAATAAGAATATTTATATCTGACCAAGCTAGATTCAGCTCGCCAAGTGTTTGAGATAAAACATCAAATTCTGCATCTCCAGCAACTCCACAGTCAATCATGATGTATCCATTTTTGTCTTCAATTAAGTACACATTTACAAACCCAGGTTTAGACCAGGGAAGCGGAACAATTAATCGATAAATTCCTTCATGTAGGCTCTCTATCGGGACGATTGGAAAATTATTACCCATTATCTCAGAGTGTTAAGAGCCAAGTTGCTCCAGCAATCAATATTATTAGTCCAGTAAACAGAGAAGCAACAATTAGGTGTCGGGTTTTCATTACCTACATTCTATACTTTTGATAATTTATTGAAATTCACTATATTGAAAGTTGAAATCAACTCATATTCCATTTACTCACACCTAATAGTTAGCTATTTCTTTTTTCTCCTAGTAAATTAGTACTAAGGGAAACAGAGATCATATAAATAAAGAAACCCTTATTTATATGTAGTTATGACTTGAATAATTGGTAATCCCAGTTAGAAAGAGGCATTTTGAAAAAAATAACAATAGTAGGAGGAGGTCCGGCAGGCTACGCGTCGGCCCTGTATGCAAGCCACTTTAATCTTGATGTAACGTTAATTGAGGCAGATGGCATCGGAGGTACCTGTCTCAATAGGGGATGTATTCCTGCAAAACATTGGCTCCATGTGGCTGAAGTAAATAGAGAGCTTAACAAAGCAGACGAGTTGGGTATTAATGTAAAGAAAATATCTAATGACTGGAACAAAACTTTTGATAAGAGAAAGGAAGTTGTTGGACAATTAACAGGAGGCCTAGCTTCTTTACTTGAAGCAAAGAAGGTAAAGATTATTGAAGGTTGGGGATCGTTAATTGATAAAAAAACCGTTTTAGTAAAGAAACCAAATGGTAAAGAAGAAAAAGTTGAAAGTGATTATATTTTATTAGGAACTGGCTCTATACCAAAGGCCCTTCCTGGATTTGAGTACGATGGCGAGTATATCATTTCTTCAGATGAAGCTTTAGACTGGGTGGCTCCCCCAAAGAAAGTATGTATTGTTGGAGCAGGTGCCATAGGGTGCGAGTTTGCAAGCTTTTTAATTGATCTAGATTCAGAGACTACAGTTGTTGAACTTGAGAAAGAAATTTTACCCGGAATGGACAAAAGGACAGCTGGGGAATTACGAAAACAGCTATCAAAGAGAGGCGTAAAATTTAAATTAGGGACATCTATAACTACTGTCAATAAAGAAAACAAAACAGTTACATTTTCTGATGATTCAGTAGAGGAGTTTGATTCTGTCCTCATATCTATTGGCAGGAGCCCTCTTACGGATAATATCGGATTAGATGAGTTAGGAGTTGAAAGAAATAATGGCTTTGTAAAAGTAGCTCTAGATTCATTCCAAACATCGGTTTCTAATATTTATGCAGCAGGTGACATTGTGGAAGGGACACCTCAACTTGCACATGTTGGCTTTGCAGAAGGGATCGCTGCTATTACTCACATAGCTACAGGAGAGAAAGCAGATATTAACTATGATGCTATTCCTTATGTTGTTTATACATCACCAGAGCTTGCTGAAGTGGGGATAAATGCTGAGAATGCAAAAGCAAAGGATATAAAAATATCAAATGCACAACATAGCTTTGTTGGCCTTGGTAGGGCGATAATACAGAATGATAACAATGGAGTAGTTAAAGTTTTTTATGAAGAAGATGGTCCAATAGTTGGTGCTAGTGTTTGCGGTCCCGCTGCTGGCGAAGTAATTCATGAATTAATGTATATGGTTGGCTGGGAAGTACTTCCAAAAGAAGCAGCAGATTTTATACATGCACATCCAACTTTGAGTGAGGCAGTAGGAGAAGCATTAATGTCTGCTTCAGGGAGAGGGTTGCACTAATGGGTGTTGAGCCAATTAAAAGAAAAGATTATGCATCATCACTCTCGAAAGAGAGATTATCAGAGATATATGTTTCTATGAAGACCCAGAGAGTATTAGAAGATCGACTATTAAAAATGTATAAAGGTGGACAACTCTCAGGAGCTGTATATCCAGGGATTGGGCAAGAAGCTTCTATGGCTGGAATAGGTGCAGGAATGGGACCAAAAGATATTTTTGGTGGAACTCATAGAGATTTAGGGGTACAAATGATGAGAGGGGTGAGCTTAAAGGAGATCGCATTAAATTTTTACGGGAAGAGAGAAGGCCCTTCGAAGGGCCGTGATGGAAATAGCCATTTTGGAGTAGTTGACAAGGGAACATTGATGGTTGCTTCTCCTCTCCCTGACTCTGGGCCAGTTGCAGTTGGATGGGCATTAGCTTCTATGCAAGATAAGTCAGGAGTTGTTACTGTAGCTAATTGTGGAGAAGGAGCAACAGCAACAGGAGCTTGGCATGAAGCAATTAACATGGCTGCTGTTCTGAATTTACCAACAGTCTTTACTGTACAAAATAACCAATATGCTTACTCTACTCCTAACGAAGCAGAATTTGCCTCTAACAATGTTTCTGATAGAGCTTCTGGATACGGAATCCCTTCATATATTATTGATGGAAATGATATTTATGCAGTAATGGATGCAGTTTATGAAGCATGTGAACATGCAAGGAATGGTGGTGGCCCAACTTTATTAGAGCTTGTCACATTTAGACACTATGGTCATGCTGGGCATGATCCTGCAGATTATGTTAATGATGAGGTAAGAAGCTATTGGATGGAAAGGGATCCAGTCTTACGCTTTGAAGCATCCCTTATTCAAGAAGGACTATTTGAAGAAGAAGATTTTAACAAAATTGAAGAAGAGATAGAAAAATTAGTTAAAGAAACTTTAGACTGGGCAAAAGATCAGCCGGACCCAGATCCATCTGAAGAGATAAGAGATATATTTTCCCCACGAACGTTACCAGTTTTTGCTAGCAATGAGCAAGAGACAGAGACAATGAATTTCATTGAAGCAATTACCAATGCTATGGATGAAGTTATGTCTCAACATGATGATGTTTTTCTAATGGGAGAAGATATTGGAGAATTTGGTGGGGCATTCAAAGCAACACAAGGCCTACATCAAAAATACGGAGAAGATAGGGTTATAGATACTCCAATCTCTGAGGCAGGTTTTGTTGGAGCTGCCGTTGGAGCTGCCCTCGCAGGGAAGTATCCAATAGTAGAGTTGCAATTCTTTGATTTCGTTTACCCAGCACTTGATCAGTTGACTACTGAAGCAGCAAAATATAATTGGAAAGCAGGAAAGCCTGTTCCAATGGTTGTTAGGGGTCCTACAGGTGCAGGGACTAGATCTGGACCTTTCCATTCTATTAGCCCTGAATCATTACTAGCTCATCATCCAGGTTTGAAGGTTGTAGCTCCTTCGAACCCATATGACGCAAAAGGCTTATTAGTAGCATCAATCTTTGACCCGAATCCTGTAATGTTTCTTGAACACAAGAAGCTTTACAGAAAACCAGAATTAAAAATGGAAGTTCCTACAGGTTTGTATGAAGTTGAGTTAGGTAGTGCAAAAATTATTAGGGAAGGATCCGATGCAACAATTGTTTCATGGTCTGGGATGGTGCATATAGCTGAAGAAGCAGCTGAAGTTTTAAGCAATGAAGGGATATCTGTAGAAGTTATTGATTTACGTTCTATAGTTCCGCTAGATGCTGAAACAATATTGTCTTCGGTTGAGAAAACATCAAACCTGTGCATAGTACAAGAAGATGTTCCGTTTTCCTCTGTAGCATCTGAAATCTCATCTATAGTTGTCGAAAGAGGTTTTTGGAACCTTGATAACCCAATAAAGAGGGTTACTTCTCCAAATACACATATTCCATTCGCTCCAGTTTTGGAGGATGAGTTTATTCCTAGTATTGATAAAGTAGTTAATGCAATTAGAGAATTAGGGAATTAAAGGATGAGCCAAATAGTCACAATGCCTCAGCTGGGGGAAACTGTTATGGAAGGGACTATATTGACATGGTTGGTAAAGGTAGGAGATATAGTCAAAGAAGATGACCCTCTTGTTGAGATTTCTACAGATAAAGTAGATACAGAAGTTCCTTCTCCATTCTCAGGAACAGTATCAAATTTATTGGTTAGTGAAGGCGATACTGTTGCTGTTGGAACACCATTACTCGAACTTGATGGAGTAGAAGAAAGTCCTAAATTGCATGAGAAAGAAGAAGAAGTGGTACAAAAGGAAGAGGAGCATCAAGTCCAAAAAAGATTTAAATCTGATGAACATAGTGAAACGCAAATAAAAGATCAAAATCTAAAGCTATCACCTGTAGTAAGGAAGCTTGCAAAGAAACACAATATTGAAATCTCTTCTATTAAGGGCTCTGGTAAGGATGGAAGAATAACTAGGAAAGATATAGAAGCTTATATCAACTCTACTGATGCTGAAAGTGACAAAAAACAAGAAAAGGAACCAGTTAGAGAAGTACAACGTGAAAGCAAGGGTGAACAAGAGATCCCAAGACTTAGAAAAAAGATTGCTGAAAATATGATTATCTCGAAACAAACCTCTGCTCATGTAATGACTTCTGTAGAGGTGGATTTTGAAGCCATTGAACAACTTAGAGGAGAGAATAAAGAAACTTTTAAAGAAAATGAAGGTTTTTCTTTAACCTATCTACCTTTTATATCTAGAGCTTCCGTAGAGTCTTTGAAAGAATTTCCGGTTGTAAATAGTTCTTTCGATCTTGAAGCCGGTAAACACACTATACATGAAGAAATTAATCTCGGGATAGCTGTTGATTTAGACCAAGAAGGTCTTTTAGTAGGGACAATAAAAAGTACAGATTCTTACAATTTAGTAGGAGTTGCAAGGAAAATTTCAGAACTATCTCAGACTTTAAGATCTGGAAAGTATGATTTAGAAGATATTTCAGGAAGTACATTTAGCATATCAAATAATGGTTCATTTAATTCATATTTAACTGCACCAATAATTAATCAACCTAATGTTGCAATTCTTTCGGCTGAATCAGTGAAAAAAAGAGCAGTAGTTATTGAAAGTCCAGATGGTTCAGATTCTATATCAATAAGACATACAGGGTTGTTGAGTTTAACTTGGGACCATAGAGTGTTTGACGGTTCAACAGCACTACTTTTTTTGAACTCAATAAAAGATAAACTGGAAAATTCTAACTGGAAGCAAGAGTTACGTTGAATAGACTAAATGTAAGGTGGCTAGGCTACCTCCCATATGATGAGGCATTAATTCTCCAAAGGGGACTGCATAGTTATGTAAGTCAATCAATAGATAATACAGACTACTTATTGCTTTTAGAACACGACTCTGTAATAACGAAAGGAAGAACAGCAAAAACTTCTAATATTCTTGAGTCAACAGAGAGTTTAAATTTAAAAGGTATACAGGTGCATGATGTAGACAGGGGGGGAGATGTAACCTTCCATTCCAAAGGTCAATTAGTTGGATACCCGTTAGTACACCTTGAGGATCCAAAAAAAGTGATTCCTTATGTTCGCTCACTCGAGAGGGTAATTGTATCGACGCTTAATGTATTTGGTATAGAATCTTGGCAAGACCAGACTGCAACGGGAGTTTGGACAAGAAAAGGTAAGATATCTTCAATTGGAATCAAAGTAAGTAAATGGACTACCTTACATGGATTTGCTCTCAATATTCAAGATAACTTGGATGGTTTTGATTTAATTAACCCTTGTGGATTTGATAATAAACCCACAACATCCATACATGCTTTTGACTCAACAATAGCTTATCAAGATGTAGTAGCTACGGTTGTAAATGAGTTTATAGAAGAGTTTGACTATGAAGAAGTTAATGAGCAATTTTCTGCTTTTACTCCAAGGCAATCAAGAGCAATGACTACTTTTGAAATAGATGAATTATTAAAGAACGGTACATTTTCGCCACAAAAGGCAATGAGTGTTCCCGTAACTATTAATGGGTTATTAGATGGTGAGCCCAAGAGACCTGATTGGATGAAGGTCAAAGCAGTGCTCGGAGAAGATTATAGAGAGATAAAGAATCTCATGAGAGACAAAAGCCTAAATACAGTTTGTGAAGAAGCTGGTTGCCCCAACATCTACGAGTGTTGGGAGTCTGGGACAGCTACTTTTATGATAATGGGAGATACTTGTACTAGGGCTTGTGGGTTTTGTGATGTTAATACTGGAAAACCACAGAACTTAGATTGGGGAGAGCCCCTCCGTGTTGCTGAAAGTGTAAAAAGTATGGAATTGGAGCATGCTGTAGTTACCTCTGTTAATAGAGATGACTTAGAGGATGGAGGCTCATCTTTTTTTGCAACGACAATAAACAAGATAAGGGATGTTAATCCTAATTGTGACATAGAAGTTTTAATTCCAGATTTTAAAGGATCAAGAGAAGCAATAAAGAATATAGTTTTAGCAAATCCTGATGTTTTAAATCACAACTTAGAAACAGTTCCACGATTACAGAGAGATATCAGGACAGCAGCTTCTTACGGTAGGTCTTTGGCCCTCCTCCAGCTAGCTAGAGACTTAGGATTTGATGGAAAATTAAAGACTGGACTTATTGTAGGAATGGGAGAAACATATGAGGAGGTATGTTCTGTTCTTGATGACCTAGCTGCTCTTAATATTGATATAGTAACGATTGGACAATATCTGAGGCCTTCTCCTAAGCACAGACCAATTAGCAGATATGTTTCTTTGCAGGAGTTTGAGGGGTATAAGGAGTATGGTATTTCTCAAGGAATAGGGCATGTAGAGTCTGGACCATTAGTGCGCTCCTCTTATCACGCAAAAGAATCACTGGCATCTACTTAATAACTTAATATGATTCTTATAGTGAGGAAATAAATGTTTAACGAAGTAACAAAATCAATCCGAGTTTTATCTGCATCAGCAGTTGAGAAAGCAAATTCAGGACATCCTGGTATGCCACTTGGAATGGCAGAAGTTGGAACAGTACTCTTTAAAGAGTTTCTGAACGTAACACCAGAAAAGCCAGACTGGATCAATAGAGATAGATTTGTACTCTCTGCGGGACACGGTTCGATGTTGCTTTATAGCTTACTGCACTTTAATGGATTTGACTTAACCATGGAAGATGTAAAAAAATTCAGACAATTGAATTCAAAAACTCCTGGACATCCAGAATATAGCAGTAAGGAGGGTATTGATACAACAACAGGGCCGTTAGGCCAAGGGTTTGCTAATGGCGTGGGGATGGCTTTAGCAGAAAGGTACTTAAGTGAAAAATTAGGAGAAGATGTAATTAATCACCATGTCTACGGGATTGTTTCTGACGGAGACCTAATGGAAGGAGTCTCAACAGAAGCTGCTGAACTTGCAGGAACTTGGGGTCTTGGAAAGATAATATACTTCTTTGATAATAACAATATATCTATTGATGGTTTTGTAGAGAAAGTATCTATAACTAATCAGAAATCAAAGTTTGAATCTATGGGGTGGCATGTTTTAGAGATAGATGCCCATAACTATGACCAAATAATTTCCTCAATTACAGAAGCTCAATCAAATTTATCTAAACCCTCTCTGATCGTAGCTACGTCAGAAATAGGAAAATATGCTCCTACTAAAGCTAATACGGCCTCATCCCATGGAGAGCCTCTTGGAGAGAAAGAGATGGAAGGTTTCTTAGATAACCTTGGTTGGGTAGGTGATGTTTTTGAACACCCAAAGGAAGTGTATGAATATTTTTCTGAAAAGAGAGCACAGTCATCAAATGATTTTTATGAATGGTCAGATAACCTTGAAACAAGATTATCTGATAAGAAATTTAAAAGCTTATGGGAAGACTTCACTTCTAAAGATATTTCTTTTGAAGACTTGGAATTAAAGGAGCCAAAAGCATCCAGAGTCTCTGGAGGGGAAGTGTTAAGCAAAATAGCCGAAAATAATGAATTTATTTTGGGTGGGTCAGCAGATTTAGCTGCATCTACAAAACAACTGGTAGGAAAAGAATATTTTGCAAAGGACAACCCTCTTGGAAGAAATATTGAATACGGTGTTAGAGAGCATGCTATGGCAGGAATAACTAATGGAATTGTGCTCCATAGTAACCTAAAGGCTTTTGCCTCTACGTTTCTAGTATTTTCTGATTATATGAGACCGAGTATCCGATTATCAGCACTTATGGGGATAAATTCGGTTTTTATATTCACACATGACTCGTTACTGCTTGGAGAGGATGGCCCTACACATCAACCCGTGGAACACCTTATGTCCCTTAGGCTAATTCCAAACCTTGATGTAATAAGGCCATCTAATGGGAGCGAGATTAGCTGTGCTTATAGGTATGCCTTTTCTTCGAACAAGGGCCCTACTGCTATTGTGCTATCTAGACAAGACTTAGACCCCGTCAACAGCAACTTAACTCAAGAGGAATTCAATAAAGGAGCATACATAGTAAAAGAAGGATCTGACGCATCTATTTTTGCTTCCGGCTCAGAAGTGTCTACTGCATTAAAGATAGCAGATGAGCTTAATGAATTTTCAATCCAGGTAGTCAGTACTCCTATATTAAATAAATTAGTCGATATAGACAATGAAACATTAGAGGAGCTTCGTGGTCAAGGGAGAGTCTTTACTCTCGAAATAGCAACCTCAGTTGGATGGGCAAATTATATAGGAGAAATTGATGGTTCTTTTTCTCTTGATTCTTTTGGCTCATCTGCACCAAAAGATGATTTAGAAAATTATTTTAAGTTGGATACTAAAGCTATTTCAGAAAGTATTAGAAAGAAACTAAATTAACAGCCAGTATAATTTTTCATAGCAGACTTTGTTCTGTTTCCAGCTACGCCATCTGGAATAAGCCCGACCTCTCTTTGGAAAGCCTTTATTGCTTCTTTAGTATAAGAACCCATTTTCCCATCTATAACTCCAGGATTGAAACCATTATTTGCAAGGAAAGTTTGCACACCAGTTATATCTGACAAGTCTGCATTGGAATTGTCTCTTGCCAAGCAGGTATTACAACCCGTCCAACTTTTCATTGCAAGCTTAGTTTTAGTACCTACGACACCATCAGCAGTAACTCCAGCTTGTCTTTGGAACTCTTTTATAGCTATTCTTGTTTTTTCACCTATTTGTCCGTCAATTGGCCCAGGGTTAAAACCATTATCAGCTAAGAACCTCTGTATGTCTAAACTATTATTAAACACTCTGTTCGAGTTATCTTTAGGAGAGCAACCCGCAGTTGACCCAACATTAGAGACTGCAGTGTTTGTTACCTCTTCTACCTCTCCTTGAGCAACGGCCCAGGAGTTATTAAAATTGTCAGTAGAGTATAAATCAGAAGAAATTAAAGACTGTTCGATCATTTTATTCACTATATAGGCAGCTTCTCCAACAGTTATTTTTCTACTAGGGCATACTTTTTCACTTAAAGTAGAGCAAGCTGGCATTAAATTATTTGCTGCAAGAGTGTGTAATTCCTTATCCCATTGGCTCCCTCCGTCGTCTGTATATGGATCTTCCCTTCCGCTTAGCTCATCACTTTCTCCAACTTGTAGTGACTTAACTAAAATACAAGCAAATTCATCTCGTCCCAAGCTATCTTTCGGAAGAAAGCCGATACCTGTGTCTATACAGACATGCATTCCATAATAAGGTAGAGCATTAATAGCAGATTGGTAAATACTCTGATCATCATCACTGTATGCATTAGGTGACGTGAGTGGAATTTGACTAGTAATTATCGATATAGCGGCCGCTTCTTCCCTAGTAAGCACTTTTGCTTGACAAGCAGTAGCAGTTTCATCACACCTAGTTATTATTCCTGATATAGAAAGGTAGTCCAATCCTTTACTTGAAGTAGTGTAAATTGGTGTATCTCCAGAACTACTGCTCGAGGAAGCTTCAGTAGAGCTACTTGAAGAGTTCTGAATTGTAACGGGACCTACAGAAAGATTTGAAGCATCAGATGCGCTAGAAGTCTTAAAATAATGAGACTTAAACCCAAGTTGAGATTTTATGTTTCTTCCAGATTTCGTAACAGTTTTAAGGGCCCCATTCTTGTATCCTTTTATTGTAACTTCTACAGCTGCACCAGATTCTGCAACAGAAGAGACGTAGATATCAGTTATTGAATCAAAACACCTACTGTCTCCACAAAGAATATTTGAAGTCAATTGGTATCCACTAAAGTCATAAGACCAAGCAGCTTGCGCATTGCTTACTCTAGTATCAATTGACCAAGGGTCATCCACGGTAGTTAGATATGGCCACTTAGTGCCTGATCCAAAACCAACTACATTATCATTTGTTTTCCCACCAGTTGATGAAGAATAGAATGACTGAATAACATTACTCATCGTGTATGTAGATGAGGAATGGGTGATTACTTGGCCCGCAGTATTTCTAACTGCTGTAGCCCAATTAGGTCCAGAAATTTCTTTGAGATACCCATAATAATACTGACTTGAAGCAGTTGAGCCAATATGGCACCAACAGTATTTTTTTGTTGAGTCCGAAAGCCCAGCATCGAGTTCTGTTTTTTTCCCAGGATTATTTGTTTTTAAGTATTGGTAAACTGCATAGCTTCTTCCAACTAGAGCTTGTGCTTCTAAAGCTTTAACATTCCAATGAGAGGGCATCTCTGCAAGTCCTAGTAAGTAGTTTTCTAGGTCTATTGCTAGAACGACATGAAAACCAGAACTAACTCCTGTGGTCCTAAACTTTAAGCTCCCATGATTTAATTCTCTAGAACCAATCCTCAATCTTCCGCCGTCTGTCCATTTAATAGAGAGATCACAACTTCCTGAAGCAGAAGGGGCTAAGTAGTGCCCTCTGATTGAGCAGCTTCCTTTATAGTTCTGAAATTTAAGTGTTGCTCCACCTCCAATTTTTAGTGGGCCTAAAGGAGATTCGCAAGGCCCATCTACTGCTGCATCTGATTTCATTTGATTATAAGTATCATCATCTATACTTCCTGACTGTCCCAATCCTTTAGATGCTTGGTAATTCTTTATTGCAGACTCAGTTTTGGGTCCAAAAGAACCGTCAATTGGTCCAGGTTCGTATCCTCTAGTAGAAAGAAATATTTGAGCTTGCGCAGTTTTATTTAATCCTGCCTGACATATAGAAATAGTTGGAGGAGAAGATGAAGGCAAAGCAGTAATGCTTACTGAATTTGCATTTCTAGCAAGGTTAACCCAGATAGCCTCCTCATTTGTTGCTATAGCAGGAGAAGACAATGAAAGAGCAGAAAGATTTTCTACATTTGTATCGGTGAAGTAGTATTTCACTATTTCATTACTTGTACATGAGTTTGTGTCACTACAGAAAGATGCCCCTATTTCTGCAAGACCTTTAGCTCCATACTGACTTAGTCCTACACCATGTCCCCATCCAGATCCAGTAAAAGTAAAATTTGCTGAAGTATACGCACGCATTGCTGCTTTTGTTTTTGGCCCGACAACACCATCGGCAACAAGGCCGTTAGTTGCTTGAAATGTTTTTATAGCTTGTTTTGTTTGAGGCCCCATAGATCCATCAATAGGACCAGGACTGAATCCATTACAATCCAAATATCTCTGCAGATCTAAAGTTGAAGACAAAGGAGCATTTGCATTATTTGGGCAGTCTGCTGCATATGAGAGGTCTTGACTAGAAAAGAAAATAATTGATATTGCAATCAAAAAAGACAATACAACTTTGTTATTTGACAACTTCAATGCCCCGTTTCAGTTTATTATATAAAAATACAATATTACATAAAAAAAGTAATATATTCAGTTTCATTTTTTTATTACCTAACAAGGTATATTCTATTAAATGTATGGATTTGAGCGAATATCTTTATATCTTAGGACTAGACTTAGTCCCATTTATTCTATATATAGGATATTCCACTAAACCTAGGAAAGGCTTTTATTATCTTTCTTTTGTAATTATTTTTGCATTAACTCTCCCATCTATCTTTAGTAACGGATTTATTTTAGATTTAGGCATAAAGAACTATTTACTCGTATCAATTAATGCATCTATTTTTGCGCTTATGTTGATTGGACATTGGTTTCTTGTGGACCCAACAATTAGCAGAATTGGGATGAAACAGGTTGCAAAATTTGGGATTTCAAGCTCAGCTATAGCTATGCTAAGTGAACTAATTAATATTACAAATAGCAGTAGTTCTCTTTCCCAGCTTCTAGATTACGTTGTTGCTGGGTTGTTCTTAGCAACCTGTCTTCTTGTAACTGGAGCAAATTTTTCCCTCAATGAAAGAGGTTATTCAGGAGTTATGGCTGCAACCGGGTTAAGTTATTTATCATTTTTAACTTCAATTGGCGCAGTAGGTACATTAATATTAGTTTCTTAGGAATAATTTGAGGCTTACAAGTATGAAAAGAATGAAGGTAATTTTTGTTCAAGATGTAAGTGTTGACCTAAATAAACACTTGTCTCTAACAGAAGAAGAAGTAACAGAAGTACTTGAACTTTATGATTTTCAGGGAAACCTCAAGGAATCAATCCTCCTTCCTTCATTTGCTTTAAAAGATAAAATCCCGAACCTTATAGTCGGTGCTCAGGGGTTAGATAACCTAGAGGATTACTTAACTATTGGTGCTATTGTATCAAAGCACATAGAAGGTAATACAGAATTAGATTTTATAAATATCTCTGAAGATTTTGAGTTCGGAAAGTTCTACCTAGGACTTCTTCTTCAACAGTACAGTTTTAACGAATATAAAGATCAAGATGCAACTATGCCAAAGGTTAATTCAGAAAAATTTCAAGGGCTTGAAGAGATTGAAATCATTGCTAAATCAGTAATGTGGGTTAGGGATCAAATAAATAGACCTTCACTAGATAAAAGTCCCGCACAGTTTGTAGAGAGTGTGGATAAACTTATTTCGGGTCTTGAAATTTCTATACATGATAAAACTTGGCTAGAGAAAAATAATTTTGGAGGAGTCTTGGGGGTAGCCAAAGGTTCCGAAAGAGAACCTTATTTACTTGAAGGTATTTACAATCCTTCTGCTGAGTTTCAGTTGTCATTAATAGGGAAAGGGGTGATGTTTGACTCCGGAGGACTTTCATTAAAATCCCCTTCAGGGATGGATACTATGAAGACTGATATGTCTGGTGCAGCAACAGTATGGGGCCTTATGCATATAGTTTCTGAAATGAAATTAGACATAGGGGTCAGAGTACTAACTCCTCTAGTTGAGAATATGCCAAGTGGCAAGGCCATTCGACCAGGAGACGTTTTAACGACTAGAAATAAAAAGACAATTGAAGTCCTGAATACAGATGCTGAGGGAAGATTAATAATGGCAGATGCATTAGCATATGCTGCAGAAGACAAGCCAGATTTAATTATTGATGTTGCAACTTTAACTGGCGCATCAAAAGTGGCTCTAGGGCCAGATATTGGCGCAGTATTTTCCAATAACGAAGAATACGAAAAAAAATTCATTGATGCTTCAAAAGAATTTGGGGAAATTTTTTCTAGCCTGCCTCTTCATACTCAATATAGAAATTTAATTGACTCAGATATTGCCGATATGAAAAATACTGGAGGAAGATTTGGAGGAGCGATAACCGCTGCCCTCTTATTAGAAGAGTTTATTGACGACTATCCATGGATACATCTTGATATTGCTGGACCAGCAAGGTCATCTGATAACGAATTAGTAAGAGGAAAAGGGGCAACAGGATTTGGTGTAATGGGTTTATATAATTTTGTAGTTAAATTAATTTAATCTTCTGTAGTGGAAGAGACAATAAGCAGAATTGTATCTCCAGAAGAGACTACCGCACCTTGTGAAACGTTTGTACCAAGTATTTTTCCATCACAGGTTTGTATATTCGTATTCTCATATGAATAATTAAGAAAAACTACAACTCCCGTATCCCTCATAAATTTCTTAAATAAACTTTCAGCTTCTTCCAAAGTTGTTGTACAAGGAGCAATACTTGGAATTTGTGCGCTAAGTGGTGAAGAAGCAACTTCTAAGAGAATTTCTGTTCCTTCAGGCATCTCTTCTCCAGCCTCTACACTTTGAGAAAGAACCACTCCGGGTTCTTCTTCAGAATTAACCAAAGTCACAATTGGTAGAAAATATGAAGCAAAAGAAATTTCTTCAGCATCAAGAACATTCAAACCAATTAATTCAGGGATTTCTCCAGTCGGAATCTCATAATACTTATCTAGGTCACTTGGAGTGTTAGGCCAGTTTTCTATTGGGAGATCTTCTACTACTTTATCCATAAACTCTTTCCATATTGGAGCAGGAACTCTTCCTCCAGAGACAGTTCTATAAACCTCTCCATTAATTGTTACATTCCTTAACGGTAACTGCTCTTCAGCAAAACCAATCCAAACAGATGAAGTGTACTGAGGGATAAACCCTATAAACCAAGCTTCCCTAAAACCTTGGTGAGTTCCAGTCTTCCCTGCAATGTTTCTATCATCAAGCAAAGCCCTAGTTCCTGTCCCTCTCTGTGCAGCAACTTCAAGAGTCTTCCTTACTGCAGCTGCAGCACCTGGGTCGGCAATTGATACTCTTGGAGACGTTATATGTTGATATAGTACATTCCCTTCTGTGTCCTCAATCCTTTCTATCAGGTATGGGGGTGCTAATACGCCATTTGTAGCAAAGCTACTATAAGCAGATGCCATTTCAATCGGAGTTACAGCACCAGCTCCGAGTGTTAATGAGATAACAGGATCTAAATAAGAAGAAATCCCCAACTTCTTTGCTGTAGATGCCAATTTTTCACCACCGAGTTCAGATGCTACTTGAGCAAAAACAGTATTTACAGATCTCCTCGTAGCTTCTTCAAGTGATATCATACCTGAATCATCTAGCCTTCTTATTGAAACATTATAAGTTGATTTATTAAGACATGGTTTATATACGTATTGATACTCACTTTCTGTATCTATGCTTATAAATTCATCAAGTGTACTTAAATCTTCAATTATTTCTTGCTCTTCAAATGCATAAATTCTAATATCTTCTAATCCTAATGAATCTTTTCCTAATACATATCTAGTCCCGTCTTCATCAGAAAGTATTTTCCTTCCTTCTATATCAAAGTAGACCCTTTCTCTGTTCTCATTAATTACATATTTCTTCCCTTCATTGTCCATTAAAACCGGATTTCCTTCTTCGTCATACTGTCCAAGAGCTTTACCGATTGCTAACATTTTTTCTTCTTCAGTCTCATATTCTTCTATATCTTCTACAAGGGGGAATTGATCAATGAAGTCTTTCGTTTTTATTTCCTCAATATGTGTATCAATACACTGGAGTTCTATAGCTCTGTCCAATGCAGGGAATTTACTTAAATAGCGATCAGCAGTAATTGATGTTCCGTAGTTTCTTACAACCCATTTTGTACCTATACCATCAGGCGCACAGGGGTAGCCACAATTGATTTCAACAGGGCTTCTAGAGTCTCTATTTGAATATAATTTTGTTCCTGATTCTAAAGCAGCAAGTAAAGTGATTGGTTTGAAAGCTGAACCCGGATTCCTTTTCCCCTGTGTTGCTAAGTTATACTGTTCTTCTTCAAATGGTAAGCCAGAAGCCATTACTCTTATTGCTCCTGAGTAGTTGTCTAGAAGAGTTATAACTCCTGTTGGTCTAGGGTCAGCATCTTCATCTCCTGAGAGATCAGGTGGAACCCATTTATTCAATACTTTATTTGCATGTTCTTGAAGACTTAAATCTAAAGTTGTGTATATTTTTAATCCACCACCACCGGTGCAGGTTACATCATCTGAAGGGCAACCGAATAATGCCTGCTTCCTCTCTGCATTAGTTTTTCCTAGAAATGCAAATTGAGGCTCATTAAGTAATTGTCTTTTGACCTCTGCTACTACGTGCTCTGCTGGGTTTTCAAGAATTTTTGACTCAGCAATATTCAGAGGAGCTATTTTTGCTGCTCTATATTGGACTTCGACAATAAACTTTTCTCTGAGCATTGTTTCTAGAACACCATTTCTTCTCTCTAATACTCTTTCAGGATATTTTCTTGGGTTATAGTATGCAGGGCTTCTTATTATCACTACTAGAGTTGCTGCTTCATCCAGGGTCAATTCATCTACATTTTTATCGAAATATTCATATGAAGCAGATTTTATTCCATATGCACCTGAACCCCAATAAATTGAATTCAAATAATACTCAAGTATTTGATCTTTTGTATATCTCCTCTCAAGCTCTGCAGCAACAACCGCTTCCGTTATCTTTCTTCTTATAGATATTTCATCTCCAACAAATGACAGTTTTGCTACTTGAGAAGTGATTGTTGAACCTCCTCTAGTTATGCCTCTCAAATTATCCAGAACGGCACTGGCAATAGCTATAAAGTCAACACCTTCATGTTTATAGTAATTACTATCTTCTGCTGCAAGAAGAGTATTAACTACAAAAGGAGGAATTTCAGAGAGAGGGATTAGGTCTCTGTTTAAACCATCATGGAGTTCAGCTAGCTCAATTTCATCGGAAGAAATAATTATTGAAGGTTCTGATAAAGAGGTAAAATCTAAAACCATCCCCTCTGCTCTCGGCAGGAATCGTTCCTCAAGGGAATCTACTATGGACATCCCTGACTTTATAGGAAGGAAAAGAAAAAAACCAATCCATGTAGCAGCAAGAATAGACATTACTAACAGGCTTATAGACGCAACATACTTAGATCCAAATCTGGACTTCCTCTCTACTTCATGAATTACTGACACATAAAAATTGTACTAAAATAATTTCTATAACTTTCTCTGTTCAAATTAAAGTCTTTGTAGTTAAATATTTATATGGAGTATTCCCCTGGATTAAGAGGCGTTATAGCGGGAGAAACCTCAATTTCTACCGTTGGTAAAGAAGGAACTTCTCTTAGATATAGAGGCCATGATGCTACAGACCTAACTAAAGAAAAAACTTATGAAGAAGTTGCTTCTTTGATAATCAGCGATTCCTTAAATGGAGATAAATTTAAATCAGCATTTTCTAGGTTTTATCAGCTTGCTTGTAGTGATGATTGGTTACAAGAAGCAATTAAAAATCTCAAAGAAAGAGGGTTCCACCCAATGGATGTTCTTAGAACACTTGTTTCGGGAACTGAAGAGCTAGAATCGGATACTCAAATTGAATCAGCTGCTCGTATCAACGCTACTGTCTGCTACATTATTGCCTCATACCATGAGGGAGAAACCAATGAATTATCTGATGATTATTTAGTAGCTAGTTCATTAATGCCAAATGGTTCAGATACTGAAATGCTAGAAGCCTTAGATGATATGTTGATTCTGTATGCAGAACATGGGTTTAATGCTTCTACATTTGCTACAAGAGTTACAGCTTCAACTAGAGCTGATTTAACAGGAGCTATTGTCTCTGGAATAGCAACATTAAAAGGAGAGCTGCATGGAGGGGCTAACGAACGAGCCGTAGAATTAGTTGACTCATTTACAAGTATTGAAGAAGCTGAAGACGGAATAAATGAACTTTTAAAACAAAAAAAGAAAATTATGGGCTTTGGTCATGGAGTATATAAAGTTCAAGACCCAAGAAGCCCTATAGTCAAAGACTGGGTAACAAAATTAGCGAAAAGTGAATTCTCAAAAAACAGATTTGAAATAGCAAAAAAAATAGATGAGATTATGGACGAGAAAAAAAATCTTTTTCCAAATGTAGATTTTTACGGAGGACTTTTACTAGCCGAGCTAGGCTTTCATGTTAGCCTTTTCACACCTATCTTTGTTGCAGGGAGATCTGTAGGTTGGGCAGCTCATTACTTTGAACAAAGAGAACAAGATGTTCTAATTAGACCTGCTGCTAAATATACAGGAAAATAGACTTGTTATATATTTTATGAACAAAATAGATGAGACTATTTCTAGCTATTTGGTTGACCAAAATGACTTCAGTAATGAAACAATGGAGAGTGCTTCTTTAGCTTTTCTTGATGCTTATGGATGCATTTTGGATGCTGCAGCAGATCAAAATGCATTAAAGCACGCCCTACCTTTCGGGCTTAGCTCTAGTATATCTGAACACCCATTCAGAGTTATTCGCAATCTCAATTCAGAACTTGAAATAGCTAGATACCTCGGAACCCTTGTTAGATGGCATGATTACAATGATACATTTTTAGCTAAAGAGTGGGCACATCCATCTGACAATATAGGCGGGATAATTGCTTCTAACATGAGGTACTTAGATTCTCCTGAATTAAAAGATATATTTATTGGAATAGTTAAGACTTACGAAATACAGGGTAATTTGGCACTAGGGACGTCTCTAAATGAAAAAGGATATGACCATGTATTCTATGTAAAACTAGCCACAGCAGCATATTCTTCTTCACTAATCAATAATTCTAGTAAAACTACGATTTCCAGAACTATAAATAATGTCTTGAGTGACGGTCTTAACCTTAGAGCATATCGTCATGAACCAAATATAGGGAGGCGAAAAAGTTGGGCAGCAGGAGATGCAACATCTAGAGGTTTATGGTTAGCACAAGTTAGTTCATATAATGACTCAAATTATTCTTCAGTGCAAACTGATGAAGTATGGGGTTTTGAAAAAGTTTTCTTGGACGGGGAGAGTATTGTGCTAGGAAAAGATCTAGATGACTGGGTGGTAAGGAATATACTATACAAAGTTGCTTATCCAGCAGAATTTCACGGACAATCTGCTGTTGAAGCTGCAATATCTCTCCACCCTATCTTTATGAATAGGTTTGATGACATAAAATCTATAATTATTGAGACTCATGAACCAGCTTTGAGGATTATAAGCAAATCAGGACCACTAGATAACCCTTCTGCAAGAGATCATTCTTTAGAGTATATGACGTCAGTTGCACTCCTTGACGGGGAGCTTACAACCTCTTCTTACCAAGATTCTTATGAGAAGATTCACGAGGTTGAATCTTTAAGAAAGAGGTTCAAAACAATTGAAAATAAACAATATACAAAAGATTATTATGATATCGAAAAGAGGTATATACCTAACAAAGTTTATTTTGAATATAAGGATGGAACTCATTCGGAAAAAAAAGAAATTCTCTATCCGATTGGGCATCCAGCAAGGCGCGATGAAGCAATCCCCCTACTAAAGGATAAGTTTGTAAGGAATTGTGAGAGGTATCACTCTGAAGTATTTGCAAGCAATCTTTGGGATGAAACCTTATATGGTTCTTTGACCTCTCAAAGTTTATTTGATTTCTTAGAGAATGTATCTAGTCATGAGTGAATTTAAAACTATATTTCTTGTAGGAGGTGAAGCAACTAGGCTTCATCCATTGTCTAAGGAGGGCCCAAAAGCATTGCTCTCTATAAGAGGTGTTTCAATTATTGATCATATGCTTCAAAAGTTTTCTGATGTTGGTCTGAATGAATATATATTTGTTGCAGCAGAGAGACATAGGGAGTACTGGGAAGATTATAGAAATAAATCAGATTATATTGTGGAAATTTTCTATGAAGACGTAAAGTACGACACTGCAGGATTTATATTAAACAATATTGAACTCTTCCCAGAAAATTTTATATGTGTAAATGGTGATCTTTTATTTAATTTAAATTTGGATTATTTTCTTGAATTCATATCTTCTTCTGACAAATCTGTTTTGAGCACAATTAATGTAGAAGATCCAAGCAGATTTGGCCTTGTTTCATTTAATGAAGCGGGTCAAATTAGCGGATTTATTGAGAAGCCAATAAATAAAACATCTTTGGGAAACAATATAAGTGTTGGCCTATATTACTTACAATCGCATGATTTAACTAAATATCATGACAAAGCTAAAGAAGACAACCCAGGATTAATTGAGAAAGCAGTGTCATTTGAAAGAGAGGTATTTCCATTTTTAGCAAACAAAAATGCGCTCCTTAATTGCTCATTAAAAGGTGATATTTCTGATGTTGGAACTAGGGAGTCATTCATTGAAGCAAGTTGCTCGGGAGACGATTTCTGGATTCATACCAGCTCTTTTGTTCATGAATCAGCAAAGATAGAAAATTCAGTTGTTATGCAAGATTGCATTATTGAAGAAAATACAACAGTAATTAATTCAATTATTGGCCCTAATATTAAATTAGAACCAAATTCTATAATTGAAGATGAAATTTATTGTTAATCTTAGATAAATGTCAAAAATGAAATCTCTTGTAACCGGAGGAGCAGGTTTTATTGGCAGTCATCTTGTAGGCAGTTTACTTAGAGAAAATCACGAAGTTCTCGTTGTTGACAACTTGATCACTGGGAAAAAAGAAAATTTAGATGATTTAGGCAGCCTAGTCTTTATAGAAAAAGAAATTGGTTCAGATGAAGCCCTTTCAGAAATAAAGAAATTCAACCCAGATTATTGTTTTCATTTAGCAGCACAATCTTCAGTAACAGTTTCTGTAGACAACCCTAATCTTGATGAAGAATATAATATCAATCAACCTCTCAAACTAATTGATGCAATAAAAGAGACCAATTGTACTAGGTTTCTTTTTACTTCTTCAGGTGGCACAATTTATGGAGATCCAAAAAATATCCCAACAAAAGAAGATGATTTTGGATCTGAGCCAGCTTCACCTTACGGCAGCTCTAAGAAAAGATTAAATATGCTAATAGAACAATCTTTTAATGGTACATCAATTAACTATTCGATATTAAATCTTGCTAATGTTTATGGACCAAGACAAGACCCTCATGGTGAGGCCGGGGTAATCTCAATTTTCACCAGAAAAATGATTGATGGAAACAATCCAACAGTTTATGGGACTGGTAAACAGACTAGAGATTTTGTTTTTGTAGAAGATGTTGTGAGTGCTATACACAAATGTTTGTTGTCGGAGGGAAACCATAATTTGAACATTGGTTCAGGCATCGAGACAAGTGTCCTCGAACTGGTTGCTCTAATTGAACAAGCTATAGGTAATAAATGTGAAATTAATTTTGAAGAAGCTAGAGAAGGAGAGTTGTTAAGGAGCGTCTTAGATTCTTCTCTTGCAAAAGAAACAATTGGTTGGTATTCAGAAACACTTATTTCTGAAGGGATTTCAGAGGTAATTAGCTGGATAAAGAATCAAAGAAAATAATCATCTGATTGTTTTCTAATTATCTTATCAATCTTTTCTTCCGATTTATTAAATTTATAGTTATTAATTAATGCAACGGGAATTCTTTCAGTTTTACCCATTACTAATTCTGCGGCAGAGGATAACTCGTCGACTACTGCAATTTCCGTAACATTTAGTTCATTTTCAAATGTGTCTTTTTCTCCTATATAGCTTTTTATAGGACCTATTCCGGATACTCCTATTGCTAAATTAATTTGTCCATTTCTCCATACACGCCCAAATGTATCAGAAATTATTACTCCTAAATGTAGGCCTAATTTATTTTCTATATACTTACGAATCTTCTCTGCAGATTTATCTGGATCTTCAGGGAGAAGGAGTGCATGCCCTTTTTTTATATTCGATCTATCAATACCCGCGTTTGCACAAATAAAACCATGCTGAGTTTCTGCAATTATTGTATTTCCTCGTTTGCGTATAATTTTCTTTGCTTCTTTCTCTAGGAGTTGTAGGTAATCTTCTTCATTAGCCAGTTTGACCAATTGTCCTTCAGCTTTCGAAACTATCTTTTGCGCGACAACAAGAATAGAGCCATCAATTATATCTAATTTCTGCTTTGAGCATGTGTCAACGATTAGATGCCCTAAATCATCTCCCTCCTTAACCTCTGGAAAACCTATAAGCGGAGTTATCTCAATCGGATTCATTGATCTAAAATATAATTAGCTAAATCGATAGAATTTTCTTTAGTGCTCATTATTGTATTTGTTTCCAATATTTCTACAGAGTTAACCTTTTTTCTGTCACCATAATTTATAATAATTTTATCAACAATACCTTTATAATAATTCTCTAGACCACAGACATCTGGTACAAATCCTAAATCTAAAAAATTATGTGCTGCTGGCCCTTTTATTGTTCTACTTCCTATAAATGGGCTAACTAAAATAACCTTCTTGTGGTTTTTTATTGCCTCTGAGTATTTATCTATAGACAAAATAGGTTGTATGGAAAGAATCGGATTTGATGGAGCGATAACAATCAAATCGCTATCTTTAATGATCTTTACGATTTTATTGTTTACAGTTGCTTCAGCAGAACCTGTATAAAATACTTCTTTAATCTTCGGAACAGCTTTTTCTAATACAAAATAATCTTGAAAATCAAGTAATCTTTCATCGTTAGTAAGTATTTTGGTTTGCACAGGATCATTACTCATAGGGTATATATTTTCTTTAAGACCAAAGTGCTTAGATATTAAATGCGTTATTTCTGTGAGGGTTTTCCCTTTTTTAATCATTTCGGTTCTATATAGATTAAGACCAAGGTCCATATCTCCTAACTTGAATTCAAAACCTCCGATTAATTCTGAGAAAATTTTGTTAGCAGTAAAAGAATCTCCTTTTCGCCCCCACCCTTGCTCACCTTCAATCTCAGCTAATGCATAGATTACTGAATCTATGTCCGGTGATAAACATACTCCATGTATAAATGCATCATCACCAGTATTGACAATTACGGTTAAATCGATGTCAGTATTGTTGTAGAAGCCTTTTACTAATTTGGCTCCACCAATACCACCACATAAAATTACAACTTTTTTCACTAAATCTATATTAAGAAACTAAAAAAGATTATTCATATCAAGTACCATTTTATTAATGGTAGATAAAGAACTATTAGAGATATTAGGAGAGCTTTCGGAATCTGATTTACGAAGGCTGCAGTTTCTTATTGATAATAAGCTAAATGAAAATGTAGACAAGAAGAAGGTTTCTTATCGAAAAAAGAATATAAAATGTGGTAAGGAATCTTGTCAATCATGTCCCCACGGCCCTTATTGGTATGCTGAGTGGTCTGAGGATGGAATAAGGAAGTCTAAATACTTAGGGAAAAATATTGAGAACAATGCAAAGTAAGGAATTCAAAATAGATAAGACCTACGTAAAATATTTATTTTATCTAGCGGTAATCTTTCTTCTTAGAATAGACCTTGTTTTCACAGATAATATGCCAACAGGTGGAGACATGGGTGCACATGTTGCTGCAGTTGATTATTTTGCAAAAAACTTTTTTCCTAATTTGAAACTTATGGGTTGGTCCAATATGTGGTTTGCTGGAATTCCATTGTATTATTTTTATTTCCCTTTCCCACCGTTAGTTGTTTCAG
>JAYZKG010000019.1:0-6485 GCA_036163695.1 Actinomycetota bacterium | reverse complement strand
CTTTTGTTCTTTGGAAAATTAATATCCTAAATGTATTTTGTATAATAAATGCACCTACAAAAATAGCTATCCCGGCAAAGACATTTAGGATAGTATTGAAAAAGTCAAGCCCTTGTTTGATGTTATTAGCTTGCTCAGCGGCTGCTTCCTGGGCATCAATTACGCTTAGGTTTCCTGGATCTAATGCTTCTATATTTAATCTAACTTCTTCTATATCAGCATTTAATTCAATCACAACATTAATTAAGTCAACAACTCCTTCGGAATCTAACAACTTTTGAGCTGTTCTAAATTCAAAGAGTGCAAAAGTTGCTCCGCCTGGAGATCCTACTTCTGAAAACTGTGCAATCCCAACAATCTTGAAAGTGGCAGGAATTGCTCCTGCAAGCACTGTAACTTTGTCTCCGATATTAAATTCATTATTCTCAGCTGTAACTTTATCCATTACTAATTCTTTGTTGTTTACAGGTGGTCTCCCAGATAATAGCTCCCACTGACTGGCATATGGTGAGGTGTCCCAAGCAGCCCCAAAAGTTGGCGCAAAACCATTTGATATTAAGACTGTTTCTCCATCAACAACTTTGACATATTGTGCAAAGCCTAGGACGTCGCCCCAAGCAGACTTTACTCCTGATATCTTATTTATTTCTTCAATTTTTTTATCAGATATCTTTTCTACTTCAAATTGAATTGGTCCTTGTCCTCCACTTCCACCTGTTTGTTCAAAAGGTAAGTCTCTGACTGGAGAAACAACTAAATCAACTCCTTCATATATACCTGAAAACAAATTATCAAAAGCTGACTTATTACTCTCCGAAAAGATATTTGAAGCAATTATTACTGCAACACCAAGAATGACCGAAGATGTAGTAAGCAGTATTCTGACGGGGTAAGTTTTCAGATTTTTCCAAGCTATTAATAAAAGTGGTCTTTTTGTATAACCTTCCACTTGCTTTAGCCTTTTATAGATATATCAGAAACAGTAGAGATAATTTCTTCTTTTGTTGGTCCTTTTAAGTCATTAAATACAGAACCATCCCGTAAAAATACAACCCTGTCAGCATAGGATGCAGCTTCAGAATCATGTGTAACCATTATTATGGTTTGTTTAAGTTCGGTAACTATTGTTTTTAAGAAAACTAAAAGCTCCTGGCTAGAAGTTGAGTCGAGGTTTCCAGTTGGCTCATCAGCAAATATCACCTCGGGCTTTGAAGCAAGGGCTCGAGCCACTGCAACTCTTTGTTGCTGTCCTCCTGAAAGCTCATTGGGCCTATGACCTAGCCTATCCTTAAGGTCTAATGTTTCAATTATTTTATCTACCCACTCCTCTTCAGGACTATTCCCTGCTATTGAAGAGGGGAGGGAAATATTTTCTTCAGCAGTTAAAGTCGGTATCAGATTGAATGCTTGGAAAACAAATCCGAAACTATCTCTTCTCATTTTTGTTAGCTGCTTGTCATTCAGTTGTGAAAGGTCGGTACTGCTTATGTATATGGAACCTTTTGTTGGAATATCTAGACCTGCTAAGCAATGAAGCAGGGTTGATTTTCCTGATCCTGAAGGTCCCATAATTGCTGTAAACTCACCAGAGAAAAATTCGATATCGATTTTATCTAAAGCAACAACTTTCGTCTCATCCTCTCCGTAAATTTTTTCCAAAGACTTTGTTTTTACTATTGATTCCATAACAGTATCGTAGAATATACACAGTATTAAGTTAAGTGGATACTAAATCTGTGTTAAGAAATTATTTCGTATTTATTTCCCATACTCGGTAAGTGCTCTTGAAAGAGCTTCTATCATCTTATCTAGATCTTCCAACTCAACACTTTCATTTGGCGCATGTGCATTCCCTAACTCTCCATCAGAAACCCCAATTAAAGCAATCTCTGCATTTGGAAATTTCTCACTAAAAACATTGGCAAAGGGGATTGATCCTCCTACCCCCATAAATGATGGTTCTTTCCCCCATGAATTACTGAACTCTTTCAGTAAGGTCTGGATAAATTCTCCTTCAGAAGAACATAAAACTCCTGACCCTTTAGCCCCTGGAATAAAGTTAACATCTACACCCCAGGGAGAGTTTTCTTTTACATGTTTACCCAACAAATCCATAGCCTCATCTGGATCCTGAGATGGAGCCAGACGAAGACTTACTTTTGCCGATGCCTCTGGAATAATTAAATTTACTGACTCCTCTACTCTAGGAGCATTTATTGCAAGAATGTCAAGTGCTGGTTCTAACCACAATTTTTCAGACATGCTTGGGGACTTAAAGTATGGAATGTTCTTATCCCCTCCCAACATTTTGTCCAAAAGTTCTTTATCCATCTCTGTTACTTCTGACTTATCGACAACAAGTCCTTCAATAAGCAAGTTGCCTTCTGAGTCATGAAAGCTAGAAAGTATTTTGCTTAAAACCATCATTGCATCTGGAACTATTCCTCCACCTACTCCTGAATGAACTGGGAATATAGGTAGTTTTACATTTATTGTTGCGTCAACTAATCCTCTTAGCGAAGTCGTTATAGTTGGTTCACCAATCCTTATGTTCCCTGAATCAGCTATAACAATTACATCTGCATCTAGGTCCTCTCGATTTTCTCTAACAAATTCCTCCATTGTTGGAGAACCAATCTCCTCTTCTCCTTCAATAAATAATTTAATATTAACTGGAAGATCTCCTAGGAGCTCTTCTGTAACTGCATAATGCAGAACGACTCCTGCTTTATCATCACCAGAGCCTCTACCGTACATTCTTCCGTTAATAATTTCTGGGGTAAAAGGGTCTGTTTGCCAAGCACCCTCATCTCCAACTGGTTGGACATCATGATGAGCATATAGGAGAACTGTTTTCTTTTTTGGATCTATTTCTGTTTTAGCTAATACAGCAGGCTTGCCTGAAGCAACACTGGATATCTTTGTTTCAAGTCCTAAGTCTTGAAATAATTTTTTGACCGTATTTGCAGACTTAACTACATCTTCTCTATGGTCTTCAATAGAGCTTATAGATGGAATTTCTACCAAACTTGCCAAAAGTGTGATATATTTCTCATTTTTCATTATGAAATCTTATCATATAGTCGTCAATCAAGTTCCCTGAAATGTTGTTAAACTCATAATTATGAAAAGAAGGTTATTTCTTTTACTTTTCTTGTCTGTTTTAACAGTCTTTTGTGGGTCTCAAGAGGCCTCTCAAAGTGATATCTATGTAGTTAGAGTTGTGGATGACGAATATTCACCAAAAGTTCTAAATGTCCCTGTAGGAGCAACTGTACTATGGCAATCTGATGGAGCTAATGACCATAATGTAATAGCATTTGATGGATCTTGGCAAGCAGTGTCCTCAGATTATTTTGAATATGGAATTATCACAAAAGGAGACCAGTACGAATATACATTTACTCAACCAGGGATTTATGAATACTACTGCCCTTTCCATGGAACAAATCAAAAAGGAATGGTGGGAATGATTGTCGTTGGTGATGTAACCGTTCCAGAAGTGACTTCCGACACAACAGATCTAAATAATTTATCAAAAGAAGTTCTTGTTGTTGGTGAGGGTCAGAGCTATAAAACTGTACAGAGCGCTGTCAACTCTGCATCAGCTGGTGACTTAATCTATATCACAAAAGGTGTATACAACGAAAGTATAACTGTTACAACTCCTTATCTAACTATAAGAGGGGAAGATAGAAATGGAGTAATAATCGATGGAGAGTTCATGCGCGAAAATGGAATACAGATATTTGATACAAACGGAGTTAGTGTAGAGAACTTAACTGTTAGAAACTTTTCTCTGAATGGTGTTTACTGGAACTCTTCAACTGGATACAGAGGGTCTTATGTCACTGTGCACAACAATGGTGATTATGGTGTCTATGCTTTCGACTCAACAGATGGGATTTTTGATAATATTTATGCCTCGGGACATCCAGATAGTGGAATTTATATCGGCCAATGCTACCCCTGTAATGCAGTAATAAGTAATTCAATAGTTGAAGGGAATGCTCTTGGGTATTCAGGAACAAATGCGGGAGGACACCTTTATATAATAAATAATATATGGAGAGATAACATGGCTGGAATTGTCCCAAATACTTTAGATTCAGAGCTTAATCCTCCAGGGAAAGAAACAACAATTGTTGGGAACTTGGTAGTTGATAATAATAATAGTAAAGCACCGGCAAATAGGTTTGGAGCCATTGTCCATGGAATGGGGGTGGTTGTGCCTGGAAGGGTTGGAGATATAATTGAAAGAAACTTGATTGTTAATCATGAAAAATACGGGATAGTTGCTTCACCAATGCTTGATGCAAACCTATACTTTTCGCAGCATGTAAAGATAAAGGACAATGTAATACTGGATTCAGGGTATACAGATATGAAACTTGCAGGTCCCTGGGGTCCTGGAAACTGTTTTGAAGGTAACGTCTATCAAACTAGTGAGCCTCCTTTACTGGAACAGTTTCATAACTGCTCAGATGTAGGTGGATCAATCCTATCAAGGTTCCCTCTACAAGGAGACGTCTCTGGATTAATGATGTTAGCTGGACTTTTTGCAGATGCTGCAGGTCAGAAACCCCCGAGGGAAAGATATAAAGACTATCCATGGCCAGAAGATCAGATAAACATGCCTGGTTCGGGAGATCTTGTGTCTTCTCCTGCTGTAGATGTCTTCTATGTTCCAAATTTAAGTAAAATTACCTTACCCAATATTGAAATAAATGATATTGTGGGAGCAGATAAGGAAATAGTTATGAGTGGAATACCCGTTTCAAGCCCAACGCTATGGCAATTAATGTTTCAGATGTATGGATACTTTATGCCTTTTGTACTGTTCGCTGCATGGAGTGCAATGGCTCTTTGGGATGTGAACACAAATGAAAGAACGCAAGGTAAAAGTCGATATATATGGCTAGCAGTTATATTTTTAATACCTTTCTTTGGTGTTATCTATTACCATCTTTTTGGACCAAGTAAAATTTCAAGAAGTATGAAGGTAGCTGCTATTGGAGGCGGGCTTTTATCTTACATAATTGTGCTTGTGCTTTCAGCAATAATTAGTGGATTAGTCTAGATATTATTGAATCTTAATTATATAACTTATCAGACATTCCCAGCACCTACTGCAAACTCCCTTCAAACAATTTCACATGTTAAACACTTTGCTAGGCAGGGAATAGATGTATCCCTAATCTTCCCTCTTCGAGAAGAGAGTAGTAGTACTAACCTTAATGAGATTAAATCATTTTATGAATTTGATGAAAAAATACAAATTGAAGGATTGAGTCATAAATTACCATTTGGGAAGATTTCAATCGGAGTAAAATTTGCATATCTTTTTAGTCATTTAGCTTGGTCCTACCTAACTGTAAAGAAGGTGCTAAAAAGTAAAAAAGGAGAAAATTTTCTTACTAGATCTGACTGGATATTCTACTTCTTATCAAAAAGAGGAGAGAGGGTGGTGTTCGAATGTCATCAAGTTACTAGATTGAGGAAATATCTAGTAAGGAAGTCTATGTCTAATCCAAAATCATCCTTGATTTGTTTAACTAGCTATATACTTAAGGATTTAAATCTAAATGAAGATAATAAAAGAATATCCCTGCTTCCTAGTGCATATGACGAAGATTATTATCTAAACCATGTAAAAGGTCCCAGAGATAAAGTGAAACTAATTTTTGCCGGGAATCTTAATAGGTTTGGTGAAGAACGAGGACTAGGAATATTAATTGAAATATTCAAAAGAAGAGAAATAAAAGATAGGTTTGAAGTTGATATAGTTGGAGGTCCAGATAACTTAGTAAAAAAATTGAAAGATAAACTTGTAGCTAATAATCTTATTGAGTCATTTAGGCTGCATGGATACCAGAATAGATCAAATACTTTAAAGCTCATCCAGGATGCTGATATAGGATTAATGGTATATGACAATTCAAGTATTAATGATAAAAACTTCTATCATCTAAAGTACTATACTTCACCACTAAAATATTTTGAATACTTGGGTGCTAGCTTACAAATCGTTGCAAACGATTTCCCTTCACACAGGGAGCTTCCAGTTCAAGAAGTTATATCATATTTTGATTCCGATTCTATTGATAGTTTGATAACTTCAATTGAATCAGCTGCAGAAAAGGTACAAAGAAAATATTATCCTGATGTTAAAGAATTCTCTATGGAGAAAAGAGTATCTAAAATTATAGATGTCTACAGTTAGCACGCCCGGAGGGACTCGAACCCCCAACCCTCTGATCCGAAGTCAGATGCTCTATCCAGTTGAGCCACGGGCGCTAATTAAATAATTTATCTAGAGTTTTTTGCCCTCGTAAGTCCCATGATAAACTATCCCTAATAGAAATGTTCTTATTTGACAGGGAGGACAGGCCTGATTCTCCATGTCTATTCTCATTATGAAGATATTTTGATAATAAATCAGATAATGAATCTAAATTCTCAGCTTCATATAGTTCCATTCCTAT
>JAYZKG010000018.1:0-8680 GCA_036163695.1 Actinomycetota bacterium | reverse complement strand
GCTGCAGTTGATTATTTTGCAAAAAACTTTTTTCCTAATTTGAAACTTATGGGTTGGTCCAATATGTGGTTTGCTGGAATTCCATTGTATTATTTTTATTTCCCTTTCCCACCGTTAGTTGTTTCAGCCTTATCTACTATCCTACCATTTGGTATTTCATTCAAATTAATGGTGATCGGTAGTGTTCTAGGAGTAGTTTATGCTTTTGATAAACTTTTCAGAGATGATAATGAAATGTTTAGTTTACCTGGATTTGTCTGCGGGGTTCTCTTTGTACTTACAGAATCATTTACTATTTATGGAGGCAATTTAGCATCTACATTAGCTGGTCAATATTCGTTCACTTATTCTGTAGCTTTTGGAATGCTCGCATATAACAGCCTAGCGAAGGAGGTAACCAGAAGAAAGTTCATATCTTCGGCAATCTTATTTGCTTTATGTATATTAAGCCACCTCATTCCGTTTATTTTCTTCTCTATAATTACGTTCTACAAGTTAATTTATATAAAAACTGAATTAATCAATAAAATTAAATTCATTAATGTATTTTTAGGCCTTTCTGTTTTATGGCTTATCCCAATGTTGACTAAATTGGGCTATACAACAGATATGGCTTATACGCCATTTACAAGAACTAGTGATCTAATTAAAGATGACATGATGCCATTAATAGTATTCTCTTCCGTATTCTTTATTATTTTTTTTCGAGAGATGTTTAATGAAAAAGTAATTTTACATATAGGCTTTTATATGGTTGCTGCAAATGCGTTTCTTTTTTTTGTTATACCCCCTGGCGCATTATGGAATGGAAGGCTAGTTCCTTTATTTAATTTAGGTACAGTTGTTCTCTTTGGTCTTGCATTTAAAATTATACTTAGAAAGATTGCCTCTTCAGGGCTTTATATAAATCGAATTTTGACTCTTCTCTCATTCTCTTTTTTCCCCCTGGGGTATTCCTTTTTTAATTCCTGGGGAAAAAAATATGAATTTACTACATATGTTCTATTAGGAATTCTTTTCCTCCTGTTTATCTTTCTATTTCTCACAAAAGATACCCAGTCTCTAATTGGACTCGTATTATTTACCGGTGTCTTTGCCAGCCTTTCTTTTTTACCGAACTGGATTAATTGGAATTTTACTGGATATGAAGGCAAGCAGAATTGGAGTGATATCTCATCATTATATGAAGAATTAAATAATTTACCTCCGGGCAGGATAACTTGGGAAGCTAACCCTGATCTTAATGAATATGGAACTCCGATGGTTTTAATGACTCTTCCAATGTATACGGATCATTCAAGTATGGAGGGATTATATTTCGATTCAAGTATTACAACTCCATTTCATTTCATTTCTGTTTCAAGCTTGTCAGAGAAGCCTTCAAACCCGGTTGGGGGACTTAGGTATTTCAATGGAGATTTTGAGAGAGGAATTCATTACCTAAAGGAGCTCGGAGTAGATTATTACATTACTAATAGTGAAAAACTATTTGAAGAGGCAATAAAGAGTAAAGATTTGATATATATAAATAAGGTAAACAGGTTTGGGATTTTTGGGGTAAAAGAGTCTTATAAAATAGTTCCTCTCCAAAGAGAGATTGAAGTTATATTTTTAGAGAATACTTCAAGAAGAGTCCTTTCTTCATTGTTCAGGGAAAGGGAAAGTAGATTTTATGAATATTCGATTAATAATTTCTACAATCTTCAGCCAAGCAAACACTTTGTTGAAATTCCTCCTTCTGAAAAGGATATATTTAGCAATTTGAATACAACCATAACCAAAACAATTGACCAGGAAGGGATATCTAATGTAGTCATAAGTGATAATAAGATAAGTTTTGAAACAGAATTTGTTGGCAGACCACACATAGTGAAAATATCTTATTTCCCAAACTGGGAGCTTAATTCTGGTTACGGCCCCTACAGGATAGATCCTTCATTTATGCTCATTGTCCCTTCAACTAATTATGTTGAGTTGGAATTTAAGAGAGATACTATAGAGTTGGTTTCATTAATTCTATCTATTCTACTTATCTCTATTAGTATATTTTTGAATAAGAAGAATATTAGGATGGTAAAGAATGATTAATAAAATTAAGAAACTTATCCCATTCCAATTCAAGAATTTCTCATCGGAAGAGCTTTTTAGGACTTATATTGTGGGAGTGATTAATTTTCTATTTGGAATTTTTTTGATTAATCTTTTTCAATTTTATCTTTTAGTTATGGTTCCTTTCCCTCTTAGGACTTACCTATCTAATACCTTCCAGTTTTCAATAGGGGTTGTAGTGGCGTATCTTTTAACAAGGAAGATTGTTTTTAATTTTGAATCCCTATATGGAACATTCAAAGAGTTTAGAAATTTCTTTTCAGTTACTTTAATTAGCCTCTTTGCCCCTCTTGCAGTATGGTATGTAATTAATCTTTTCAATACAGCAGTTCAGCAAAACCAGAGAGACTTTTTGATTGTTACTATACTTATACACGGTTCGATACTCCCACTAAAATATGTAATTTATAAAGTTTTTGTTTTTAAACCTTCTTTAGATAAGTAAAATCTCAATCTCATTAGTGAAAATAAAGTTCTTGGAATCCTAGTAAATATTAATGAAACACTAGGTCTTATTTCATTTACATTTGCTGGCACCTCTTTAATTAGTTGGTTTGACCTTTCTATTCTCAGAAGAAGCTCTGTATCAAATAAATCTTGAGTCGATACTACTTTTCCAATATGTTCTACCACACCAACTCGTCTTATTGCCTTCATTCCATGGGTATCTGATAAATTAGTGCTAAATAATGTTTTCAAAATTAAAACGAATAATTTAGTCGCAAGCTTTCTTACTATTTTCCTATCGTCCTTTGATGCTGACATTCTTTTTGAAGCTGTGAGTGCTGTAAATTCTCTTTCTAGAAATAAGGCTTCGTTAAGAAAGGATTCAGAAAAATAATCTATGTCAAAAGAGACTATCAGATCATTTTTCGAGGCTAAAAAACCCTGCTTTAATGCATTTCCATAATTTGGATTAGTTAAATTAATTACTTTTGTTTTTGAATTAGTATTTGTTAATTTTGAAGCAATTTCTTTAGTTTTGTCAGTTGAACCATTTTCTACAAGAATTATTTCATATTTAATTCGTGTTTTTTCACAAATAGAAGCTATTTCATTAAATGAACTCTCTAGAATTTCTTCTTCATTATAAATAGGTATAACTATTGAGAAATTTTCTGAAGTATAATGGGTAGTCATAGACTATACAATAATGGGTATTTCATGAGAGATAAACTAGATTCTTTATTTAAAGCATATGATATTAGAGGCATATATCCGAACGAGATTGATGAACAATTGTCTTTTGATATTGGCTATGCATTAAGTAAATATATAAACGACGATACATTTGTTATAGGGCATGATGCTCGGCTATCTTCAGAGAGCTTATTCAATGCTTTCTCTTCAGGCATTATGTCAAATGGAAAAAAAATAAAATACATAGGCCTAGTTCCAACGGATGTCGTTTATACAATGTCAGGACTATTAAATATGCCCGGGGCTATGATTACGGCATCTCATAATCCGAAGAACTGGAATGGTTTTAAGTTATGTAAGGCTGGTGCAAAACCAATTGGCATAGAGAGCGGATTAGAAGAGATAAAAGAACTTGTAAGTCTCTCAAATAAATATAAAGAATCAACTTCTATTTCTAAGGAGGATATTTTTGAGGATTATCTTAAACATATAAAGTCCATTGTAAATTTCAAAGAAATAAACACAGATCTAAAAATTGGGTTGGATGGAGGCAGTGGAGTTGCTGGTGCGTTTATTCCAGAAATTCTTGAAAACTTGGGTATAGAATATTCAGGTATATATTTAGAGCCAGATGGAAACTTCCCCCACCATCCACCAGACCCATCAAGCAAGGAGAACTTAGAAGATCTTGTAGATTTTGTACTTACAAATAAATTAGATTTTGGCGTAGCTTTTGATGGAGATGCTGATAGAGCAGTTTTCCTAGACGACAAGGGAAATATTATTACGGGTAGCATGATGACAGCAATTATTTCTGATTGGTTGTATCGTAAGAATAAAAATTTGAAAGTTGTACATAACGTAAGTGTCTCTCCCTCAGTAGTAAATTATTTATTAAACCGAGGGGTTACGATGATTCGCTCCAAGGTAGGGCATTCTTACATTAAGGAAATTATGCATAAGGAAGAAGCTGATTTTGGAGGAGAGCATAGTGCACATTTTTACTATAAGGAAAATTATTATGCAGATTCTGCAATTCTGACTTTACTAGTTTTTCTTGAAATATTGTCTAGTAAAGGAAATAAATCTTCTGATTTACTTCTTGATTACAAGTTCCGCCCATCATCTGGAGAGATAAATTTTGAAGTTGAGGATGTAATAGATAGCTTAAACAGTATCGAGTCGTCTTTTGGGGGCTCATTTGATAAGCTTGACGGATTAACTTATTTTGCTGATGATTACTGGTTTAATATTAGGGGTTCAAATACAGAAGAGAAACTAAGAGTTAATGTTGAAGCTAATGATCAAGAAATATTGTCAGATGTAATTGAACAAATTAAGAATATAATTGGAGTGTAAATGGAAGAGTATATAAAAACTAGATTGGAAGAAGGGAAGAACCCTTTACGGTCTCAAATAACAGAGGAACTCGAATACTCGAAGGGTATTGAATCAATCAAGTATGAATCTCTACTTGTTATGGGAATGGGTGGGTCAGGTATAGCTGGTGATGTTCTTAAGCTAGTTTCTAATACAGTTTCAACTAGAAATGTAATTGTAAGAAAAGATTACTCTATCCCTTCACACATTTCTGAACAGAATCCTTTTTGTTTGTTTATTTCATATTCTGGTAATACTGAAGAAACAATTTCAGGCTTAAATGATGCTATTAAGAATAATTTAGATTGGGCAGTTATTTCTAGTGGAGGGCAATTAATAGATGAGGCAAAAACTCATGGAAGGGAATATATCAAAATCCCTAGTGGGCTTCAACCGAGGAACGCTTTTGGCTACCTAACACAAGCAGTCTGCAGATTTGTTGACAACAATGAGGGTACAAATATTACTTCAAGAATCCAAGAAGAAACAAATGAAGATATAGATGAGGAATTATTTTCATCAGCTCATAACTTAGCTAAAGAGATGAAGAGAAAGACTTGTTTGATTTATGGAGGCACTCCTATGACAAGGCTTGTAGCAAGTAGGTGGAAAACTCAAATAAATGAAAATGCTAAATCTAGAGCATTCGTGGGAGATATTCCAGAAGTTCATCATAATGAGATATTGTCCTGGGATTCTGATCCTGAATTTAGTATGGAGAATTATCATTTAGTAATGCTAAGAGATGAACCTAATGAACATGAACAAATAATTAAAAGATTTAACTATACAGAAAAGCTATTAGAAAAAAAAGTATCTTACTCTAGTATCAAATCTTCATCAAAAGATATATTTGGCGCTTTGATGTATTTAATACTACTAGGGGACCTAATTAGTATTTATTTAGCAGAAGAATTAGGAATAGATACTATGAACATAGACACTATTGAAGAGTTGAAGAAGTTGCTGAAAGGGTAAGTTATGTCAACAATAAAGAATCCTGACCTAGCACAAGACGGACATGCAGAAGTTGAGTGGGCATCTAGACAAATGCAGGTCCTAGGAGAAATAAATAATGATTTTTCAACCTCGAAACCTCTTAATGGAATAAAGATTGGAGCCTGCATGCATGTAACAAAAGAGACAGCGAACTTAATGTTGGCCCTACAGAATGGAGGAGCAGAAGTATCTTTATGTGCTTCAAACCCACTCTCTACAAATGATTCCGTAGCTGCTTATTTAGCAGAGCAAGGGATAGATGTTCATGCGATTAGAGGTGTTTCCAATGAAGATTTTTATGCACATTTAAATTCTGTACTTGATACAGAGCCAGATATAACTATGGATGATGGTGCCGATTTAGTTACTCTCCTGCATACAGATAGAGTAGATATAAAAGTTATGGGATCAATGGAAGAGACTACAACAGGGGTTATTAGGCTAAGAGCTATGGAGAAAGAAAACAAATTAAGATTTCCAGCAGTTGCTGTAAACGACTCAGATACTAAACATTTGTTTGATAATCGTTTTGGTACTGGCCAAAGTTCTTTGGACGGGGTAATAAGAGCAACGGATATCTTAATTGCTGGATTGAATGTAGGAGTTATAGGTTTTGGTGATTGTGGAAAAGGTGTTGCAGAAAGAGCTGACGGAATGGGGGCAAAGGTATATGTTGTTGAGACAAATCCAGTAAGAGCTCTTGAAGCACAGATGCAGGGATACAACGTGGTTTCATCAAACACTCTTGCTCAAGTAGCAGATTTGATAATAACTGTAACTGGCAACAAGCATGTAATAAGCAAAGACTTATTTTCAGTTATGAAGAATGGTGTAATTCTTGCTAATGCAGGACACTTTGATGTTGAAATTGACTTGGAGTACTTATCTAATAATGCAGAAAATGTTACCAAAGTCAGAGAATTTGTAGAAAGATATACTTATAAAGACAAGGAAATATTTGTTATCGGAGAAGGAAGGTTAGTTAACCTCGTTGCTTCTACAGGACACCCAGCTTCTGTTATGGATATGTCTTTTGCAAATCAGGCACTTGCAGCAAAATGGATTAATGAAAACCATAAATCATTAGAGAATATTGTTTATAAGTTGCCAAAAGAGGTTGATGAAGAAATAGCTAAAAAGAAACTGTTTCTTATGGGTGGAGAGCTACAAGATCTATCCGACGAACAGAGGGCTTACTTGTCTTCATGGGAATTCGGTACTAGTTAATTGGTTTTTGAGAAAGTCCTCAAGGCTGGAAGTGGAAAGCTTGCAAAAGATTTAAATTCTACGGTTAGTGCTATCAATAGTTTAGAGAAGCAGTATGAAGAATATTCAGATCAAGAACTTAGAGATGGATTCTTATCTTTAAAACAAAAAGTTACAGATAACATCTTTGATGCAGAGGTTGAAGGTTTTGCATACGTAAGGGAAGCTGCAAAACGTAAATTAAATCAAAGACACTATGATGTTCAGTTGTTTAGAGGTCTTGTTTTACTAAGAAATAAAATTGCAGAGATGAAGACAGGTGAGGGTAAAACTCTTGTTTCTACACTACCTATATCACTCATTGCCCTTAAAGGGGAGGGAGTTCATGTTGTTACGGTGAATGACTATCTAGCAAAAAGAGATGCTGAGTGGATGAAGCCAATATACGATTGTCTTGGCTTGTCTGTTGGACTGATTCAAGCAGGCCAAGAGGTGAATGAAAAGATTACAGCATATGAAGCAGATATAACTTATGGAACTAATAACGAATTTGGATTCGACTATCTAAGAGACAATATGGCACAAGATGTTAGCCAGCTAGTTCAAAGGGATTTACACTTCGCACTTATTGATGAAGTTGACTCAATACTTGTAGATGAGTCAAGAACCCCTTTAGTAATCTCAGGGAGAGTTGAGGAGTCAACAAAATGGTACATACAATTTTCTAAAATTGTTAAATCAATGAAGAACAATATCCATTACGAAATTGAAGAGTCCAAACGACAGATTCATCCGACTGAGGAAGGGATAGAATATGTTGAGAAGCAGTTAGGTGTAGACAATATCTATGAAGACACTTCTGTGAATTACCTTCATTATTTAACGGCTTCCTTAAGGGCAAAAGAGCTTTATACAAAAGATGTAGAATATATCATATCTAATGGTCAGCTAAATATAGTTGATGAATTCACGGGAAGAGTTCTAGAAGGACGGAGGTATTCAGAAGGGCTACATCAGGCATTGGAGGCTAAAGAAGGGCTTAAAGTACAAGATGAAAACCAAACCCTTGCTACAGTAACATTTCAAAATTTCTTCAGATTGTATACCGGTCTTGCTGGGATGACTGGGACAGCTAAAACTGAAGAGCAAGAGCTTGTTCAGATATACAACCTAGAAGTAATTGAAGTTCCAACAAATAAAGAGATATCCCGTATAGACAATGAAGATGTTATATATAAGACAAAAGAGGCGAAACTGAATGCTGTTGTATCCGATATAAAGGAGAGAAGTGAAAAAGGACAACCAGTATTAATTGGCACTGTTTCTATAGAGTCTTCTGAACAAATCTCATCTTTGCTAACCTCTGAAGGAGTTATTCATTCTGTATTAAATGCAAAAAATCATGAAAAGGAAGCTTTGATTATAGCTCAGGCAGGAAGGTCAGGAGCAGTTACTGTTGCAACAAATATGGCAGGTAGAGGTGTTGATATTAAATTGGGAGGGAATCCAGAGGTCCTTAACTCAGAAGGTGATGAAGAGGATGAAAAAGACCTTTTATCAATCGAAAATGAAAATAAGAAGGTACTGGACTCGGGGGGACTTTATGTTTTAGGAACAGAACGTCACGAATCAAGAAGGATAGATAATCAATTAAGAGGAAGGTCTGGAAGACAAGGTGATCCGGGAGAGTCTAGATTTTATATAAGTTTAGAAGACGACTTAATGCGACGTTTCCAGGGTGAAAGAATTCAAGGAATAATGGATAAATTAAATTTACCTGATAACGAAAGAATTGAACAAAAAATGGTTTCAAAAAGTATTGAAAGAGCACAAGCACAGGTCGAAT
>JAYZKG010000017.1:0-6504 GCA_036163695.1 Actinomycetota bacterium | reverse complement strand
AAGTAAAAACGTAATAACTCCAACTATAAGAACAGCTACTACTTTGGGCAGAATACAAAATAACATCAAACACTATGGTAGCTTCTAAATGAATAGAACTAGTTCCATGTAGATGTAATTTAGTATTAAACATATATTCTTTAATCTTTAGTTAAAGTAATCATTGGTAAGTATCTTATGGAATATAAAAAAACAATAAAAACAGCTGGGGAACTTAGAGAGCTCGCACGTCTTGATCCTAAGGGTGCGTTTTCATTTATAAATAAAAACATACCCCTTTGGAATGAATTCGTTAATTCAGATCCTTTTGATTCTGCAGATGTACTAGAGGAACTTGAGCCACAAGAAGCTGCAATATTGATTGAATCTTTGCAAGCAAGTTCTGCAATAAATCTTTTTTCTCACCTAAGACCAAGAGCAGTAATTGGAATAATGGAATATATAGATTTAGATATTTCTTCAAGTATATTTGAGAATTTAGCGACAGAAGATATTATCGATATTCTAAAAAGATCTACAGAAGATGAAATAAACGAGCTACTAAGTACTCTTTCTAAGTCTACAAGATTAGATATAGACCGCAGGCTCGCTTACCCAGAGGATTCTGTTGGAAGATTGATGTCAGAAGTAGTTGCGATGTTAAATGCTAAAACCAGCGTTAAAGATTCTCTTGAACAGTTAAAAAAACTTCACAATACGATTGCTGATTTAATATATGTTTACTTAGTAGACGAAGAAGAAGAGCTGGTTGGCGTTGTTTCGTTTCGTGAACTTGTTTTCGCTAATGAAGAGAGTCTATTAGAAGAAGTAATGATTGAGAACCCTATCTATGTAAATGTAGATACTGACCAAGAAGAAGCTGCCAGGTTGATTAAGCAATATGAGCTTTTGGCACTCCCTGTTGTGAACGAAGACAATAGATTAATAGGTCAAGCAACTGTTACAGATGCTCTTGATGTAATTCAACAAGAGTTAGCTGAGGACTTTTCTCAATCTTTTGGAGCAGGTGCAGAAGAAAACATCTTTACCCCTATAAAAAGATCTATATATATGCGACTTCCTTGGATGTCAATAAATCTTCTATTAGCTTTTATTGTTTCATACACTATAGCCCAATTTGAAGAATCTATATCAGCAAACGCATTGCTAGCAGCACTTATGCCAGTTGTTGCACTTGTGGGGGGGAATAGCGGGGCTCAGTCTCTCGCGATTGTAATTAGGGCTTTGGCAAAAAATGATGTTTCTGATGCTAGGGTATCTGAAGTAATCCTTAAGCAATCCTTAATAGGCCTTGTTAATGGAATTATAATAGGGCTAATCTCTGCCACAATTCTATTTGCAGGCAATCTAGAAACATATGCTATTCCTCTTGGTCTAGCTGTTCTCTTTAATATCTTTATTGGTAATTTTTCGGGTGCAACAATTCCCTTACTCTTAAGAAGACTCGGGTTTGATCCTGCTCTAGCATCAAATATTTTCCTTACACTAATTACTGATATTGTTGGGTTTGCTGGATTTTTGTTAGCTGCACTTTTACTCTTGTAAAAAATACTTTATTCAAAATATATCTATGCGTAAACTTAAAATGATGAATACTATTTCAATAGTTGTAGACTCTGAAGTTTTGAGTAAGTGGAAGTTCGACTTTATCTCTCGCCTTTGTGAAAAAGTACAGGTTAGAGAATTTATTATTTTAGGAAACAAAGATAAAAAAACTCTTAGGGGGGTTTTTTTTACATTCTTAACTCAAAACCTTTCTAACTTATCTTTAGTCGGTAAGTTTAGTTCTATACCAAGGATTTATGCCTCTGACCTTTTTAGAGTTAACGGAGATCTTGTTTGGTTGTCAGACCTTTCTCTCCCTAGCAACTACCAAAATACCGTTTACATTATAGGTAACTGCGAAGGTAGCAACTACTCCAAATTAAATTATCTATCAAAACACAGCAAAAAGAATTATGGAAATTTCTCATTATTGATAAAAAAACAAAGAAGTCTCTATGAAATATTATCTTATTCATATACAGAAATGGTTGGTTACAATCCAATAAAAACAGTAAACCAGCATTTGGGTTCTCTACCTTTTCTTACAAATGGTCTCCTCTCTCCTGGTAAATTTAAAGATGTTCCATCTATTCTTGATGAAACAATAGAAGCAAACTCTTCAGAATCCGAACATGGAATGGTTCATAATTTTGTAGCAAAAGTGTTCAACTGGCTTCTTTATTTTACTTCATGGTCTCTATATGAATACCCAAATATAGTCTCGACAGTAAGTAGAAATACTCTAGAAGAGAAAAAATTAAACAAATTATTCGACGACCCTCCATGGAAATTCAAGGCAGATCCTTTCTTTGACAAAAAAACAGGCAATATTGTAGTTGAAGACTTTAACTATTTTTCTGGTAGAGGACATTTGTCTATCTTTCCACACGAACAACCAGAAGAAATAAACACTCTAGATACTCCTAAAAAAATACACTATTCATACCCGCAAACAATTAGATACAAAGATGAACTATATCTAGTACCTGAATCTGCACAAACGAACAAGATAGATTTATATAAAGTCGAAGGGAATAAGGCCTTGTATATAAAAACATTGGTTGACTCTTTTGCAGGGATAGACCCAACAATTGTACACAACAATAACAAGTATTGGCTTTTTGCAACAGATGGTAATGGAGGTAGCTATTGGAAGCTACATATATGGCATAGTGACGATTTACTTGGAGACTGGGTTCCTCACAGGTTAAACCCTGTAAAGAGTGATGTCAGATCTTCTAGGGGTGCTGGGGCTATATATAAAGATGGTTCTAGACTGATACGACCAACTCAGAATTGTTTTCCAAACTACGGTTCATCAATTTCGCTAAACGAAATAACGAAATTAACCCCTGATGATTTTGATGAGAGAGTTGTTGGAGAAATATTGCCTCCCGATAATGATGAATTCTTAGGAATTCACACAATATCAAATATAGGAAATAGAACAATAGTTGATTTAAAAACTCAACCATTTCTTCCAGGGGCACGCATTCTCCCTTTGTTAAGGAGTAGGGGGAAAATAAGCTCCAGTTATTCTAATTTGGATAATTCTCTTCTCAAGAGATGGGGTCTTCTATTGATCATGGGTTTATTGCTTGTACTTTTCTTTCTATTTGGTTGGCAAACTCTTTCTCTTTTCGGTTAAAAAATATAGTCATTTAATGGTTTCTAGACCTCTTCGTTTTAACCATTGTTTTCTCGAGTTTCCCTTTAGTAAACACATATCCCGTAACGTTCTCTACTAGGTGTTTTCCTTGCTGACTCTTCTGTGTAATGACCTGTATTTTCATACCCTCAAAAGGAGTAACTAGGGTTATGGAGTGTTGTCTTAAGTTCTTTGCTGACTGGTCTCTTCTTATTGTGTCTAACACTTGATGAGGGGATTCCCAAGACCATTCGTCATCAACAACTATAAACCGACATTTATGTTTAGTTGAACTACTGTCTATACGTGCTCCTGGACAAATTAGAATTGAGTTCTCTAGCCATGGGTCAAAGCCTAGTCCATCTATTTTTGGAAAAGAAGATTTGAATGCTTTGTCTACAATCTCTTCAAGGTCTCCTTTTTTAAGGTTTCTTTCCTTGATTAGTTCATATGCTTTGTTTTGAATCCTAAAAAGCTCCTCATCTGATAAATCTTCCAGCTTGTAATTCATTTCCATAGTTATATTCAAGCAAAAAAGAGGGACAATTTTCTATTCTTTGTAGAATATATATATGGTAGAAAAACAATCAACAATGTTAGCTCTTGGGACAAAAACACCTAAGTTCAACTTAAAAGGGATTGATGGAGAAATGTACTCTAATGCTAGTTTCGAAGATTCAAAGGGCTTGCTCGTAATGTTCATTTGCAACCATTGTCCTTTTGTGGTGCATGTTAAAGACGGACTGGTAGAAATGGCAAACATACTCTCTGAACAAGATATTGGAGTTATTGCAATTAATTCAAACGATTCTTCCCAAGAGAAATATGCTGAAGATAGTTTTGAAAAAATGATTGAATATTCAGATAATTGGGGTTTCCAATTCCCATATACAGTAGATACAGACCAAAGTGTAGCAAAGTCATTTACTGCTCAATGTACACCTGATTTCTTCCTCTTCGATGGTAATAGTGAATTAGTTTACAGAGGACAAATGGATGGCTCTAGACCGGGAAATGATATACCAACAACAGGAGTCGATATATTAAATGCTGTAGAAGCTATGTTAGCTGGGGATTCGCCTCTTGATTCTCAATTTCCGAGTGCAGGATGTAATATTAAATGGATTCCTGGAGAAGAGCCTGATTACTTTTAAGACTAGAATAGAAATATGGTAACCCCACATATTAATGCAGAAGACAATGCCTTTGCCGAAAATATTTTATTGCCAGGAGATCCTTTACGAGCAAAATTTATTGCAGAAAACTTTCTTAAGGACTTAAAAGAAGTAACAAATGTTAGAAATATGCTTGGTTTCACGGGAAACTATAAAGATAAGGAGATATCCGTTATGGGCACAGGGATGGGAATTCCCTCAGCCTCTATCTATGCAAAGGAACTGATTACAGAATACAATGTAAAGAATTTAATAAGGGTTGGAAGTAGCGGGGCAATAGCAGAAAATTTAGAGTTGGGAGATATTGTTGTAGGAATTGGTGCCTCAACAGACTCAGGTGTAAATAGGGTTAGGCTAGATGGTGACGATTTCTCAGCAACCGCATCTTGGGATTTGTTACATAGGTTTGTACACAGTGCTGAAAAGTCGAATAATAAAGTACACGTTGGAAATCTTTTTTCTTCAGATCTTTTTTATGACCCAAGAGGTCTAGAGAGATTTGATATGCTCAGATCTATGGGAATATTAGCAGTTGAAATGGAGGCAGCAGGCCTATATGGAGTAGCTGCAGAGTATGGCGCAAATTCATTAGCAGTAGTTACTGTTTCAGATGTCATTAGAGGTGAAGAATTTAAACAGATGACATCTGAAGAGAGGGAGCTAGGTCTAAAAACTATGGTTGAAATTACCCTAGATTCTCTTTAAATCATGAAAAAAGTTTATATCGCTGGACCTCTATTTAATAAGCATGAGCAAAAATATTTAGAAGAAATTGCAGAAGTTCTCGAATCAAATGGGTACGAATGTTTCCTTCCTCATAGAGATCAGACGGTTGACCCGGAAGAGCTGAAAGGGGTTGATATGTCTCAAGAAACAAAAGATATTATATTTCAAACTGATCTGGATGCATTGTCAAAAGCAGACATTACAGTTGCATTGATTACTGGGCAAGATATTGATTCGGGAACCTGCTCGGAAATTGGGTATAGTTTCGCTATGAAGAAACCTGTTTTAGCAATTGATGCTTATGAAAGACGGTATAGAAATCTTTTCGTAGAGGGCATGCTTACTAAAACTATTAATGACACCAACGAGCTTCTTAAAGAAATAAAAAAATTATAAGTACTTATGCCCTAATTGTTAGGACATAAGTACAAAAAATATTTAAATTAGGACTTAGAGATTGTTGATCCAACACTAATGATAAATGCTGGATAAAGAATAACTCCACCTAAAACAAATATAGGCACAAATAATGTTGCAGGAACTAATCCAAAAAGTGATCCTAATTGAGCCCCAAGGACTAGGACTACAAAACCATACCCTACAGATCTTCCCCATCCAGGAAGCTTTCCGTCGTCTACTGATAAAAGTGATAGACCGTAGAGACCAAATGCTACAAACTGAAACCACGTAGTAGCTCCACCCATTGCCTGTACTTCACTTGCATTAAATGTTGAATCAAATACAGAATTGGCAGTAGCCGTAGCTGCAACACCGTATAACATTTGTACACAAGCCACAACAAATACTATTCTTGACATTAAGCCAAAATAAAAATTATTTTCCCAATCCCATACTTTTCCAGCAACCAATACTACGCAAGCTGCCGAAAATCCGGCTATGAATTGTAATATATCTGTCATTGCTCCATAAGTTGTATCATATCCAACTGCATCTGGACCAATCAATAAAGCAATTATTACAAAGTTTGCGAGTATTGCAATACCATTAACGTATGCCATATTCGTACCAATGCGTTTTTCATCTTCTGTCATTTTTTTCCTTTCATTTATTTATTATTTACTCTTGGTAATTATTCCATTCCTTTTGTAATGTCAATAAAGTTCTTTCCAGCATAAATTGTTCCCATATACGCGACTGGAGCTTCGTTAAAAATTTCCTCAGCTGAAGAAAGCTCCTCATTAAATTTTGGAACTACTGCATTAGCAGCATCTTCTGAATCCCAAAAATTCCAACTAATTGCTTCACCGTCTACAACCATGAAACCAGCGGCTCTAAGGCCTTCTGCTTCTTTGTAAATTGGAAATATTTTTTCTTTAACAAAATTTTCTGCTGTCTCTGCATCGCCTACCTTTGCAAATACAACCCTTACAAAATCACCTTCACGTTCTT
>JAYZKG010000016.1:0-10025 GCA_036163695.1 Actinomycetota bacterium | reverse complement strand
AGTTAAAATCTCTATCTCGTAATACTCTATCCTTTTTGATTTTGGCTCGCCTTCAACAAAAACGCTAACATTTTTATTTACTTTTCTTATTATTTTTGCAGCACCATGGTATGGATGAACAACAAACGTTCCTGGTGCAAACTTTTCTTTCTTTTTTGATTTTGGTTTAGTTTTTGTCGCCATGAGTTACCAAGTCTAACAGACTAATAATTCTACTTAGTTCCCATTTGAATATGGGAGGCCAGAGGCTTGTAAAAGACCAACGAAATATGACTTCAACTGCTGTGCTCTCTGTTGTCCAATCCCTTCCACATTGTATAGTTCTTCTACGCTTGAACTTAGAAGACGTGGTAAAATTTTAAATTTTGCTACTAAGGAATCTTGTATATTTTCAGGAATTCCAGGTAATCGAGCAAGGACTCTATAACCTTTTGAAGTTGATATTTCATCAAGAGGTTCCTTTCCTAATAGGGATCCTAGGTTAGAAATTGAGTTCAGCTCTTCATAGGTTGTACTTGAAATAACATTCCTAACCTTTTCAACATTCCTGAACTTTCTTCCTAGTATATGGTCTTTAATAATCAAAGCTAAAGTTTGCTCTACGCCTGACTCCAAAGAATCTATTTGGATAGTTACAATCCCGGATCCCTCACCTAGTCTCAAGGCCTCATTCTTTAAAGTCTTGGCGAGCCTTTCCAATAATTCTCCCTTCTGTATAACATCTAATACATTTTCATTTGTTAGGGATCCTTCTAGCTCTAAATCTGAAAGCTCTAATAAAGATTCGTCAAATCTTCTTCTGGTTCTATCAACTGATTGTAAAGATTCATTGATTTTAGCTAGCAATGCGGTTGGGTCTTCGAGTTCTGTTATTGAGTTATTAAAGAAAATGTTGATTACAGAAGACTCTTCAGAAACTGTAATTGCCATTAGTCCAGTTTCTTTTGCGACTCTTTCTGCAGTTCTATGTCTAGTTCCTGTCTGTATAGTGTCTATAGACGAAGATGGATTTAGATGAACATTAGCTTTAAGAATTTTGGCTACATCATCATTCAAGATTATAGCTCCATCCATTTTTGCCAGCTCGGCTAATTTATTCGAAGAAAATTCTGAATTATCAAGAGTAAATCCTCCCGTAGAAATCTTATCAAGCTTAGCTGAAGAGCCGACAACAATAAATGCTCCTGTTCCACTTTCTGAGATAATTTTTAAACCCTCTCTCAAAGCAGTCCCAGGAACCAGTAAATCTAATTTTAAGTCCTTTTCAATTTCCATATTTATATCTTTATATCCTATATATTTTGAGTAAAATATATAAACCAATGTTACATTATTATTTCTTTTACAATCTATATAGGAAATTAAGTTAGATGGAAAATATATTATGTAGTAATTGTGGTGCCTCACTTAAAGAAAGTACTGAGTTCTGCGATAGCTGTGGTGAATGGCAGGGAGTTAGCCCAGTAAAAGAAAATAGTCAAGAAGAATTGACCAATGATAGAAAAAGGGTCACTACTTTAACCAGTGACCAGTTGAATGCTCCTATTCATACCTTCAAGTCTAGTCCTATGCCAACACGAAAAGAAGTACCCGGAATAAGAGCTGTTTTTTTTATACTAGTAATATTTCCAGTTATTGCTGGAGCAGCTTTTTGGTATAACAACAGAAATGTTCCTCCCGAAACAAGTATGGAAGAACCAGTAGTTGCTTCTACAAGTTCTCCTACAACTACTACAGTGGAAGTACCTATCCCTACTTCAAATTTGAATAAATATATAGTAAATTGTTCCTCTTCGAGTGAATATGGAGTTGGATACTCTTGTTCAAATCTATATGACGGTCAAGTAAATTCCTGGCAAGACAGTTCTCAAAGTTGTAAAGAAGGTTATGTTACATTCATTTTTGAGGAGCCTATGGAGATTAGTTTTTTCATAGTACAAAATCTACAAGATACTAAACAATTTAAAAGAAACTGGAAAATAAGAGAGCTCAGATATAGCACAACAGATGAAAATTATTTTTACACATATGAGCTTCAAAATACTAACGAGTCCCAATGGGTTGAGATGGAAGATACTATAACAACAGAGCTAACAATAGATTTCTTATCCGCATACCCTGGAGAAGAATACGGAGGAAGCCCTGCTTTTAGTGAATGTGCAATCCAAGAAATTGAAATATTTGGGAAGCGAACTGGTGGAGAAAGTTAAAATAACCAAACAAAAAAATTATCCTCTCTTGAAAGAAGAAGTATAAATAAATCTACCTACTTAAGAATCTGTATCAACTAGGTCTACGTTCGGTTCGCTCGGTGCCTCAACAGCTTCAAATGTTAATTTATCTCCCTCTTTATAGGAAGCAATAATGGTTGACCCAGCTTTGTAAATCCCCTTTAATAGTTCTTCTGATAGAGGATCTTCTAGAAGCCTTTGGATTGACCTCCTCAGAGGCCTTGCCCCAAATTCTCGATCATAGCCTTGGCTAGCAAGAAATTCTTTTGCCTCGTCAGAAAGGAGAATTTCTAAATCAGAATTTTTTAATTGTTTATAGATTCTCTCCATCATTAAGTCCACGATCTCTTTAACCTCTTCCATTGTTAACTCGTGGAAAACAATTGTTTCGTCTATCCTGTTCAAGAACTCTGGCCTAAAGTATTTCTTCAGTTCTTCTGATACTTTAGACTTCATTTTTTCATAGTTCCCTTCACTCGATGCATTGCTGAACCCTATATTTTTACTTAAATCTTTGGTTCCTAGGTTAGAAGTCATAATAATTACTGTATTTTTAAAGTCTACAGTTCTCCCTTGGGCATCAGTTAATCTACCATCTTCCAAAATCTGCAACAAAGTATTAAATACATCAGGATGTGCTTTTTCAATTTCATCAAACAAAACAACACTAAATGGCTTTCTTCTTACAGCTTCTGTTAGCTGACCTCCTTCATCATAGCCTACATATCCAGGAGGAGAACCAATTAACCTACTAACAGTATGTTTCTCCATGTATTCAGACATATCAATTTGAATTAATGAATCTTCATCCCCAAATAAGAATTCTGCTAAAGCTTTCGCTGTTTCTGTTTTCCCCACTCCTGAAGGGCCAAGAAAAATAAAAGAACCTGAAGGTCTTTTTGGGTCTTTTAATCCAGACCTTGTTCTTCTAATTGCTTTACTAACTGCCTGAATTGCTTCTTTTTGCCCAACTATTCTCTTGTGAAGCTCTTCTTCCATTTGAAGAAGCCTTGCGGTTTCTTCCTGCGTTAGCCTATGAACAGGTATACCAGTCCATTGTGCTAATACTTCAGCAATCTCTTCTTCGTCAATAATCATTTCTATACTATTAGATTCTGTATCTCCTAATGATTCAATCTCATCTAATAATGACTTCTCTTGGTCTCGCATTTGTGCAGCCTTTTCGTATAGTTGTGCATGAACTGCATCAATTTTCTGCTCTCTTAAATCTTTCAGGCTGTCTGCTAATTTTTGTTTTTCTGAATCTAAAGGTCTTTTATAGACCCTCATCCTACTACCTGCCTCATCAATTAAATCAATTGCCTTGTCTGGTAAAAATCTGTCTGAAATATAGCGATCTGCCATATTTACTGCAGAAGCAATAGCTTGATCGGTAAACTTTACCCCATGATGAACTTCATACCTATCTTTTAATCCATCTAAAATTTCTATAGCATCGGAGAGATTGGGTTCTTCTACTTTTACTGATTGGAACCTTCTTTCAAGAGCAGCATCCTTTTCGAAATGTTTTCTAAACTCATCTAAAGTTGTAGCTCCTATAGTTTGAAGATCTCCCCTGGCAAGCATAGGCTTAAGTATGGAAGCAGCATCAATTGCTCCTTCAGCTGCACCTGCTCCAACCAAAGTGTGTATTTCGTCAATAAATAAAACTATATCTCCTCTGGTTTTAATCTCTTTCAAAACCTTTTTTAATCTTTCTTCAAAATCACCTCTATATCTAGATCCAGCAACTAATGCTGATAGGTCTAATGTATAAATTTGTTTCTGATCTAGAGTTTTAGGAACATCTCCGGAAACAATTTTTTGTGCTAGTCCTTCAACTATTGCAGTTTTTCCGACTCCAGGTTCTCCTATTAGTACTGGGTTATTCTTGGTCCTTCTAGATAAAATCTGCATAACTCTCTCGATTTCTGTTGCTCTACCAATTACGGGGTCTAATTTGGATTCTTTTGCCATACGTGTTAAGTTTCTACCAAATTGATCAAGGATTGCAGAGCCCGTTCCAACAGACCTTTCACGTCCTCCTGTAGAGGCAGTAGCTTGCTCTTTACCTGGGTTACTAGAAGAAATTAGTTTAATTACTGTTTGCCTTACTTGTGAAAGTTCTGCTCCTAGCTTTTTTAGAACCTGTGCAGCAACTCCCTCTCCTTCTCTTATTAATCCAAGTAAAATGTGTTCTGTTCCTATATAGTTGTGCCCTAACTGAAGAGCCTCTCTTAAAGAGAGTTCTAGTACTTTCTTAGCTCTAGGAGTAAAAGGAATATGTCCGCTAGGAGATTGCTGCCCTTCTCCAATAATCTCGACAACTTCAGTTCTAACATTGTCTATGCTTATGTTAAGTTCTTCGAGAGCTTTTGCAGCATGGCCTTCTCCTTCTTGTATCAAGCCCAGAAGTAAATGCTCAGTCCCTATGTAATTATGATTTAATTTCCTAGCTTCCTCTTGAGCAAGAACCACTACTCGTCTTGCTCTATCTGTAAATCTCTCAAACATAAAGCTATTTTAATGACATCTGGTTTATACAATAGAATCTTTATTACAAGTATTTATTAAAAGTACTTATTCTTTATATATATTGTGAAAACGTCTGAAATAAAAAAAGTAATTGATATTCCAGTTATATGGGAAAACATGGAAGAAGTCGAAAAGAGACTTCTTCAAGTTACTATTTCTGATAATAAATATTTAACAGATATTGCTCAACATCTAATAAGCGCTGGGGGCAAAAGATTTAGACCTTTGGTTAGTTTGTTAGCAGGAGAAATAGGAAATAAAAACTACGACAAAATAATTGATGCTGCTGTTTCTGTTGAATTAATTCATCTTGGAAGCTTATACCACGATGATGTAATTGATAATTCAGCAAAGAGAAGAGGTGTTGAAACTGCAAATATTAAATGGGATTCTACATTAGCTATTCTTGGAGGAGACTTCCTTATGGCTAAGGCTTCAGAAGTTGCATCTACAAAATTGGGGCTTGAATCAGTAAAATTACTTGCAACTACATATGCAGAACTCGTTGAAGGTCAAACTAGAGAAATAGAACTTTCTTTTGATTATAAACAGGGCATAAATACCTATATGGAAATAGTTGAAGGAAAGACTGCAAGTCTTATTAGAACTAGTGCAAAACTTGGAGCTATGGCTTCAGACTGTAGTCCTGAATCTGAAGAAGCAATAAGTAGCTGGGGCCTAAACTCTGGAATAGTGTTTCAAATATCAGATGATATATTAGACATTACTTCAGATCAAAAAAAGCTTGGCAAACCTGCGGGCAATGATATATTAGGCGGAACATACACTCTCCCTGTACATATTGCAATTGAAGAAATTGGTTCATCTTTTATTAACCTACTAGAAGAACTTAAAGCAGATAGAACTAAAATTAATCTAGTTCTGGATATTCTAAGGAGTGATGATATATTAAACAAAACAAGAGAGGTTGCCAATAAACATATATCTAAAAGTAACAAAGCAATAGAAGAACTAAAAAATTCCTCAATTTACAAAACCCTAAAGAAAATAAATAGCTACTTAATTGAAAGAAGCTTTTAAGTTATTCGGGCTTCATATGTGGGAAAGCAACAACCTCTCTGATTGATTGCTGCCCCACTGCAATCATCACAAGTCTATCGATACCCACTCCGAGCCCCCCTGTTGGTGGAAGTCCATATTGCATTGCAACAACATATTCGTGATCCTCTAGATGAGCCTCTTCATCACCTTCAGCCTTTTTCTTAGCTTGGTCTGAAAGCCTAAGAGACTGTTCTTCTGAATCAATCAATTCAGAAAAGCCATTTGCTATCTCATTACCAGAAATAAATAGTTCAAATCTGTCAGTTACTAAAACGTTACCTTCTCTTTGTCTTGCAAATGGAGAAACCTCGATAGGGTAACCTGTAACAAATATAGGTGAGTTAAGTGATGTTTCTATATAGTCTTCAAATAGTTCATAAATTAGTAAACCAATAGAGTTTGCTTCGGTTTTTATTCCCTTCTTCTCTAGGTATTTAATTACTTTCTTTGGATCTGATTTAAAGTTAATTTCAGTTCCCATTTTTTCCGAAACCAATTCTGCCATTTCCTTTCTTTCCCAATTAGGAAATATATCCACTTCTCCGTCTTCAAAGACTAGAATACCGTCATGTCCTATCTCTGAAAAAACAGCTTTTATCATTTCTTCCGTGATATCCATAACATCGTGAACATCGGCATACGCCTCGTAACTTTCAAGCATTGTAAATTCTGGGGAATGTGTTTGGTCGATTCCTTCATTGCGAAACACTTTTCCTAATTCAAAAACTTTCTCAAACCCCCCAATTATTAATCTTTTTAAATATAGTTCTGGAGCAATTCTTAAGTACATGTCTATATCCATGGCATTGTGATGGGTGGCAAATGGTCTGGCTATAGCACCGCCGGGAGTTGGCTGCAAAATAGGTGTTTCTACCTCAATAAAATCTTTTTCTTGAAGAAATCTCCTAATTGTCTGCATTATCTTGGATCTAACAATAATTATATTTTTTGCATCAACGTTCGCAATAAAATCTAGATACCTCTGCCTAAATCTGGTTTCCTTATCTTTCAATCCATGCCACTTTTCAGGCAAACCTCTCAATGATTTATTTAAAACATGTACCTTGTCTAACTTAATTGAAAGCTCTCCTTTTTTTGTAGTAACTATTTCTCCACCACAACCTACAATATCTCCCGTGTCAAGGTTCTCTATTACTTTTATTGAATTTTTGTCTAAATTTTCTTTATCAACTAGAAGCTGTATTCTTCCTGAAACATCCTGTATGTCATAAAATAAAAGCTTCCCAAAAGATCGTGCATTTACAATCCTCCCTGCAACAATAACATTTGTACCAGTCGAGGATCCTTCATCTAAATGGTTAAATTTATCTCTAATCTGCTTAAGTGAAGTGGTTGTTGAAAATGAGTGAGGCAAAGAAGAACTATCGGCTTTGGCTATCTCCTCCAACTTTTGTTTTCTTTGTTGGTAAATCTCTTCTTCTGACTTTGATAAATCGTTCATGTATACATATTAAAAGTTATCTATATTAAGAGTTTATTTCATAAATCTTAGCTAAACCGTCTAAAGTCAAATTTTCATAGAAGTCAACTTTAATATTTAGATAATCTTTAATTAGGCTCCCAAACCCACCAGTAATAATTACTGACGCTTCTTCACCTAATTCCTGTAAAGATTTTTCTATTAACCCATCTATTAAGGAGGTGTGCCCAAAAATTACTCCGCTTTGTATTGCATCATAAGTATTTTTTCCAATAACCTCTTGGGGGACAGTAAAATCAACAGATTTCAAGGATGCAGTTTTGTTAACCAATGCCTCAAGGCTTATCTTTAAGCCGGGAGCAATAACTCCTCCGACATACTCTTTATTCTTGTTAACAATATCAATAGTTGTAGCTGTTCCGAGGTCAACAATAATTACAGGGCTTCCAACTTTTTCAAAACCCCCTACAGAATTTGCAATACGATCTGGTCCTAACTCTTTAGGATTGTCAATTATTACTGATAAACCAGTTTTAACCCCCGGGCCTAAAACTAAAGGGGACGATTCTGTATATTTTGACAAAGCATCTATAAAAACTTTGTTAACTTGAGGAACTACAGAACAAATAATACTTCCTTTGAGTTCATCTTTTTTATCTGGAAGGGTAGTTTTCATCATCATTAACCACTCATCTGAGGTAATCGTAGTCCTAGTAGTAAATCTGAAACTCTCCCAAGCATCTTCTTTCCCAAATCCAATACAGGTTTCTGTATTTCCTATATCAACTGCAACAATGCTCACTCTATTTCCTCTCCTAGTAAATTTAATCCTAAATCCAAATGATATTCTCCACTTTTCTTTTCTATACGTATATTATCAATAAGCCTAACTCCATCAATTGTTGCTGCTATCAAAACATAGAACTCTCTAGTTTTCTCATTTGAAGACTCAAAGGTTTCTGCATCTACAACTACTAAATAATCAAGCAAGATGCTATCAAAACTCATTATATGTCTTCTGGCTTTATTTAAAGAAAGTGTTTGTGAATATCCCCTTAATAAATGAAAACCAACTATTTTTAATGTATTAAATAGCTCTCCTGCTAAATTTCTAGAAGTTTCCTCTAGTAGGATATTCCTACTGCTTAAAGCCAGACCTCTGTTGTCTCTTACGATAGGAGCAGAAATAAATTGCGTTTTAGGAAACTTGCTACTCAACATATCTTTTATTAGGTAGTACTGTTGAGCATCTTTTTGCCCTAATACTAAATATCTTGGGAGCGTAAGACTGAGGAATCTGTTTACAATTGTTAAAACCCCATCAAAGTGGCCGGGCCTAGAGGAGCCTTCAAGGATATTGCCCTTTCCTCCAGAAAAGATTTTTTCATACTTGTCTCCGCTGTATAAATATTCTTGCTCAGGGACTAGGAGAACGTCAACCCCTGCCTTTTCTGCTTTTGAAATGTCTTTATCTAAATCTCGAGGATATTTATCAAAATCATTTGTATTATTAAATTGAAGTTCATTAACATAAATAGACATCCATACCTCATCTGAAAATTCTTTTGCTTGTTGGACTAGTGAAAGATGTCCCTCGTGCAGTGCTCCCATAGTTGGGACAAAGCTTATTGGTTCTAAATAAGTCCGTTCTGAATCTATAGTATTAATAATTTTCATATCCAATCGAGTCCTTGCTGGTACCCGTTATTTTTATTTTAGATGTCTAGTTCTGTAACAGAAAATATTCTTTGATTTAGTTTTAACTTCTCAATTTCATCTAATGATATAAGGCTGAACATATATTCACTTATTTCCAATTCTGACATTGGCTTAATTACAAAAAGTCTTTCTTTCCACATTGGATGCGGAATAGTTAGGAGGTTGGTGGTAACGACAGTGCTTCCTACCCCTTTAGACTGAAAAAAAACTATATCTATATCTATCAGCCTGGGGCCATGCTTAATTGACTTAACTCTTCCAATTTTTTTTTCAATCAATTTAATTAGTTTTAATAATTCAAACGGATCTTGATTGCAGGTTATTTGGACTCCGCAATTAAAAAAAGGGTCTTGATTTTCATAGTGGACTGGTTCTGTTTCATAAACTTTTGAAATTTTATCTATACTTACATTCTTTCTTAGTTCATTACATGCTGCCTTTAAATTATTCTTTCTATTACCTATGTTGGTTCCTAAAGATAAATAAGCTATATTATTCAAAAGAGTGTCTCAGTGATACTGAAATATCATCACTATATTTACTCATTCTTGTTTGTGGCTTGTGTATCGTTACAGTAACACTTTTTGGAGAAAACCTCTCCATACTGTATATAATCTTCTTACCAAGAGTTTCAATTAAGTCTACGGGGTTGGAATCCATAATTTTTTTTACTTCATTAAACACTTCTTCATAATTAATAACACTATTTATTTCGTCATTGAATTCTTCTTCCAGAATAGAGACTAGGGATAAATCAATAACAAATAACTGATCTGTTTCTTTTTCGCTTGGGTACATTCCATGCTTAGACCTGAACTTAATCCCATTAAATTTTATTTCATAGTCCATCACACGTCATGTGAAATCGGAATTAACTCTATAGCTTTTGGAGATAGTGGTCTCCCTAAAATTTCCTCCATTATTGTTCGAGCAAAAACTGATGGGTCTTCTCGATCCTTTAGGAGACCTGCATAAACTAAATACCCTGCAAGTATTCCTGGTATTTGTTCATCAAGATACTCTTTATGTATCAACAA
>JAYZKG010000015.1:0-9143 GCA_036163695.1 Actinomycetota bacterium | reverse complement strand
CTGTAGGACTTGAAAGCACAAGTGCAGAAGGATACAACAGCGAGATAATAGCTATCAGCCATGAATGGTGGCATGCTTTTCAGCAGGCCCATATTAATCCATTTTACAATTGTGATGGGAACAGATGTCAATTTGATGGAGAGACACTAGATAGTCTTATGGGGCCGATGTCGTTCGTTGAAGGAACAGCAGTTTTTATGGAACTTATCTATGGACAAGAATTAAACGGAAGAGGGGTACTAACAGGTGTAAGGTCAATGCAACAAGAGTATAAAAACCGTTATAACAATGGTGAGGATGACATGCAACAATGTCCAGGCACAAGCATCAGAGATATAACATACCAGCTTCCTTGCAGGCAAGCAGGTTACAACTGGGGATTGTGGGCAAGTGCATACTTAGCTCACAAAGTGAAAGACCCTTATGTTTTTGAAACAAATTATTATCCTACACTAAAAGAAACTAAAGATCGTGAAGAGACATTCCAAAAAACTTTTGGATTCTCAACAGAAGAATTTTATTCAGAGTTTGACACTTGGATTACAGGTCCGGAATCTGAAAGAAATATTGTAATCCCTTCAATTGAAGCGGGAACGGGCAGAGCTTACTATCCTTAAGCGGCCTCGGCAGGATTCGAACCTGCGACACCAGGTTTAGGAAACCTGTGCTCTATCCCCTGAGCTACGAGGCCATTAAAAATAGAACTAATCTATTATTTCATAAATAGGTTGATAAGAAAGGCCAAAGTTGTTTGCAGTAGAAGCAAAAAATTTAAAGAAAACATTTAAAACTAAACAAGGTGATGTAGAAGCTGTTAAAGATGTAAGTTTCCAAGTTAATCAAGGTGAAATTTTTGGTATCTTAGGCCCTAATGGAGCTGGGAAAAGTACAACAATTCTAATGCTCACTACCTTATTAAGGATCACTTCAGGGATAGGTGTTATACAAGGTTTTGATGTTGAAAAACAAGATAAAGATGTAAGAAAGAAGATAGGAGTTGCACTTCAAGATACAGGGATAGACAATATCTTAACTGGGAGAGAGCTTTTTTATACTACAGCTCGTTTATGGGGCTTTAGTAAGGAAGAAGCAGAGAAAAAATCCAATGACCTACTTAATTTAGTAGGTATATCAGAGGCTGCAGATAGAAGAGTGAAAACATACTCTGGAGGCATGAAGAGAAGGTTAGACTTAGGTCTCAGCTTAGTTCATAGTCCAGAAGTACTATTTCTTGATGAACCTACTACAGGGCTAGATCCTGGGTCAAGAAGAGTCCTCTGGGATGAAATCAAAAGACTTCGAGACTCCGGAGTTACTATTATTTTAACTACTCAATACCTTGAAGAGGCAGACGAACTTGCAGATCGGATCTCCATAATTGATCAAGGACTTGTTGTTGCGGAAGGGAGTCCGGACGAACTCAAATCATTGGTCGGAGGAGATGTAATTACTTTTTCTTTTACAGATGAAGAAAGCGTACTTAAGGCAAATTCTTTAATCGAAGACTCAGAGATAGAGAATTCAGAATTAAGAGTTACTGTTGAGAATGGAGCAAAAAAGATTCCTCCACTTTTTGCAATGCTATCAGAAAACAATATCGAAGTAGTTTCTGTCTCTGCAAGTAAGCCGACCCTTGATGATGTTTTTTTGCAAGTTACTGGTTACCGACTAGAAGGAGCAGAAGATGAAACAGAAGAAAACAAAGAAGAGGTTTCTTAATGGTTGATATAAATGTAAACTCTTCATTTTTTCTACAACTTAGGATACTTACTAAAAGACTCATTTTGAGAGTAGTAAGAAGACCTTTAGCAGAGTTGCCAAATATAATTATCTCTGCATTTTTTTTGTTTGTTTACGACGGAGCACTAGGTGGAGTTTTTGGAGGAAGTGCAGCAGGAACTCCATTTGATTTTGCAAAAGGAAACTTTGTTAATTTTATCCTCCCTGTATCTATAGTCTCAGCATCTGTATCAGGCGGTGCTTCGGGCGTTTATTTAGTTGAAGATATTGAATCGGGTGTCTTTAAAAGATACCAAGGTATGCCAATATCAAAATGGGCAATAATTCTTGCACCAATCCTTGTGGGAGCCATACGAGTATTGCTTCAAGCAGGATTAATTCTAACCATAGGTTCAATAATTGGAGCAGATCCAGCAGCAGGTCCCCTAGGGTATTTAGCAGTTTTAGGCATTGCTCTTCTATGGGGCATGGGTTTTGCAGGATATTCAGTTGCTGCAGGTGTTCGTTCCGGATCCTCTCAGGGAGCCCAGGCTGCAACATTTCTTTTTTTCCCAGCCCTTTTCCTTGCTCCTACATTTACACCAAGGTATGCATTGAAAGGTTGGTTAGAAAGTGCAGCCTCTTATAACCCAACTACTTATGTTATTGAAGCTATGCGTGCAATAATGATTGATGGATGGATTACAGATATAATTGCCAAGGGGGTCTTGTTTTCTGGAGGTTTTGCTATATTAACTCTTACGTTTGCTGTAGTGTCAGCTAGAAAGGCAACAGAAAAAGCTTAATTAATATTAAAAGTTAAAAAAAAATATTAGTATTCTTAATTATTCTTAGGAAAAAAAATGCAAGTCGATTTAAATGTTGAAACCAGAGGAGAGATAGGCTCACCTGATGCTAGAAGGCAGAGAAGGGAAGGCCAGATGCCAGCAGTTGTTTATGGCTTAGGCATGGACCCTGTGTCTATTTTGGTTAATTCAAAAGATTTTAAGAATTCATTAAAAACTGAAGCAGGTTCAAATGTAATTATCAACTTAAATATCGATGACTCAAAAAAACTAACAACACTTCCAAGAGAGATACAACATCATCCATATAAAGATGAAATACTTCATGTAGACTTTGTACAGATTGATTTAACTGAGAAAGTTACAGTAGATGTGACTGTAGAGTTTTCCGGAATACCTACTGGGGTAAAAGAAGAAGGAGGCGTTGTCCAGACAGTTCAATCTTTTGTTACTATTTCAGCAATAGCTACTGAAATTCCAACATCTCTTCAGCTTGAGATAAGCGAGATGGAAGTTGGTGATGTTAGAACAGTTCAGGATGTTGATCTTCCTGAAAATGTTGAATTAGCTAGAGAAGAAGATGATTCCCTACTTGTTACCGTAAATATCCCTAGAGCTGTTGTAGAAGAAGAAGAGGTAGATGAACTTCTTGAAGGTGAGGAACTTCTTGAAGGAGAAGCAGCTGAAGGAGAAGCAGCTGAAGGAGAAGCAGCTGAAGGAGAAGCAGCTGAAGGAGAAGCAGCTGAAGAGGAAGAGTCCACTGAATAAAGTCGATTATTTGTTTTTCGGTCTTTGGAATTCAGATGGCACCTACAAAGACACTAGACATAATATAGGAGAGCTAGTAGTTCGATTATTTGCAGAAAAAACTAAAACTAAGTTTTCTATTAATAAAGAAGGAACTTATGAGGAAGCATTAATTGAGATTGATGGCCATAGCATTTTACTTGCTAGACCAAAGGTTTCAATGAATAATTCGGGGGTTGCTATGAGAAGTATTTTGAATCAAAATGATTTAATTCCTAATAATATCTGTGTTATTCATGATGACATAGACTTACCTTTTGGAAGATTGCGACTTAAGTTGGGATCGAGCGACGGTGGACATAATGGAGTTAAATCGATTAACCAAGAGCTTAGCTCAGATTCATACTATAGGTTAAAACTAGGTTTAGGTCGACCACGCAAGGGAGTTAATCCTGCAGATTACGTTTTGTCTACATTTTTTGATGACGAAATAGAAGAAGCAAATTTTTTAGCTATGGATTCTGTTGAAGTATTAAAGGCTTTTATAAAAGATAAAGAAATTGCAATAAAAAAAGCTTCTGAACGAAGAATAATTGATGTAGTCTAATCTTTGATTGTATGAAAAATAAAATACCAGACTATCTAGCCCTATTTAGAATTATTGTTGGCCCATTTGTTATGTATTTAATATTGATGGATGGATCTCAAAGCGGGCTTATGCTTGTTCCTGCAGTCTTAGCATTCGTAGGAGCCTGGACAGATTTTTTTGATGGGATGTTAGCAAGAAAGTGGAATGTAACTTCAAAATTAGGAGCATTCCTAGATACAATTGCTGATAAGGTATTTTTGACCTCAATTCTTTTGGGCTTGATGTTTGTTGGAAGAGTAGGGATTTGGGTTACTCTTTTGCTGATTACGAGGGAGTTTGTCATTACTGGGTTGAGAGGCTTAGCTGGCACAGAAGGAATATCAATTCCTCCAAGTTGGGGAGGAAAGATAAAAGCAAGTTTACAATTTTGGGCTATTGGTTTTCTGTTAGTTGATTTTCCTCTCTTTATTTTAGGGTATTCGATTGCTGAAATTATTCTATACTCTTCTCTAGTAGTCTCGTATTTCACAGGCTATCAGTACATTAGGTCATACTTTAATCAATAATGGATGATAAATTTCCTTACAGCAAAGTTTTCATTACTGGTTCCACTGGCATAGTTGGAAGAAAGATATTAGAAGAATTATCAAAATTAGATATTTCAATTAAGGCACTTGTTAGATCAGAAGAAGGAAAGAGCATTGTTAATAGCTACAATGCAGTACCTATATATGGAGACATACTAGATCAAGATTTAGATGAAAAAATAGGTGATGCGGATTTGGTTTTCCATGTAGCTGGAGTTAATGAGATGTGTTCAAAAAATCCATCTCTAATGTTCAAAGTAAATATTGAAGGTACAGAGAACATGATCAATGCATCAAACAAAGCAAATGTCGAATCTTTCGTCTACACCTCATCTGCTGTAACTATAGGTGAAGCACACGGAGCTCTAGCTTCTGAAACAACAAATCACAGGGGCACATTTTTAAGTAAATATGAAGAGTCTAAATATTTTGCTGAAGAGAAAGCTTTCAGTATTAATAAGAACTTTAAATTTATTACCATTAATCCGTCATCTGTTCAAGGACCTGGCAGAAGCTCTGGGACAGCGAAAATATTGAGATATGTATTAAACTCATCTTCTCCTTTTATGATAAAAAATAACATTTCCATAATTGATATTGAAGACTGTGCCAAAGGCCACTTACTAGGGGCAACAAAAGGTTTAGACGGGGAAAGATATATACTAAATAGTTTTCATATGCCGTCTGAAGAGTTAATAAATAAATTAAGAGAACTAACTGAATGGGATAAAAATGTAATGTATCTACCAAAAACATTGATTAACAAACTTGGTATCTTTGGTGATATATACAAATCACTAACTAGAACTAGCCCAATTATTTGTTCCGAGTCTTTGAGAGTTATGCTACATGGACATAAATATGATGGTTCAAAAGCAGAAAGGGAACTGGGTTTGCAGTACAAGTCTATAGATCAATTTATACTTGATACAATCCAATGGTTAAATTCAAAAGGCCTAATTAATATAGGAGTGAAAAATTAATGTCAGAAATCAATTCAGAAATAAATAATCTTCTCAGGACTGTTTCAACATTGAGAAAAGAATGCCCCTGGGATAAAAAGCAAACACACGAAACTCTTTCGAGGCATTTAATTGAAGAAGCATACGAAGTGGTAGAAGCTATTAGTAACCTAGAAGAAAGAGATTCATACAAAGACTTAAAACTTGAGCTAGGAGATCTGCTTTTTCAAATACTCCTTCACTCGCAAATAGCAGAAGAAAAAAAAGAGTTTACAATCGATGATGTTTTCGAGTCTCTAAATCAAAAACTTATAAATAGGCATCCGCATGTATTTAAAGATGAATCTTATGATTCAGCAGAAGAAGTAGAAAGTGCATGGGAAGTTCGTAAACAAAAGAGTAGAGGGGGAGAGTCAATTTTTGATGACCTAGATAAAAACATGTCTTCTCTTGAATTTGCTGCAAAAGTACAGAGAAAAGCAAAAACAATCGGCTTAACTTATGACAATTTAGATAGTGCAGTTGAAGATTTTTTCACAGAAGTAGAAGAATTTAATAGTGCTACTTCGGTAGAGCAAAAAAGAGAAGAATTTGGAGACATACTGTTTTCTCTAGTAAATATATCAAGATATCTTGAAACTGACTCTGAGATAGAACTAAGAAAAGCTGTAAAAAAGTTTTTATTTAGAGCTCAATATGTTGAATCAGGATTGAATTCAACAGAGAAAGACCCAAATGACCTATGGACTGAAGCAAAGAAAAAAGAAAAAAGCTTAAAAGAAGATTAATTTTTTGATAGATTGTATATAACAGGGTTATGAAAAATTTAATATCCGACATAAAGTCGAGAATGATACTTGATTCCAGAGGGAATCCTACTATTGAGGCTGAAGTAATTCTTAATGGGGGAATTAAGGGTTTAGCATCTGTCCCGTCAGGAGCTTCAACAGGAACACTTGAAGCACATGAATTAAGAGATGGTGGGTCGAAGTATCAAGGCAAAGGTGTAGAGAAAGCTTTAAGCAATATTGAAACATATATTAAACCAGAACTAATAGGTGAAGACTGTTCAAAACAGGACTTAATCGATACTAAATTAATTGATTTAGATGGTACTGAAAATAAAAAGAAATTGGGTGCGAACAGCATGCTTGCTGTTTCTTTAGCAAACATTAGAGCTCATTCTTCTTTGGTTGGGAAAGATCTTTTTGAATTAATTCCAGCAGTATATGGAGAACCCAAACTTCCTTTACCATTAATGAACATATTAAATGGTGGGGCACATGCAGACAATAATATAGATATACAAGAATTCATGATCGTTCCACATGGCTTTAGTAGGTACTCAGATTGTATGCGTGCTGGAGTTGAGATTTATCATGTTCTAAAAGGTGAATTAAAAAAAGATATGATGTCTACAAATGTAGGGGACGAAGGAGGCTTTGCTCCTAATCTAGAATCATCGCAAGTTGCTTTAGATATAATCATAGATGCAATTTCAAAAGCAGGATATACACCTGGACAAGAGGTCTCCCTGGCTTTAGATGTTGCATCTAGCGAATTTTATAAAGACGGTAAATATATTGTTGAAGGTAATGAACTGAATAGTGAAGAAATGAGTTCATTTCTTTCTAATCTTGTAGACAAGTATCCAATTATCTCAATTGAAGACGGAATGGCAGAGAGCGACTGGGAAGGTTGGAGAAATCTTACAGAAGCATTAGGTTCAAAGATTCAACTAGTTGGAGATGATTTGTTTGTAACAAATGAGAGTATTTTAGAAAAGGGGATAGAAAAAAGATGTGCAAATTCAATATTGATTAAATTGAATCAAGTAGGAACCTTTACAGAAACTATAAACACATTAAAACTTGCTAAAGAGAATGGTTATACTTCAGTGATTTCACATAGATCTGGAGAGACAGAGGATTCTTTTATTAGCCATTTAGCTATCGGTGTTGGTTGTGGTCAGATTAAAACAGGTGCTCCTGCTAGAACCGAAAGAACTACTAAATTCAATGAGATACTTAGACTCTCTGAGAAATTAGGAGATGAGGTATTCGATAACGAATCCTGGAAGATTTAATATGGAAAAGCTTGATTCTGTATTAAAAAAAATTATCATTTTTCTCCTAATCACTGGCTTAACATTTTTGATGTTAGATATTTCATTTACAGAATTAGAAACTATAAGGAGTGAAAAAATATACAAAGAACAAGAACTATCCTCTCTAAGAAAACAAGCTTTACAGCTAGAGAAAGAAATTGAAGATTTAGAAGAGCCTGAAATGATAGAAAAAATACTAAGAAGAGAAGGATATGGTAAAGAAGGAGAGATTATTTATATAGTAAAAGTTCCTGAACCTGTCCCACCACTTTCTGAAATATTTGGTAAAGACAATGAGATAAGTTTGGTTGAAAAGTTTATTAATTTTATTACTGGGAGAAATGAAAAGTAATAATGATAAAGAAATAGTTGAACTTCAACTTAGGCGAAAAATAAGATCCGAAGTAGATGTTCTATGTAGGTGTAACTTCGATTTGCCCGTAGTTACACGGGTACCTCCAAACCTAGACGATGGCACACCTTTCCCAACTACCTATTGGTTAACTTGTCCATTGTTAGTAAATAGAGTTTCTTCACTAGAAGAAAAAGGTATGGTCAAGATATTTGACGAAATGGTACATGTCAAAGGCAAGTTACGCACTTTATGGAAAAAAAGACAAGAAAGTTATAGAAAAGATAGAGCCAATTTAGAAAAAGGGTCATCGAACATATCTCCAACAGGTGGTGTTGGAGGGACTACAGATCACATCAAATGTTTGCATGCTCATTTGGCTGACCATCTTGCAACTGGGAAAAATCCAATAGGTGAATCTGTAGATTCGTTAATTGGAGGATATGATTGCTCTACTCCTTGTGTTGAGGGAGAAGGTTCAATGCTCAGTTTTAATCCAAAATGGAAGAGCAGATGGTAAATTATGCTGCAGTTGATTTCGGATCTAATTCGACGCGAATACTTATTGCATCAGTAGAGAATAAAAAAATTGAAAAAAAATTAAAAAAACACATTGTAACAAGAATGGCGGAAGGACTACTTACCTCAAATTCAATTTCAAGCAACGCCATACAAAGGGTACATAGCGCAATGGAAACTTTTCAACAAGATTTTAATAAGTTCGAAATAGAATCTATATTTGCAATAGGCACATCAGCAATGAGAGACAGTAGCAATGCTCTTAATGTTGTTGAAATGATAAAAAATGATTTCAATATTAATATTGAAATCATTTCTGGAGAAGAAGAAGCAATGTTAACTCATTCAGGAGCATTGTACGAATTAAATCAAAGTTCGAGTTCAGTCCTCTTTGATATTGGTGGTGGAAGTACGGAAATTATTTTTGCAAAAGATAACATTGTTGTTCCTTACAGTTATCAAATTGGAGTAGTAAGAATGACTGAAGAGATTCTTCGGAGTAGACCAGTAGACGAGATTCAGGAAAAAGTAGCAGTAGAAATAATAAAATCAAGGATTCAGAAAGAAGAGCAAGCTGATTTCCTTTCTGATGAAGTGATTGCTATAGGCACTGCTGGAACATTTACTTCTTTAGGAGCAATTTCTCTTGGGCTGACTTCATATGATTCAAAAAAAGTACATATGCATAAGTTGACACAATCTTGGTTATCTGAATTATATTCAAAGCTTAGACTGCTTGATGTTGAAGAAATAAT
>JAYZKG010000014.1:0-11156 GCA_036163695.1 Actinomycetota bacterium | reverse complement strand
CCGAATTTAATTTAAACTCTCCAAAGCAGCTATCAGAAGTACTCTACAAAAAACTTGAGTTACCAGTATTGAAAAAAACACCAAAAGGCGCACCATCTACAGATGCTTCAGTATTAGATGAATTGTCTAAAAATTATGAAATAGGAAAATATTTACTTGAATATCGTGAGATAGAGAAAATACGGTCTACATATATAGATGGCCTTTCCAGCGATATAATTGATGGAAAAGTTCATTCTCATTTTAATCTTTACGGGACATCAACTGGTCGTCTTTCTTCAGAGAAACCAAATTTACAAAACATACCTACGAAAACAGATTTAGGAAGAAAAATTAAAGAATTTTTCGTTGCTCCAGCAGGAAGGTCTTTTATTCTTGCTGATTATTCTCAAATAGAACTGAGGGTTTTAGCTCATATGAGTAAAGATACATCTATGAAAAAAATTCTAAGTGAAAGAGAAAAAGACATTCACCTTGAAACTGCTTCTAGGATATTTAATTTAAGTTTGGATAACGTTTCTTATGAAATGAGGCGTAAAGCTAAAGAAATTAATTTTGGATTGCTATATGGTATGGAATCTTATGGTTTGTCTAAAAATTTAGGTATATCTAAAAAAGAAGCTGACAATCTTATTGATTCATATTTCATACAATTTCCAAAGGTAAAAAGTTATTTAGAAGAGATTGTATCTTCAGCTAAAGATAACGGGTACACAGAAACCGTCTATGGAAGAAAAAGGTACATACCAGAACTACAATCTCAAAATAAACAGATCTACGCACTCGGTAAGAGAATGGCTATGAATGCTCCTATTCAGGGTACAGCCTCAGATATAGTGAAATTAGCAATGATTGAAATTGATAAAGTATTAGCAACCAAATTTAATAATGCTTATCTAGTTTTACAAGTTCATGACGAAATTGTGGTTGAGTGCAATGAAAAGGACGTACAAAAAATAGAAAAAATAGTTATAAGCATAATGGAAAAGGTCTCAGGGATAACAGTTCCTTTATATGTGAACTCAAAAATTAACAAAGATTTGTCAAATAATAATTAATAGTATATATAAATTTCAAACATGTTATTGTATAAAAGTCTAAGAAATAAGAGGGAAACAATAAAGATATATGACAGACAAAATTGTAGATAGAGAGAAAGTCTCTCCAACTAATGTAGTTAACCTCCCTGACTCAATCGCTCCCGAAGATTTCCCAGAGGTTCTTGAACAAACAATGGTTAACTTTGCTAATGGGGACATTATTGAAGGCACGGTTGTTAGTGTCACTCGTAATGAAATAATGGTTGACGTAGGTTACAAGTCTGAAGGGGTTATTCCATCAAGAGAGCTGTCAGTACAGAAAGATAAAGACCCGAGATCTATATTGAATATTGGTGATAAAGTTCAAGCTCTGGTTATTAATAAAGAAGATGATGATGGAAGACTACTTCTTTCAGTGAAGCGAGCAAAATATGAGAAGGCCTGGAAAGAAATTGAAAAACTAACCAAAGAAGGATCAAGTGTTAAAGGTACTGTGGTCGAGGTTGTTAAAGGAGGACTGATAGTTGACATCGGAGTGAGGGGTTTTTTGCCAGCATCGCTGATTGATGTTAGAAGGATTAAGGATCTAGATTCTTTTAATGGAAAAGAGATCGAAGCAAAAATTGTAGAGTTTGATAGACAAAAAAATAATATTGTTTTATCTAGGAAAGCGTATATGGAGGAAGAAATGTCAGATGAAAGACAGGAATTCCTTGATGATTTAGAAGTTGGAAATATTAAGGAAGGAAAAGTTTCATCAATAGTCAATTTTGGTGCTTTTGTAGACATAGGAGGTATGGACGGTTTAGTTCATGTATCTGAATTGTCATGGAGACATGTTGAGAATCCAAATGAAGTAGTCAAAGTAGGTGACAAGGTTGATGTCAAGGTTTTAGAAATTGACACTGATAAAAGCAGAATTTCTCTATCAATAAAACAAGTTACAGATGATCCTTGGGAAAATTTTTCATTAAATTTCAAGGAAGGGGATATTGCTGATGGAGTGGTAAGCAAAGTCGTTCCATTCGGCGCCTTTGTTACATTAGCTGGAGGAGTTGAAGGTCTCGTACATGTGACAGAAATATCCTTAACTGAAATTAAATCTCCTGAACTAGAACTTGGAATTGGCCAAAAGGTCCAGATAAAGCTAATTGAAATTGATAGTGACAAAAGAAAAGTCGCTCTATCAATAAAACAAGCAGATCCTGAATGGAAAGATGAAGAAGATCTTGAAGAAAAATCAGTCGAAATGCACTCAACTCAAACTGAAAAAGACCCACAACCTCAAAGGCAGAAAGTAAAAGGCATTGATGAGTCACTTGAAAGTATATTAGAAGAGTTAAAAGAAAGAGGTATAGGTAGTAGTTAAGCTACTTATTCTAAGCATTTTCTGTCTAATAGTTTATTCTTATTACTATGGATAATTATATCTGCATTATTACTGGACCTATCGGTTCTGGTAAGTCATATTTAGGAGCTGTTCTAGCTGATAAAGGATATGAAGTTCTTGATTTAGATGAAGTAGCGAATGAAATACTGTATTCACCTGAAGGTCAAAATTATATAAAAGAAAATTTTAGTGAAGTTTTTATAGAGGGTAAATTTCATAAGGAAATACTGTCAAAAATAGTTTTTTCAGATAGAGAAAAATTAAAACAACTTGAAGAATTTATCCACCCAAAAGTAAATATAAAAACAATTAATTGGATGGATTCAATTGATAAATATGGTTTTATCGAGGTATCAGCACCACAGAAAGTATTTGAAGACTACAAAACGATCGTAGTAAATGCTCCTGAAACAATAAGAATTGATAGATTAATAAAAAGAGGTATGGAATTAGATGATATAAAAAGAAGAATTGCTACACAACAAGATAATGAATGGTGGGAGTCTTTGGGTTACTGCATTGATAACTTAAGCAAAGATAATTTAATTAAAGAAGTTATGTCTCTTCTTAAAGAATGGAACTGGTTAGATGAGTAGCTTAAAGGTTAATGCAAATTTTATGCCAGCAGGAGATCAGCAAGAAGCTATAAATCAATTAAAATCTTCTGTTTTAAGCGGAAATAAATTTTCTGTATTAAAAGGTATAACAGGTTCAGGTAAGTCTGCAACTATAGCTTGGCTGATAGAAGAGCTTCAGAGACCGACATTGATTTTAGCTCCAAACAAAGCCTTAGCTGCACAATTAGCTAATGAGTTCAAGAGATTTTTCCCAGATAACAGAGTTGAATATTTCGTATCATATTATGACTACTATCAACCTGAAGCTTATGTTCCTAAAAGCGATACTTACATAGAAAAAGATGCCAACATAAATGAAGAAATTGACAAATTAAGACATTCGGCGACAAGTGGACTTTTAATGAGAGATGATGTAATTGTCGTTTCTTCAGTATCTTGTATTTATGGTCTAGGCCCTCCAGATGAATATAAAAAACACATGATTCCACTTAAAGTAAATCAGGAATATGATTTGGAGGCAATCTTAAAACAATTGATAGCTCAACAGTATAAGAGAAATGATTTAGTTGTTACAAGAGGTAGTTTTAGGTTAAGAGGGGATACCCTAGACGTATTTCCTGTGTATGAAGATATAATTTGGAGGCTAGAGTTTTTTGGAGATACTCTTGAAAGAATATCAAGCATAGATGATGTTACTGGTGAGTTAGTAGGGAGTGTTAACGAATTAGCAATATTCCCTGCCACTCATTACGCAGCTTCACGAGATTTGATTGATGATGTAATTACAGAAATAAACAGAGATTTAAATAAATCAATAAAAAAATTTAAGAAAGAAGAGAAATTACTAGAAGCTCAAAGGATTGAGCAAAGAACATTATTTGATATCGAAATGCTTAAAGAAATTGGCTTTTGTTCTGGAATTGAAAATTATTCTCGATATTTTGATGGAAGATCAACAGGAGAGCCTCCCTTTACTTTGCTGGACTACTTTCCTGAAGATTTTTTAATGGTTATAGACGAATCTCATCAGGCTATTCCTCAAATTAGAGGGCAGTATGAAGGAGATAAATCAAGAAAAACAACATTGGTCGATTATGGATTTAGATTACCTGCTGCATTAGACAATAGGCCACTTATGTTTGACGAGTGGGAAATGAAGGTAGGTAATACAATACTCGTATCTGCAACTCCTGGGAAGTGGGAGAAGGAAAACTCCTCTGTGTTTGTTGAACAAATAATTAGGCCTACTGGATTAGTTGATCCCGAAGTTCAAATTAGAGATACTCGAAACCAAGTTGAAGATTTAAAAAACGAAATTGATCAAGTTATTAAAAATGGATACCGCATCTTAGTTACAACTTTAACAAAAAAGATGAGTGAGGCATTGTCTGATTATCTACTTGAATCTGGATATAAAACTAGATATCTTCATTCAGATATCGATACTCTTGAAAGGATTGAAATACTTCGTGATTTAAGAAAAGGAGAGTTTGATATTTTAGTTGGGATTAATTTACTAAGAGAAGGCCTTGATTTACCTGAAGTTGGACTTGTAGCAATTTTTGATGCTGACAAAGAAGGATTTTTAAGGTCGGAAACAAGTCTGATACAGACTATTGGTAGAGCTGCAAGAAATAAAGATGGCTATGTCATTATGTATGCAGATAAAATTACTGACTCTATGTCAAAGGCAATAAACGAAACAAATTTAAGAAGAGAAAAACAAAAAATTTATAACAAAGATAACGGCATTACACCTAAGACAATTAATAAAGAAATATCAGATATCCTTGAACTCGTCGAGAAGGTTAAGCCTAATAGTTCTGAAAAGAGGAATATAAAGCTAGATATAAAGAATGCATCGAAAAAAGACTTGAACAGCTTGAAGGCAAAAATAGAAGATGAGATGAAGGCAGCAGCAGAATTGCTTGAATTTGAGGTGGCTGCAAGTTTGAGAGATGAACTAAAAGAGTTAAGTAAGGAAATAAAAGAAATTAATAGTTATGGCTGAAAATAAATATATAAAAGTAAAAGGAGCAAGAGAACATAATCTAAAAAATATAAACGTAGACATTCCAAAGGATAAGCTAGTAGTCATTACTGGCTTATCTGGATCCGGAAAGTCTTCTTTAGCATTTGACACAATATATGCAGAAGGACAAAGAAGGTATGTAGAAAGTTTGTCTGCGTATGCTAGGCAATTTCTTGGACAAATGGAAAAACCTGATGTCGAAAATATTGAAGGACTTTCTCCAGCTATAGCGATAGATCAAAAAACATCGTCAAGGTCACCAAGATCAACTGTAGGCACAGTTACAGAAATCCATGATTATTTGAGATTATTATGGGCTCGTATAGGGACAAGCTTTTGTCCTGAGTGTGGAGAAAAGATTAGTAAGCAGTCTATTGAGTTTATAGTAAATCAAATAAAGAACATTGCTGATGGTTCACAAGTAGACATTCTTGCTCCATTAATCAAATCAAGAAAAGGAGAATTCAGAAGTTTGTATCGTGATTTGATTAATAAAGGATTCACACGAGTAGAAACTGATGGGGAGATTATTCGATTAGAAGAGGCTGAAAAGTTAAATAAATATGTAAAGCACGATATATCTGTTGTGGTTGATCGAATAAAATTATCAAGTGCAACTAGCCGTAGACTAAGTCAGTCAGTTGAAGCAGCCGCAGGCTTAACTGATGGGCAAGTTGATATAAAACATGATGGAAATGTGCATTCCTATAGTCAAGAACTTGGTTGTATTAAATGCGGGATTTCATATGATGCTCTTGAGCCTAGGAATTTTTCATTCAATTCACCTTTTGGTGCTTGTGAAGATTGTAATGGTCTTGGTGTAAATTATGAGATTGATGAAATTTTGCTAGTTAGAGATCAGAACCTTAGTATAAATGATAACGTATTCCCAGGAATGTCCAGTAGAAGATATTTTAGAGCTCAAATACATGGTGTCTGTGATAAGTACAACATATCAAAAGATAAACCCTATAAAGACTTCACGAGAAAAGAAAAAGACTTATTTCTTTATGGAACTGGAAAGAAGAAAATTCTTATTAAATATAGGAATCGATTTGGTAGAGATAGAGAATGGGAAAAACCATTTAAAGGAATTGTGCCGTATTTTAAAAAAATGTATACAGAAACAACTTCTGATTTAGCAAAAAAATATTACCTTCAATTTATGAGAGAAAAGCCTTGTATTGAATGTGAAGGAGCAAGATTAAATACTAGAGCAAGAAATGTAAAAGTAGGAAAATACTTTATGCACGACTTCAACTCTCTACCTATTGATGATGCACTCAAAGCAATTTACAAGCTCAAGTTAAAAGGTAACGAATTAAAAATTTCTCAACCAATTATCAGAGAAATAAAAGAAAGGCTAAAATTTCTTGATCAAGTAGGGTTGAGCTATTTACAACTTAACAGAGGTGCATCAACATTATCTGGTGGTGAATCACAAAGAATCAGGCTCGCAACACAAATTGGATCTGGATTAACAGGCGTTTTATATGTTCTCGATGAGCCTTCCATAGGCTTACATCATTCTGATAACAGGAAACTAATTGATACGTTAGAAAAATTAAGAGATTTGGGAAATACAGTTTTAGTTGTTGAGCATGACGAAGATACTATGACTAGATCAGACCACTTGATTGATATAGGTTGGGGTGCAGGCGAAATGGGAGGAAAAATTGTTAGTCAGGGTACTTGGAGAGAGGTAGCAAATTCAAAAAAATCTTTAACTGGATCGTATTTATCAAAAAGAACTACTGTTCCTCTTCCGTCTATAAGAAGAAACGGTAACAAAAAGAAGATTGTTTTAAGAGGGGCGTCTGAAAATAATTTAAAGAATCTAACAATCGATATACCTTTAAATAAGTTAATTGCCGTAACTGGAGTTTCAGGAAGTGGAAAATCTACTTTAATACAAGAAGTTTTAGCTAAAGCGATAAATAGAGAATTAAATAATGAGATTGTGGTTCCAGGTAAATTTAAGAATATAAATGGTATTGAAAATATAGATAGGATGGTAATAATTGACCAAACACCTATTGGGAGAACTCCAAGGTCAAATCCTGCAACATATGCCGGAGCATTTGACCATATCAGAAAACTTTATTCACAAATTGAAGAAAGTAGGGTAAGAGGCTATACGCCTGGACGTTTTTCTTTTAATGTTCCAGGAGGCAGGTGTGAAGAGTGCAGAGGTGATGGAAATATTAAAGTAGAAATGTATTTCTTACCAGATGTTTATGTCGTTTGTGAAGATTGTAAAGGATCAAGATTTAATTCTGATACTCTAGCTATTCAATGGAAAGGCAATAGCATTGCAGATATTCTTGATATGACTGTTGAAGATGCAAGAAATATATTTGAATTTCAACCATCATTAAATAGAATCCTGTCAACCCTTCACGAAGTAGGCTTATCATATATAAAATTGGGCCAACCAGCTACTACTTTATCAGGCGGAGAAGCTCAGAGGATAAAACTTGCTAAAGAATTAAGTAAAAGATCAACAGGAAAAACATTGTATATTCTAGATGAACCAACTACCGGCTTGCATTTCGCAGATATAGAAAAGCTTCTTGAAGTATTACATTTATTAGTTGATAAAGGCAATACGGTCTTAATTATTGAACATAATATGGAAGTAATTAAAAATGCCGATTGGATTCTTGATTTAGGCCCAGGCGGCGGTAAGTATGGGGGTAAGTTAGTTGGAGAAGGGACTCCTGAAGCATTGTCCAAAAATAGAGAAAGCTTAACAGGAAAGCATTTGAAAGAGTACATACTAGATGGATAAGCTTCCTAATTCTGAAATACCTAATAAGCCTGGTATATATATATTTAAAGATAGGAACGAGATACCCCTATATGTTGGAAAAGCAAAAAATCTTAGAAAAAGAGTGGGGTCATATTTTAACCCTAACTCCCCATGGAAAGTAAAAAGATTAGTAAGTGAGTCAAAAGAAGTAAGTTTTCTAATAAGTAAATCAGAGTCTGATGCCTTACTAACTGAGTATTCTTTTATTCAGGAATATCGACCAAAGTATAATATACAATTTAAAGATGATAAATCTTACCCTTACATCTCAATAACAAACCAGGATTGGGCACGAGTTTTAGTAACTAGGAATCTTAATAGGGATAATTTAAATTTTGGTCCTTTTGCTTTTGTTGGATCTGCTAGAAAATCTTTAGATCATTTAATAAACATATATCCTGTCCGCACCTGCAACGAATCTGTATTTAAGAGGCATCAAAAATTAGAGAAGCCTTGTTTGTTATATGATATAGATAAGTGTTGCGCGCCATGTGTCGGTTTAGTTTCTAAGGAAAAATATTTTAGCTTTATTAAAGAAATAGAAAAGTTTTACACAGGACATTCAGACGAGTTAATTTCCGTAAGAGAAGATCTTATGAAGCAACAATCTTCTAATCAAAATTATGAGGACGCTGCTAAAACAAGAGATTTAATTAGACATTTGGAAAGCGCTAGAGAATCTCAAATTCTTATGTCGTCTGATAAGCATAACGTTGATGTAATAGCAATCAATATTGGTAAGTTTGATGTTATAGCATCATGTGCAATGATTCGAAACGGTAGAGTAGTGGGTGAAAAAAAGATTAAAATAGAACCACTTGAACCATCAGACATAGAGTCCTACATCTCTGAATTGATTGTGTCAATAGTATCAAACGAAGACTCAGCAGAATTAATTCTTCTTAATCATGAAGTAAAAAATATAAAAGATATAGAAAGCATAATATCAAAGAAAAATCAAAATAAAACAATTATTGAATTCCCAAAAAAAGGTTGGAAGGGTGAAATATTGAATACTCTCATCATAGATGCAGAAGAAATGAGGAGAGTAAGTAATCTAAAAAGGAGAACAGATCTTGAATTCAGAACCCTTTCTTTAGAGCAGTTAATGAATTATCTAAGCTTGCCAAACATACCATACCGGATTGAGGGTTACGATATATCTAACATGGGCGAATCTAATCGAGTTGGTTCAATGGTTGTTATGGAGGATGGTTTAATTAAAACCTCCTTAAATCGTATTTTCCATATTAAATCTTTCTCTGGACAGGATGATTTTAAATCAATTGAAGAGGTATTGTTTAGAAGACTTAAGAGATTAGCAAGTAATGATTCTTCATCAGATATCAGTTTCGATAAAACCCCTGATTTAATACTTATAGATGGAGGGAAAGGACAGTTAAGTTCAGCAATTAAGGTATGCAGCCACCTTGCTCTTGAAATACCAATAATTTCTCTAGCAAAAAAAAACGAAGAAGTATATTTGCCGAATAGAAAAATGCCAATTAATTTACCAGAGGACTCAGAAGCCCTAAATATATTAACTACAATTAGAGATGAAGCTCATAGGTTTGCTCTATCTGAACACAGAAGACTTAGGGTGAAGTCTTTAAAAAAGAATGATTTATTAAGCATTCAAGGAGTAGGAGATAAAACTTTAAGAGTACTATTTAATGAGTTTGGGAGCTTAACTAAAATTTCCAAAGCAAGCTATGATGAGTTAGTAATAGTTGTTAAGCCTAGTATTGCAGAGAAGGTTTATGAATTTTTTAACGCAAGATATTAATTATTTTATATTATTTCTAAGTTTTTTAATCGTTAGCGAAGTATTGGAAGTTTATTTAAGTATCAGAAACAGGGCCTGTATAAAGAGAAATAGAGCAAAGGTGCCAGATTATTTTAAGAGCTCTATTGATCTAGCTGACCATCAGAAAGCTGCAGATTACCAAATCACAATATCAGATTATGGTTTTATTTTCCGGGCCTACGGTCTTTTTATATTGCTTTTCTGGACTATTGGAGGCTACCTTTCTAAGCTGTCATTGTATTCCTCTACAGTAACTGATAACGACTATCTGAATGGCTCTTTTCTTATAGCTTCTCTTATTTTTATTAATCTTATCTTCTCCCTTCCTGTATCAATTGTGAGAACTTTTTATATTGAGGAGAAATTTGGATTTAATAATACTACTTATAAGACTTTTCTCCTTGATAAATTAAAGAGTTTATTCCTTTCACTACTCATTGGACTCCCTTTATTTCTTTCAGTGGCATATTTTATAAATGCGTTCAATGATATTTGGTGGCTCTATTCATTTATTTTCTTTATGATATTTCAACTATTACTTTTATGGATCTACCCATCTGTAATTGCTCCTTTATTTAATAAGTTTAAGAAATTGGACAATCCGGAATATGAAAAAGTAATCAATTCTTTATTAACAAAAATCGGATTTGAAGCCAAAGGATTGTTTGTTATGGATGGGAGTACTCGTAGCAATCATGGAAATGCTTATTTTACAGGTATAGGGAAAAATAAAAGAATTGTTTTTTACGACACCCTTCTGTCCACTCTTAAACCGGGAGAGGTCGAATCTGTTTTAGCTCATGAATTAGGTCACTACAAATTAAAACATATACAAAAGGGATTGATTGCTAGTACCTTACTTTCATTTTTTGGGTTTTATTTACTGTATATCTTTTTTAATATAGAAAGTTTTTTTATTGAACATGGATTAAGTCACTTAACTGTATATTCAAAAATTTATCTTTTCTACCTTGTAATAGGAGTATATTCTTTTTTCACCACCCCTCTTACTTCTTTTTTTAGTAGAAAGCGAGAATTCGAATCAGACAACTATGCTGTAAAACATACACAAGGAAAAAATATGATTTCAGCACTATTAAAACTTATCAAGGATAATGCATCTACCTTAACTCCAGACAGATTTTATAGCTCATATTACTACTCTCATCCTCCTGCAAATGAAAGAATAAGCAATATAAAAGAACAGCTCTAATTGATTTTATAATAAATATTTTCTGTTTTATTTAGTGATGCAATATTAAGCTTAACTTGTGAACAGTAATAACAAGAGACCAGAAGTATTGATACTCCTAGGACTTTCAGGGGCTGGTAGGTCAGCAAGTTGCAATGTTTTTGAAGACTTAGGATACTATGTTATTGAGAACTTACCTCCAGACCTGATTGAGTCAGTTGTCAAATCTAATGATGTAGCAGAATCAAACAAACAGCTAGTCCTAACTGTTGATGCAAGAGATGGTGTCGCTCAGTCTGACTTAA
>JAYZKG010000013.1:0-18355 GCA_036163695.1 Actinomycetota bacterium | reverse complement strand
AGTTCTTCTGCAATAGGCATTTTTTCAGGGTTGTGCTGGCCATAGAATGAGTCTTTTGATTGAACAATTCCTAAATGATAAGCAATATTATTCTTGATAGCCGAATCCTTCAAAGCCATCGTCATGTCATGTGATGCAACAGCAGGAAACTCTATTGGCATATACTGAACAGAAGTACCTTCATACCTAACCGCACCTGTTGCAATAACTTTTTCTCCTACCCTTGTGTACTCCTGCATAGCTCCTGAAGTACCAAGCCTAACAAATGTTCTTGCACCAACATTAGTTAATTCTTCTACAGCAATAGCAGTAGACGGGCATCCAATACCAGTAGATGTTACAGCAACCGGTCTCCCTTTATATTCACCTGTCATAGTCTTGTATTCTCTATTTTCAGCTACTAACTCTGCTTTATCAAAATGGTCCGCGATAAACTCTACTCTTCCTGGGTCACCAGGCATAATAACGAAGTCGGCTATATCTCCTTTTTTTAGCTGCACATGGTATTGTATTGCTTCTTTATCATCGTCATATGCATCAAGAAGCCCTCCGATTGCTTCTTCTACACCATCTTTTTTACTCATTATTTCTCTCCTTCTCCATATGATAAATACTTTCCAATACAATGCTTGTCATATTTTTTATTGTTTCTTCATCTGATGTTTCGAGAGCAAGAATTGCTCCAGCAGCAACATTGTAAATACTTGAAAGGGTGAATAGTGTTGCAGCTTCCATTTCAGATGCACCTACGGATCCTCCTTGCCAGGCTTTCCACTTTGAATCAAGATAATCAGATACAGGCATTCTAGATGGCTCTGTCTCTCCGAAGAAAGAATCTTTGGATTGACAAATTCCTACTTTTGAGTTGAACGATAACTTTTCTGAAGCCTTAATTAAACTATCTACAACTTCAACATTTGCAAGAGCTGGAAATTCTACTGGGATATATTGTTTAGAAGTTCCATCATCTCTAACAGCAGCAGTAGCAATAAAAATATCTCCTTTTTCAGCTGTACCGTCAACAGAACCTGAAGTACCAATTCTTATAAATACTTCTGCGCCTATGTAAATTAATTCTTCTACTGCTATAGCTGTAGACGGACAGCCTATGCCAGTAGAAACTACAGAAACTTGAACACCTTTGTAGCTGCCTCTTGCAGCATTGAATTCTCGATTTCTTCCTTGGTGTTCGACATCATCCAATAACTCAGAAATTATTGGTACTCGGTTTGGATCACCCGGTACTATTACATACCGGGCGATATCTCCAAAACCTATTGGTAGATGTTTAATCTGTTCAAGTTTATTGAACAAAGTAATTCTACCTTTTTAATTTAATCCTTGGATCGTAAAACGGCTATGCCAGCAAGTATTGTTAGGAGGCCTGATACTCCAGACATCCCAGACAACATTCCAAAGGCTTCAGCGCCTGCCATAGTTGCAGATGCCCATGGATAAACTAAATACATTACCCCTAGGCCGACAATACCTACTCCAAGACCATCTTTCGATGTGACTTCTCTCATATTATCTCACTTCCCTTTTACAATAAAGTCATTGATACAACAGTAAGTATTACACCTACTACCGTACCCGCAGTAATTAGTACTGCTTTGCCCATATCTTCTTGGGCCATTATTGGTCCTGTTACCTGTAAGTTTTTAGGTAAAGCGCCGATAATTGCTAAAGCCAAGAATGACGATAGAATTTTATCAGCAGCAGAAACAATAATGTTACTTGAAAACACAGACTGCCACATACCAGCACCTGAAGCAAGAATACCTGCTGTCAAAATGTCTGATGAGTGACCTGTTGCACCACCAAATACGAAAATTACGATTGGTGCTGCCATCAAAGAAACAAATACAGCTGATGCAACTGAAAGACCAAAGAATTTGACCTTATCATTTGCCCAACCCCATCTTGTTCCGTATCCCCATACTAAAGCACCAACAACATTGCATGCAGCAAATGGAATCGATACCGGACCAGTGATGAATCCCATTGTTAGGTTTGTAATAACACCTACCAATGAACCCCACCAAGGACCAATTGTCATAGCGACAACTGCTGTCCCGATCATGTCCAAAAATATAGGAAGCTTAAGTGCACCTGCGACAGTTCCACCAATAACATTCAATACAGAAGCAACTGGTACTAATGCAATGACATATGTTAAAGGCACTCCTCCGCCTGTAGCACTACTAAGTTTTTGTGAATCTGTTTCGTTCACAAGCCCTCCTTTTTTTAATTAAAATATCCTCCACCCAATGAGATTTACAGATATTTTTCTATTAAGGCTATCCTATATGAATTCAATAAACTTTGCTCTAAGTTTTAACTAAATTTTTCAGTATTTACTGCATTAAATACAGGGCATGTACTATTTTGTTGCTTTTAATGCGTCCTCAATTGACAAGATAGCATTGTTTGACTTAGCTAGGCCAACACTTGTTGCAAAAGAAGAGATTTGCGGAGGTTTAAGATTTGTTTTATTCAAAATTTCATCATTTGCAAAGAGCTTTGTTGGAGTGTCATCAAAAATTAGCTCTGTTTCACACATAACAAGGACCCTGTCAGTTTCTTCAGCTACAAGAGGCATGTCATGAGAAACTACTATAACTGTTTTTCCCTGATCCCTTAACTTATGGATTGAATCTCGAATAGCTTTAACGCCAAGGAAGTCCTGTCCGGTAGTTGGCTCGTCAAGAATGATTACATTTGGTTGCATAGCAATTATTGATGCCATACCTACAGTCTTCCTCAAAGAAAAACCAAGCCTATATGGATTCGTTTCTAAATACTCTGTTAGAGCAAAGGCTTCAGCAATTGATGCAACCCTAGTTTCTACCTCTTCCTCTTCTAAACCAATATTCCTTAAACCGAAAGAAAGTTCATATTTAACAGTTGGTGCAAAAATTTGATGATTAGGATTTTGGAAAACATAACCAACTTGCTGAGCCATGACTCCTACTGAACTCTCTAGCGAATCTAGTTCTCCAACTAATACATTCCCATCCGTAGGTTTTAATAATCCATTAAAATGTTTTACTAAGGTTGTCTTCCCTGATCCATTTTGACCAACAACAGAAATAACTTCTCCCTGGTCAATAGTTACATTAACATCTTTTACAGCCTCTACTCCATTAGGGTAGGTATGCGAGAGATTGTTGCAGGTAAGTTTAGTTTCGCTCACTTTTTATAACCTTTCACAGCCTCATCCAAAGTCACAGGGGTTGAACCTTTGAATCTATCTTTTGCTTTGCTTGCAAATTCAGTAACTTGTGGAACCCTCACTCCTATTTCACTTTCCTTATTTATCAATTCTGGAAAAACTTCACCTGGAGTTCCAATTTTGGTTATTACACCCTCTTCTAGCAATACTACTTTGTCTGCAAACTCAGCTATTACCTCAACCTCATGTTCAGCAATAATTACTGTTAAACCCTCTTCCTGATTAATTTTTCGTGTAACAGTAAAAACTTCTTCTTTCCCAATCGGATCTAAGTTTGAAGTGGGCTCATCTAAAACTAATATCTCTGGCTTCATTGATAATGCTGAGGCCATAGCCAAACGTTGCTGCTGACCTCCAGAAATTTCAAAAGGAGAGCGATCTTCAAAACCTGCCAATCCAACCATATCTAGTGCACCGCTTATATTTGCCATTATGGTCTCTTTGTCGACACCAAGATTTTGGAGCCCCATTGCAACTTCCTCTAAAACTGATAGTTGACTCATTTGGAATTCAGGATTATCAAAAACACTTCCGACTTTAGTAGCTAACTCTCTTACAGGAATATTTGGAGGGACTTCCCCTGCAACTTCAATACTCCCGTACATATCAGCATTGATCATGTTAGGGACAATTCCATTAATTGATAAGCAGAGAGATGTTTTTCCTGCACCATGTGCTCCAAGAATCCCAACAAATTCTCCTCTCTCTACAGACAAGGTCACTCCGTTAAGAGCTGGTACGTCTGTGTCAGGATACTGGAGTTTTAAATCTTTTATATCGATTACAATTTCAGACATTTCTTAATTCCATATAAATATATTTTCCCCAATAAATACAATTTAATCCAAGATTGAAATTACGTCATGCAAATTAATCAGTTAATATTAATTTATGAAGATTCCTGAACTGCACCTTCCTACAACTGATTCAAACTTTATTAATAACCCATACCCTACTCTTCGTGAATTTAGGGAAAAAACACCTATTTTTTGGGATGAAGTAAATAGCCTCTTATTTATTACTAGATATAAAGATGTTAGGAAAGTTCAGTCAAGTAAGGTTTTTGGGACTACATTCAACCACATAGAAGGCTTCGAAGAATCCCCAGACAATACAACAAAACCACTTACATATGTGGGCTATAAAAGGGCTGATAAGTATGCTACATATGATAATTTTTGGAAGTCAGAGGAATTTTCATTATTAAATTTAGAAGGAGAATTGCATGGGGAGCTTAGAGGGCTAGTAGCAAAAGCTTTTCTGCCTAGATCTGTTCAAAAACTTGTACCATTTATGGAAAAAAAATCATCTGAATTATTTGATAATATTCAAGGAGATTCCTTTGATCTTCTTAAAGATTATGCTCAACCATACTCTATAAGCATAATTGGGGAACTCCTAGGTGTTCCTGAACAGGACCATAATTTATTTTTAGATTGGTCACATAGGATAGTAAAAATGTATGATTTCGAAGTAAGTGAAGAAGATGCAATTAGCGCTGAAGAGGCTGCAAAAGATTTCTTCAACTATTCTTTGGATTTACTTGATGAGAGAAGAAAGACTCCTAAGGATGACATGATAACAAGATTATCCCAAGTTTCAGAAAATAATGTCTACTTAACCGATCAACAAATCATTTGTACAATAATATTGCTTTTGAATGCAGGCCATGAGGCTACAGTAAACACTCTCGGAAATGGTTTAAATGCACTAATTACAAATGAGATAGATTTTGAAGAAATAAAGTCAAAAGAAATCGCCACAAAAGATGTTGTTGAAGAGTTAATTCGATGGGATAGTCCACTGCAGTTTTTTCAAAGATACGTATTAGAAGATACTGAAATAGGAGGATATGATTTACCCAAGAAGTCAAAAGTTGCCATTCTCCTTGGTTCTGCAAATAGAGACGCTGAACAGTTCAATATACCGGAAGAAATCAACTTCCAAAGAGAAGAAAAGGATCATAGCAGTTGGGGAGGAGGGATTCATTTCTGTATTGGTGCACATTTAGCACGATTGGAACTAGAGGTCTCATTTAATCATATATTGAATAAGAACTTTGCTCTAAAAGAAAACCCAGAAAGAACTGGTGCGTTTGGTATAAGGGGATTTAAAGAACTCCTAGTCTCAACTTCTACTTGAGATAGTTAATGAAATTAATAAACTATTTTCAACTATTTTTTACATCTGCTTTATGGGGATCTTCTTTTTTAATGATTAAGTTTTCGCTAGAAGAACTCTCCCCTTTCGATATTGCAATGTATAGGATTCTTCTTCCGGCAATTGTAATAAACCTTCTCTATAGAAAACAGATCAAAGTCTCTAAGTCTGATTATAAGCAATTTTTTATTTTGGGAATAATTTATATGGCATTGCCATTCTTTCTTTTTGCTTTAGCAGAAGAAACGATCACTTCCGCATTAGCTGGTTTGATTAACGGTTCAACACCAATTTTTGTAGCACTAATTGCACTAATCTTTTACAAAGAGAAAGTAACCACTGCTCAGAAAATACTTTTAACTTCCGGTTTTATTGGAATAATCATTCTTAGTTTTGGAGGCCAGAAAGCGCTGTATGGATCTACTGAGGGAATTCTTTATGCATTAGGAGCCTCAATTTGTTATGGAATTTCTATAAACATGATTCAGCCATTGTTAAAAAAATATACTCCCATGGGGACATTAAAAATATTGCTCTTATTTGCTAGTTTTATCTCGATTCTTTTACTAGGTCCTTTTTCTACATGGTCAATCCCTTCCTATTCAATATCTCTTTATCCAATGATTGTTTTAGGTCTAGGAAGTAGTGGATTTGCTTTTCTCACCTTTTATCAACTGGTAGATGATGTGGGAGCGGTCCCAAGCTCAGTTACGGTAAATATTATCCCTATATTCTCAATATTATTTGGATATTTATTCCTTGATGAAATTACTACTTTAATTCAAATGATAGGTGTAGCTATAGTGGTTGTCTCTGCTTTTTTCTTTACACAAATTAAGTCATCAAGGTAACTTATTTCAAAGGTACGAATACAGATTCTGATAAAGCAGCTAGGTTGCCGTTATCATGGAATAATTCTGCCTTATAGATAGATGAAGTAGAATCTGATTCTGACCTCCATGCTGTTACTTCTACAAATTTGATTTTGATATCTGTCGGCTTGATATATTTAGCTGAAAAAGTTTTTGTTACTTCTGGTCTTCCAATTAAAGCAGACAGAGGCCCCATGGTCCCATCCATAAATGAATCAAGCATTCCTCCTAGTAGGTACCCAAGGGGGTTAAAAAAACGGTCTTGGATTGGGAATCGAGTTAGAAGTTCGTATTTATCAGGATCGTAAGAGATGAATTCACCTTCTAGTTCCTTAAAAAAATTTGCATCAAATACTTTTTTGAAATCTTCTAGTTCCATACTCATAAGTATTAAAACAGCCTTTCTTTAGAAAGGCTGTTTTTACAGGGTATGTATTCAATTGTTATTAACATAATAAAATTCTTCTGTGACAATTTATTTTCCCTTGGGATGCCAAACTGTTTTTGTCTCAAGAAATGGGATTAATGACATGATATCCATAGATTCATTAACTCTATATGTCCTTTTAACTGATGCTGAACCACTTTCTTGAATTCTTTTGTAATCATCCTTGTTGAAATCATTTGCAACTGCGATCCCTCTTATCTCAACGTGTTTACTTATATCTTCAATAATCCCATCATATTCTCCAGTAAGAATATTCCATGCTCCAGGTGGCATATCAGAATTGTGAACATCTTCTGCGAGCATTACGGACAAAAGGCCTGCCTCATTATTTAGCATAATTACTGAACACCCAACTGTTAGTGGAGGGAGTGCTGATAGGATTAATCCATAAAGAGACAGAGAGTCTCTTGGAAATACAAATGTCACCCCTAGGGATTCTTGGTGCGAAATATTTAAGTAAGATCCTGATACAGGATTTAAATTTCCAATAAGCTGTTCCCATTTATCAGTTAACCCCGAATACCAAATTAGAGTCTCTATAGCTTTCTCTACATCTTTCTTAGCTACATCAGACTTAACTCCAGACTCTTTAAGCAACTCAACATAAGAAGATTTTCTTCCCTCTATCATTTCAGAGAGCCTATAAAGAACTTGGGCTCTATTATAAGGTGTAAGACCAGACCAAGATGAGTGGCCTTGCTTTGCAGAAGAAACTGCGTCTCTAATATCTTTCTTTGAAGCCAGTGGGAGTTCGATGACTTCTTTATTTTGCTTTATTGAATAAGTTCTTCCTGACTCAGAACGAATAAACTTATTCCCAACAAACATTTTATACGTTTTACGTACTTCGTTCATCTTGACTCCTTTAAGTAAGATAAAAGACCATGTCTTCCTCCTTCTCGACCAAAGCCAGATTCTTTATATCCCCCAAATGGAGATGCTGGGTCAAACTTGTTAAATGTATTTGACCAAACAACACCTGCTTCGAGCTTGTCTGCTGTCCATAAAATTTTTGATCCCTTCTCTGACCATATGCCTGCTGACAAACCATACTCGGTATTGTTTGCAATCTCCACTGCTTCCTCTGGTGTTCTAAATGAAATAGTAGTTAAAACTGGTCCGAAAATTTCTTCTCTAGCTATACGATATGCAGGCTGTACCTTTGTAAATAAAGTTGGTTTAAACCAAAACCCGTTTCCTGGAAGTTCGCACTCGGTCTGGAATATGGTTCCACCCTCATTCACACCAGAGTGCACAAGATCTGTAATCTTTTCTAGCTGCTGTTTTGAGTTAATCGCTCCAATATCAGTATTTTTATCTAATGGATTCCCAACTCTTAATTGCTGCATTCTTCTTTCTAGCTTTGAAATAAATTCATCCTCTATTGATTCTTGAACAAGCAACCTGCTTCCTGCACAACAAACATGTCCTTGATTAAAAAATATACCATTGACTACCCCTTCGACTGCTTGGTCGATAGCAGCATCCTCATATACAATATTCGCTGCTTTCCCGCCAAGCTCAAGAGTTAAGCCTTTTTCAGTGCCAGCAAGTGAGGATTGTATTTGCTTACCTACATTGGTGGAACCTGTAAATGCTATCTTGTTAACATCATCATGATTAACTAGGTAGGATCCTGTTTCGCCATTTCCAGTAACTAAATTAAATACTCCCGGTGGTAGACCTGCTTCAACACAAATTTCTGCAAACAATAAAGCTGTTAATGGTGTAGTTTCTGCAGGCTTAAGAACTACTGAGTTTCCTGTTGCTAATGCTGGGGCAACCTTCCATGCAAGCATTAATAAGGGAAAATTCCAAGGAATTATTTGACCTGCCACCCCATAAGGCTTTAAGTTATTATTGCCCCATGAAAGCTCTATTTTGTCTGCCCATCCAGCAAAGTAGAAGAAATTAGCTGCAACCTGCGGTAAATCAACGTCTCTTGACTCTTTTATTGGCTTACCCCCATCCATAGACTCAAGGACAGCAAATTCTCTAGATCTTTCTTGAATCAGCCTTGCAATCTTAAATAGATATTTTGAACGATCTACAGGTTTAACTTTTGTCCAAGTTTTATATCCTTCTTTTGCTGCATTTACTGCATAATCTACATCAGCTTTACCTCCAAAAGAAACTTTTGACAATACTTCCTCAGTTGAAGGTGAAAGTGTTTCAAAGTACTTTTTACTCTTAGGAGAAACAAATGCTCCATCAATAAAATGACCGTATTTTGACTCCAAGTTAACTATATCTGAAGACTCAACCGATTCTGAATAAGACCATTTTTCTTTCATAACTACCCTCTTGGAAAATAATAGCTGTCTTGATAGGCTCCTGTTTTCATTTTCTTTATTTGTCTGAGAACATCATCAAGTAAGCTGGAAGCCCCAAACCTAAAATAATTTGAATCCAGCCAATCTTCACCTATTTCTTCCTTGATTAAAACAAGATACCTAATAGCATCTTTCGAATCGCGAATACCTCCTGCTACTTTAATTCCAACCATTGCACCTGTTGCATTTTTGTAATCTAAAACTGTTTTTGCCATAACATTACATGCCTCTCTCGATGCACCTTCACTAATTTTACCAGTAGAGGTCTTAATAAAATCTGAACCTGCAGACATAGCAATCATACTTGCCTTTCGTATATTGTCATATGAGCCTAGCTCTCCAACTTCTAATATAGTTTTGAGGTGCACTTCTCCACACGCTTCCTTAAGAGAAGATACTTCATCAAAAACTTTTCTGTAATCTCCCTCTAAGAAAGCTTTTCGATTAATTACAATATCTATTTCATCAGCTCCATTTTGAATCGCATATTTGGTATCGTGTATTTTTGATTCTAAAGGGGCTTGCCCACTTGGAAAATATGATGAAACAGATGCAACTAGTACTCCGGATTCAGATACCTCTTCCTTTGCAGTATTTACAAGCTCAGGGTAAACACAGACTGCAGCAACTGATGGAACGCTTATATCATTTGGATCTGGTCTTATAGCTTTAGCCACCATTTGAGAAACCTTACCGTCTGTATCTCCTCCTTCTAAAGTTGTAAGGTCGCACATTGAAACTATCATATTTAAAGCATGAAGTTTTGACTCTCTCTTAATACTCCTAGTAGCTAAAGAGGAGACCCTTTCTTTCAAACCTACCTCGTCAACTGTTGAAGTATTTATCAAATCTAATGCATCAGACCAATCAAGCATCCTTGGACGTGAAATTTGAGTATTTTGAACCATATTATTTAATGCTAGATAGGTTTTTTTCTTTTTAATAGAATTTATTTCTATTGTTGAAATATTACCAAATTAACCAATAACATTTAGTTATTCTTTGTAATCAATTCTTTGTGAAATTTTATATCCAAGATAAATTAAAAGAATTCCAACTAATAAAGAAAGGGCTTTTGAAGTTCCATCTCCGAGTGCTAAAAGAACGCCTGAAAATGCAGGAGCAAAAGCTCCGGTAGCAATCAATACGTTAGTCGTTGCTAAATCTTGATTTACTTTTCTGTACTTTACAATACTTGCAATAGCAATACCTACAAGAGCTAGGCTTCCTATAGAATTACCAAGAATCGCCCAAAGTCTTGGTCCTGTAATCTCATACAACTCTCTCCCTTCAGGAATTCCTTCAATATTTCCTAGGTTGATTTCTGGTGCCACAATCATAGAATATAAGGCACTCAAAACAAAAAGGATGTAGATTCCTGAAGCAATATGGACACGATCTTTGTTAAAAGCTAAATAAGCACTCCCTAAACCGAAAGCAGGAACATTAGTGATCCCGCCAAAAAAATAAAAGACTGCAAAAGAAAAAGGAGTCCAGCCACTATAAAGCCCAACTGCTAAGGCAAGTGTAGCAAACGAATACATCCCGATTGCTACCATCCAGAATATAATGCTTGGCCTTCTTGATTTAATTGATTTATTAAAGAGTTCTATAAAAAAAGCAAAGCTTATAAAACCAGCAATAAAAGATAGTGTGAAATCCATTAGACAATCTTATATTGAAAGTTGTATTAGACAAAAATAAAAACAGCTATTCTTATTGTTTATGAAGAAAAATATTCTTGTATCTGTTGCTTGGCCATATGCTAGTGGATCTCGTCATCTTGGACATATTGGAGGTGCTTATTTACCTGCAGATATATTTGCGAGATACCATAGAGCAATCGGAAATGCAGTACTTATGGTTTCTGGGAGCGATGCTCATGGAACTCCAATAACCGTTAGAGCAGATGAAGAAGGTGTTCAGCCATTGGAAATTGTAAATAAATACCACAGTGAATTTTTGGACTATTGGGAGAAATTAGATATTTCTTGGGATAACTATACAACAACTATGACAGATACTCATAGAGAAGTCGTCCATGACATCTTTTTAAAACTTCATGAAAAAGGATTGATTTATAAGAAAACTACTAAACAAGCTTATGACCCAAAAGAAAATCGTTTTCTTCCAGATAGATACGTAGAAGGAACGTGTCCTAAAACTGAGTGTGGAGCCGAAGGGGCTCGAGGAGACCAGTGTGATATTTGTGGATCAACATTAGACCCTGATGAATTAATTAATCCAGTAAGTAAAATCTCAGGATCTCCTGCTGAATTTAGAGATACTGAACATTTTTTTCTCAAACTAAGCTCACTTGCTGAAGATCTTATTCCATGGCTGGAAGCAAAAAATGATTGGAGACCCCATGTAATTAACTGGTCAAAGTCATTTGTTACTGAAGGCTTGATTGACCGTGCTATAACTAGGGATCTTGAATGGGGTATTGATATTCCATTAGATGACCTTGGAGATGGTAAAAAAATATATGTCTGGTTTGAAGCTGTCATCGGATATCTTTCTGCCTCAAAAGAATGGGCAAAAAATACTGGAGAACCTGATTCTTGGAAAAACTGGTGGGAAAATGAAGATGCTGAAACCTACTACTTTATTGGGAAAGACAATATTCCTTTTCATGCAGTAATATGGCCTGCGATGCTAAGTGGTTATGGAGATTTGAATCTTCCAACAAATGTTCCAGCAAACCAATATATTCTAATTAAAGGAGAAAAAGCTTCAGCAAGTAAAGGGGTTGGGAAATCACTTAGTGAATATTTAGATGAATGGAATCCAGATGCACTCCGTTACTGCCTTGCATCAATTCTCCCTGAACATGCAGATACAGAAGTATCCGAAGAAGATCTTGAGAAGAGAAATAATGAAGAACTTGTTGCTACTTGGGGGAATTTAGTTAATCGAGTCTTCTCCTTAGTAAATTCTAACTTTGAGGACATCCCAGATATAAAGAGCACGATTGAAACAGATGAGAAAGTACTGAATAGCTGTTCAGAAATATTTGCAGAAGTTGGCTCTCTCATTGAAAAAGTTGAATTAAAAAATGCACTTCAAACGTCCATGCGTTTTGTTTCAGGTATAAATGTCTATCTAAATGAAAATGAGCCTTGGAAAATTATAGATGAGGATAAAGAAAGGGCTGGAACGATACTTAGTGTTGCACTCTCAGCTATAAGAACTTCAGCAACAGTATTAAAGCCATTCATGCCAAAAACATCTACCGATGTATTGAAATCGATTCCAGCAAAAACTGATAACACTTGGAGCTATAACGAAATAGCTACCGGTCAGAAGCTAGACAAACTAGAACCTCTATTTAAGAAATTTGAATAGTATTATTTTGTTGCTTTAAATACTTCGTCAATTTCATCAATTAACTTAAGAAGCTCTTCTCCTACTGATGGATCTTCAGTTTTCTTTGCTTCTCCTGCTTTTTTAGTTGCATTCCAAAAAAGATCATGGATATTTGGATGCTTCTCCAAATGTTCTGGCTTAAAATAATCAGTCCAGAGAACCCAAAGATGATGCTTCACTTCCTCTGCCCTAGCTTCTTTTATTGTCACACATCGTTGCTTAAAGCTAGCATCATCTGATTCATGATACTTCTTAGCTGCGTTCAATACAGACTCTGCTTCTATTCGAGCTTGTGCTGGATCGTACACACCGCAAGGGAGATCGCAGTGAGCATAAGCAATTCTTGTAGGTCTTAAAAAATTCATTTTTCTCCTTAATCTATCCTAAGCTAATATTATATAAGATAATAAATAAAGGTTTTGTAGGACAGTGAGAGTTTTTAGATTAAGAAACATATTTCTATTAATAGCTTATTTAATTGGCAAAAAAGAAGCTAAAAACTACAGGGCATACGAAATAAAGGAAGAAAGCATGTCTCCAAACCTTCTTCCTGGGGAATATATTTTTGCGAAATTGGCAAAACTACATCCAAATAGAGGTGACATTGTAATTTTTGAAAACAATGAAAAAAAATTCGATGTGGTTAAGAGAGTACTCGGATTACCTGGGGAAAAAATATCAGCTAAGGATGGACTTTTATTCATCAATGGGCAAAAAATAAATGACACATGGGCTCAAGATCTCACTAGTGATTTTGCAGAAATTACAATTGGTTCTAATGAAGTATTCGTCCTCGGTGACAATAGAAGTGTTTCAACAAGTGATTCCAGACTACTGGGGAGTATTCCATGGGAAAATTGTTATGAAGTTGTATTTCGTTACTGGCCACTAGACAGGGCCGGCCAAATATGAAAAATTAAATAGCAAAGATAAGAAATAGAGTAAAATTTAAAGTATGAGTAGTGAGTCTGAAATTAAAGAAGATAATAAGACTGTAGAAAATTTACCTTCAGTAACAATTAGATTTGCGGGAGACTCTGGTGATGGAATGCAGCTTGTTGGAACTAGGTTTACTGATACTTCAGCTGTATATGGTAACGATTTAGCGACACTACCCTCATTCCCAGCAGAGATACGAGCCCCTCAAGGTACGATAGCTGGGGTATCGTCGTTTCAAATACAAATTGCTGATTTCGATATTCTTACCCCAGGAGACGCTCCAGATGTATTAGTAGCTATGAATCCTGCTGCACTCAAAGCTCATTTACATGATTTATCACCTAATGGGATGTTAATAATAAACTCCGATGCTTTTGTTGATAAGAATTTTGAAAAAGCTGGATACGCATCAGACCCAAGAACATCTGGAGAACTTGATGGGTATAGAGTGTTTGAAGTCCCAATGGAAAAGCTTACTATAGAAGCCCTCGAAGACTCTGAAATAACAGGGAGAGGTGTGTTGAGATCTAAAAATATGATTGCTTTAGGTCTTGTTGCTTGGGTTTTTAATAGACCTCTTGAAGATTCTATAACTTGGATAGAGGATAAGTTCAAAGATTCACCTGAAGTAGCTGATGCAAATGTAAAAGCTCTAAAAACTGGTTATAACTTTGGAATAACTGTAGAAGCTTTTCACCACACTTATACAATAGAAAAAGCAGACTTGCCACAAGGAGAATACACAAATGTCAATGGTAACATTGCAATTAGCTGGGGCCTCATTGCAGCTGCAGAGAAAGCTGGGCTTGAATTATTCTATGCTAGCTACCCAATAACCCCTGCTTCTGATATTTTACACGAGCTATCTAAACACAAAAATTTCGGGGTAATTACATTTCAAGCAGAAGATGAGATTGCAGCTGCTTCAGCAGCTGTGGGCTCTTCATTCACAGGAAAACTTGCTGTAACTGGAACAAGTGGGCCTGGACTAGCACTAAAAAGTGAGACTATTAGCTTAGCTGTCTCCACTGAACTTCCAATGATTATTATTGATGTCCAGAGAGGTGGCCCCTCTACAGGATTACCAACTAAACCTGAACAGTCTGATTTACTTTTTGCTTTATATGGAAGACATGGAGAGTCTCCTTTACCAGTAATTGCAGTACAAACTCCTTCTCATGCTTTTTATGCGGCAATGGAGGCATCTAGAATTGCTTTGAAATATATGACTCCTGTTATTCTTCTTTCTGATAATTATGTTGCAACTGGTTCAGAACCATGGAAACTTCCAGATATGAAGAGCCTAGATAGTATCGAGACAAATATAACTACTGCTGTGAATACTAATGAGGGTTTCTATCCTTTTTTAAGAGATATGGAAACTTTTGGAAGGCCTTGGGGAATTCCTGGGACCCCTGGACTAGAACATAGAGTTGGTGGACTAGAAAAAGAAGAAGGAACAGGAAATGTTTCATATGAGACTGAAAATCATCAATATATGACTGATATGAGAGCTTGGAAGATTGCAAATATTGCAAATGATATCCCACCTTTAGAAGTAGAAGGTGCTAAAAAATCAGATGTATTAGTTCTTGGATGGGGTTCAACATATGGGAGCCTAACACAAGCAGTGAGAAGACTTAACGAAGAAGGTATTAAGGTCTCAAGTGCTAATTTAATGTATCTTAATCCATTTCCAGACAACACTGCGGATGTACTCAGCAAATATAAGAAAATTATCATTCCTGAGCTAAATACAGGACAGCTGCTGAAACTAGTCAGAGAGAAGTTCTTAATAGATGCAATAGGAATAAATAAGGTAGAGGGTGTTCCATTTACTGCTGATGAGTTAAAAGAGAAAATAAAGGAAAAAATCAATGAGTAAAGTCCCTGTAACATATAAAAGAACAGACTTTCAAAGCGATCAAGAAGTGAAGTGGTGCCCTGGCTGTGGAGACTATACTATCTTGGCTTCTGTTCAAAACTTTATGGCTGAACTCGGTATAGCAAAAGAAAATATCGTTTTTGCTTCAGGAATTGGTTGTGCTGCAAGATTTCCATATTATATGAATACATATGGGATTCATTCCATACATGGAAGAGCTCCTGCTGTTGCTACTGGAATTTCAGTTTCTAATCCAGACCTTTCAGTATGGGTTGTGTCCGGAGATGGAGATGCATTATCTATTGGTGGTAATCATCTAATTCACGCACTAAGAAAAAACGTAAATATAAAAATTTTACTTTTCAATAATCAGATTTATGGCTTAACAAAAGGACAATACTCTCCAACTAGTGAAGAGGGTAAGAAAACTAAATCCTCACCCTTTGGAACCGTAGAAATGCCTCTTAACCCAATGAGTCTTGCTCTTGGTGCAGAAGCAAGTTTTGTTGCAAGATCTATTGACATGGATAGAGATCTCACAGCAGATGTGTTACGTGAAGCAAGCAATCATAAAGGCTCTGCATTTGTGGAGATTTACCAAAATTGTAATGTTTTCAATGACAAAGCTTTCGAACAATTGACTACAAAAGAAGGTAAGGTTGCAAATAGAATAAATCTTGTCCATGGAAAACCAGTTACTTTTGGAGCAGAAGATGAGTTAGCAGTAACTATCAAAAATGGGAAAGCAGAAGTTGTTAATAAGGCTGATATAAGCTCAGACCAAATCTATGTACATGATGTGAACGAAGAAAACCCAAGCATAGCTTTCTCTTTAAGTAGGCTGTCACACGGACCTTATGGACCTACTCCTGTTGGAATCTTTAGAAAAATACAACGAGATACGTTTACTGAAGAGGTTCATGGCCAGATATCCAATGAAAGAGAGACCAAAGGAGACGGGGATTTAGATAAGCTTGTAAGATCTCTTGGGACTTGGGACGTTAATTAATTTATTCGTCTATATAATCTATCTGATCTGTAGGCATAATTATTGCTGTAGCAGCATTAACTATGTGCAAAATAATTCTTTTCAAATATCTGTAAAATAGCGTTGTTGCAACAGGATATTTGACCTCCAACTTTTTTTCTAACAAACTAGTAATTTTTTCATCAATTTCTTTACCAACCTCTGCTCCTGAAGCTATCAATTCTTCTACTTTTTCTACTTCATCCAAACTAAGACATGTTTGAAGATTTACAATGAAGCCACTAATTCTATCTCTTAAGGTAATGAAATAATCGAGCTCTTCAGCTTCTTTAGTGAATGAGTTACCAGTCTCTGCAATCTCAAATATATTTTTGCAATAATCCCCTATTCGCTCAATATCTTTAGACATAGTCATATAGGCCAATAGAAGCGGTACATCTAAATTTCTAGAGTTAACAGCTGAGTGAACGATTAGTTCTCTTCTGACATCTCTATGAAGCTCATTAATTGTTTTATCAGTAGAATATAAATTTTCTTTTACTGATTCTAAATTTGTATCCCCTAGTAAACAATTCATAGAAAGATCAAACATGTGACTACTGTTTGTAAGCATCTCTCCTAATTTTGCATCTATTGAATCTAATGAATAATCGCTCATTTTTTCTCCTTAATTAAATAATACTATTCCTATTAGTGGTAAAAGTACAAAAGTTATTAAAACATATAATATTGCTACATATTTTCTTTTTGCCGTTGCAGTGCTTAAAAGTTTTGCTAACTTAATTGGAACTTCTCTCAAAGGCTTGATTGGGTAAATAAGAATAACACTAAGTAAGTTAAAAAAAACATGACATAAAGCAATAGTTAATCCTTCAGGGGTGTCAACAGCAAAACTTGCTAGAACTGCTGTTATAGTAGTGCCAATATTTGCACCAAGTGTTATAGGGAAGGCATTCTCTATAGCTAAAATACCAGAGCCAACAATAGGGACAAGAATTGAAGTAGTGATGCTTGAACTTTGAACTGAAAAAGTTATCAATATACCGACGAGGATAGCTACCATCCCACCACCTTTTGCAAGTGCTTTATCCAGTCCGAACTCAATTCTGTTTAACATTACAACTTTCATATTTGAAACAATATTTTTTAGACTTAAGAAGATGAATACTATTGCTAGAAATATAAGCAATGCCGCGTAAATTCTGTAAGAATTATCCTTTAAATTATCAATAAATGAAATGTTTGACATAAAGTCAGTTATCAAATTCGCACCCCATTTAATAGCTGCCTTTATTGGACTGTTTGGTTTGGTAGCTGTAAAACCGGTAGAGATGATCAAGTCTGTTGCTGTAATTGACATCTTTGTGAGAAACCCCGTGGCTAATTGAAGAGGGAAAAGTGCCAATACAGCTATCAAATTAAAAAAATCATGCATTGTTGAAGCGGCGAAGGCTCTTTTAAATTCTTGTTCCCTTCTTACATGGCCAAATGAAACTAACGTATTTGTAACTGTTGTCCCAATATTTGCTCCCATGACCATTGGAATCGCATATTCTAAATTCAAGAAACCACTACCAACTAACCCTACGATTGTTGCTGTAGTTACAGACGATGACTGAACAAGCACTGTAGCCAATGTACCTACTAACAACCCTGCAAAAGGGCTTGAGACAGATTGAAATAATTCATCAGTATATTCTGACCCAAGTGTCTTAATCCCCTTTTCAAGAAGCTTGATTGAGACGAGAAAAGAATAAAGAAAGAATGTTGCGAGTAGAATATTTACAAAAGGTCTTTTTTTCATTTTTACCATTAATAAATTAAGTTCAATCGAATAGTAGTTGCCCATGAATTTATGCAAAGATGAATTATTAAAATTTATTTATATTAATTCTGAATCTGAATTAAATTTTCCTCTATTGAAAGCCAATATGTATGATTCAACACCTAATAATTCTTCTTTGTATTCATCTGGAATATTAAATCCCCACCAATCATTACTAAATTGTGTCTTATGAGCCTTCCATGCATCAATTTTATTCTGTACGTATTTTTTCCCATCAATTTCAACGTCTATATCTTCATGAACACTACCTATTGCACTGTATGTTGTGAAATCTTCCTCA
>JAYZKG010000012.1:0-16652 GCA_036163695.1 Actinomycetota bacterium | reverse complement strand
GAACAACCCAGAGGCGCGTTTTACTATCTGTTTATCTCCAGAATAAAGAGCTTTAATCCTTACAATGGTTGATCTTAACTGCCTAATTTCTTGAGTCTCGCTATCTCTTGGTTCAAATCCTAAGTTGCTGTAGTTATATTCAACAAGCTTCTCGACCCACTTATAGAAATTTTCTTTACTGTTTTCTTCAATAACTTTTTCAATTGTAGAAATATAACCTGATATTAATGTCCACCAATCGACATCGACCTCTTCCTTGTAATTTGATACAATTCTCATGAATGTTTCTAAATCTAAATTTCCAATCCTGATTGATGCCCAAGAATCTTCTATAAGACGATACTTTTCATTTACTGAAAGGAGTTCAAGGTTTTCTGCAATCTTATTAAGGTGATCTTTAGGGTATGAAGAATAATAAAAACCCCAGCCACCAGAATTAACTAGAGGGAACTCCACATCTTCCAGGTTTATAGATATATTTCTTTCATTGAAATCAATTACAAACTCTTTAGTTGAGTTGAGGTCTCTTATCTTTAGAGGGACCATCCATAGTTGGTCTGTTGTTTCTCCGTTAATTAAATATCTTTTTTGGCTAAGCTCCCAACGACCTTCTTTTTTTTCAATATGTACTATTGGAAACCCTTCTTGATGAATCCAAGAAGGAAGCATTTTATTAAGAGGTTTTCCGCTCGTCTTTGATAAACAGTCCCATAAATCAGGAGAATTAGTGTTTTTATATTTATATTTATTTAAGTATGTCCTTACCCCTTCTTTAAATAAGTCTTCTCCAATGAAAGTTTCAAACATCCTCAATACAGTGGACCCTTTCTCATAGGTTAATGCATCAAACATTTCTTCCGCTTGTTCTGGGGACTCCACCTCAAACTCTACAGGTCTCGAAGTTCTAAGAGAGTCTATAGCAAAGCCCGCACTTCTTGAAAGATTCATCTCCCCCCATAATTTAAACTCTGGGTAGGTGGCGTCTGATGATATAACCTCCATTAAACTAGCAAAAGCTTCATTCAGCCAGATTCCATCCCACCAATCCATAGTTACTAAATCTCCAAACCACATATGCGCAAGCTCATGGGCGATAACAGTAACCGATCTGTTTAACTCACTCCTAGTTGCTGATTTCTCATCCAAAATCAACAGACTTTCTCTAAATGTAACTGCACCAATGTTTTCCATTGCACCCATTGCAAAGTCAGGTATAGCAATTAAATCTAATTTGCTTCCGGGGTATTTTATTTCATAATATTTTTCAAAAAAGTCAAGAATTTTTAATGCTGCTTCTCCAGCATATTTGGTTTGTTTACTAAAGTTTGGCCTATGGATAATTCTGATCATCGTATCCCCAACATTTCCAACCTCCGTAATTTCAAGAGGACCAACTACAAAAGCAACCAAATATGAAGACATAATCATTGAGTCAACGAATTTGGTTTCTACTTTTCCGCTATCTAATAACTTTTCTTCCAAGACCTTCTCATTGCTTATTCTGATGTATTTCTTGTCTGAAACAATGCTCGTCGAGAAAATAGCTTTGAAATTTGGCTCATCCCAACAAGGGAAAGCGTATCTTGCCGCAGTTGGTTCAAATTGAGTGGTTCCAAGCCATTGTTCATTCCCGTTTTCATCCAAGAACTTACTTTTGTAAAACCCTCTAAGGTCATCACGAATTTTTCCATTAAAGGTTATTTCTAACTCCCATTCACCAGGATGTATTTCTGTAGAAAAAATAAAAGTTATACATTCTATTTTTTCTTCGTACACTACCTCTGCACCTAATTTATTTTTATCTTTATTTCGAATAAAGCATTTATCTATTGTAAGCTCCGCAGCATTAAGCTGTATTATTGTAGTACTCTTCTTGACGTCTATAAATATAACTTCATTTCCTGAATAAGAAAAATTATCTAAATCAACATCTAGGCTTAATTCATACCTTTTGGGAATAACGTTCTTAGACAATCTATGTTTATTCATACTACCTACTCCCACTCAATATGAGATAGTCCAGCATCAGACGAATCAATTAATTCAACCATGTGGCTACCAAAATAATCTCTTTGAGCCTGAATTAGATTTGTGGGTAGAGATTTTGAAAATGTAGAAAGTAACCAATTTAGACTAGCGGACATACATGGTGTTGGTACAGAATTTTGGTTTGCTAGAGTAATAAGTTGCGATGAGGTCGGCGTAACTTCTAAGAGTTTATCGAATTCATCGTTTGATTTTTTTTCAAATATATCAACCACTGAAGGAAGACTATTAAGCAGCTTAGTTCTTATGATACATCCTGATTTCCAATTATTTAGTACATCTTCAATGCTTACTTCCCACCCGTATTCAAAGCTTCCTTTCCTAATTAGATTCAAGCCTTGCATAAAAATTGAGGTTCTAAATTGGTAAATTGCTTCGTATAGTTTTTCGTAGCTTATCTCGATATTCCCATTTCTTTTATTACTAATAAGAGGTATGGTACTATGACTGATTACTCTTGAATCAAACGCAGCAGCGATTGAAGGAACTGGTACTTCAAGCTCTATTCCTGCCTCAATTGTCCATTTTCCAGTGCCTTTATGGTTTGCAACTGTAGAGATACGATCTAATAGATACCGATTATTTTCTTTTTTACTTATGATGTTTTTTGTAATCTCAAACAAATAGGATCCCTGTTCAGACTCTGCTAATTTATTAAAGACATCTTCGATATAGTCTCGGTCTTTACCGCTACTCCTAAGAATGTCATAAACTTCAGATATAAGTTGCATCTCAGCATACTCAATACCATTATGAACCATTTTTACGAAATGTCCTGCTCCGTAACCATTATATGTTTTAAAACATTTATTTTTTTCGGAATCTATCGCAGCTATTTCATCAAAGCATTTTTGAATCAATTTAACCGAATCTATGTTTTTTACTCCAAGCATTAGTGCAGGTCCATACCTTGCTCCCTTTTCACCTCCAGAGACGCCAAGGCCTGCAAAATTTATTCCTTTTTTTTCTAGCTGGATACCCTTTTCTTCGCTATCTTTGTAGTTGCTATTTCCGCCATCAATAACCCAATCTTCTTTTGATAGCTTTTCGGATAGGGCATTGATGACCTCTTTTGTAGCGTTTCCTGCAGGAACCATTAATAGGATTAAGCGAGGAGGTTTTATTGCTTTAATCATTTCATCAATAGTTGTATACCCATACAAAAGGCTTGTATCTGCTGTACTTATTAGTTCATTAAGCTTTTCTTCTGAATTATTAAAAGCATGTACTTGAATATCTCGATCAATAAAGTTTTTTGCTATGTTTTCCCCCATAACGCCTAGCCCAATAAGACCTATAACTTTACTCATACATCATCCACTTCTTCTATTAGTATATTCGAGGATTCCAAGAGAGGGATGAGGTTATCTCTTAATTGAATTTCAACTTCAAGATCTTTTCCTTGGTTAATAACAGAAATTATTTCACCTTTTTTTGCTAAGTAATCAATTTCGGAAGGTTGAATAATTACTTTTTTAATTACAAGTTCTCCAAAAATATAATTAGATATTTTGTGAAGAATCTCTTGAGTTCCAGAATTTTTTAATGCAGATAAGTACATAGCTTGCGGGTACTTCTCTTTAATTGAATTGAGGGTGAAGGGGTCAACCTTATCAATTTTATTAAATAAAATAAGTTCTTTCGAATCAACTTCTATTTGCTCAAGAACATCATGAACAGTTTGAATATGTTTTTCAGGGAATGCTGCAGCAGCGTCTACAACATGAAGAAGTAAGTCAGCATCTTTTGCAACTTCAAGAGTAGATTTAAATGACTCTATAAGAGTGGTAGGGAGGTTCTGTATGAAGCCGACAGTATCAGAAATAATAATTTTGTTATCTCCATCATCTAAAATAAGCTCCCTTTGCAGTGACTCAACTGTTGCAAATAGTTCGTCAGCAGCATATGCTTTAGTTCCAGTCAAACTATTTAAGAGTGTTGACTTTCCAGCATTTGTATATCCAACAATAGAAACCATTGGGATTTTATTTTTTTTTCTTGAAGAGGACTGAAGATTTCTTTGCTTCTCTATTTTCTTTATTATTTTTCTTAATTTAGTAATTCTTTTTTCTATTAGTCTCAAGTCTGTTTCAAGTTTTGCTTCTCCAGGACCCCTTGTGCCTATACCTCCGCCTTGCTGATTTAGTGATTTTCCAAGACCTGCAAGTCGTGGTTTCAAATATATCGACATAGCTAATTCAACTTGGGCAGTCGCCTCTTTTGAGTTTGCATGCAAAGCAAAAATATCAAGAATTAGACCTGTCCTATCAACTACATCGCATTCAAAAAGGAGGCGAAGATTCCTTTGCTGTCCAGGGGTAAGGTCACAATCAAAGATTACAACATCAATATCATTTGCTTTAGAAAGATCAACCAGCTCTGAACAAGCGCCCTTTCCTATAAATGTCCTAGGGTCAATTTTTTCTACCCGCCGTATTTGTTGAATAAACGGTTCAGATCCTGCAGTACTAACTAAGCTTTTTATTTCTTTTAGCGAGTCTTCCCGATCTGCCCTAGTCTGTTTTCCAGAAATTATCCCAACTAAAAGGGCTTTCTGTCTCTCTATGAATATATCTCTGTCAGATACAGTCAACAATCTTTTTGAAGATTGGTCAGGTATGTTTTCTCTATCGATCAATTACTACTTATTATATATAAACTCTTTTTTTACTTACTTGGAGCAATATATATAGATAAAAAGGTAAGAGTTATAATGTATTTGAGGATAAAGAATGAAATCTAGTTTTTCAATTAAATTCAATACTCTTAGAAAAGACAGAAAGCTGTCAATAAAAGAGGTTGCTTTAATGACAGGGGTCAGCCCAAGAGAAGTCAAGAAGTGGGAGAAGGGAGCCAGCGTTCCATCTGATACCAGAGTCATGGAAGCCTTAGAGGGACTTCTAGGAGAAGAGATAAGCAGAGAGTTTTCAACAATTGAAAAAGATATAGTACATGAAAAGGTCTTAGATCAAAGTATATTTTCACTTGATGAATCAATATTCAAAGAAAGACGAAACTTAGTTGGAAGAGTAAAAGAAAGAATTTTACCTAAAAGGATTCAGCAAAAAATTCAACCAACAGATTATATAAAAACAGAACCAACAGAAAAAGTTATTACTGATAGTCAAATAGAGAACATTGCAAGTTTAGAGGCAGAGCCAGAAGAAGATATTTCGATGGAATATCCATATATAAATGATCCTCAGCAAATAGTTATATACTGGAAGAGAAATATAAAAACATTTTTAGTTCTCCTAGTAATTCTATTTATTGGGGCTAGATCCCTCTCTATGTTCTGGGTTAATATAAGTATATTTATTGATAACCTTATATGACCCCCACCAAACTGAATAATTTAGCTTTTACTGGTCTTGTACTTTGTGTCATATCTATTCTTGCTGGAGCAGTGGTTAGAGGAACGGGTTCTGGCGATGGATGTGGTGCATCTTGGCCCACTTGTAATGGTAATATTGTCCCAAGCTCTTTGGATTCATCTGCAATAATTGAATACACCCATAGAGTGTTTAGCGGTCTTCTCCTGTTGGTAACCTTTCTTTTGTTTATATATTGTAAGAAATATTCATCTAATCGGTTGCTACAGAGGTGTTCCGGAGCTTTATTATTTTTTGTTGTTTTAGAAGCAATTATCGGCATGGTAATTGTTTTACAAGAGCTAGTAGCATATAACACTTCACTGACAAGACTCATAGCAGTCCCAATTCATTTAGTTAACACCTTTTCTTTGTTGGCACTATATATTGTTTTATATTCTGTTTTAAGAAATAATATTCAACAAATAAAATTTATATATAATAAAAGATTTTTGTGCTCTTGCCTCATCTTCCTTATTGTTGCCGGACTCGGCTCTATAACAGCATTAGCTGACCTTCTTTATCCAAGTGAAAGTTTCATTGAAGGGGTTCAGATGGACTTTTCCGAAACCAGTCAGTTGCTAACAAGGCTCAGAATATTACATCCAATAGGAGCTTCAGTTCTATTACTCTGGATGTTTTCTGAGTCAAGCCGCTTGTTTAAAGAAGAGGGTATATTATTTGCAAAAAATCTGAACAGGCTCTCAGTAATTGTTTCTTTAGTAGGAGTGTTAAACGTATTTGTTAATATAAACATTTTCCTAAGCATTCTTCACTTATTATTTGCCGATGCTTTGTGGGGAGTGTATATATATTGCAATACGGACAAGGCTTATAACCTTAAAAATTAAGTAAATAGTTTTGTTTATAACGATACATTCTCTATTCTTAACACTTCAGTAACAGTTAGACATTATAAATAGTCAAAGTAGGGACATGGTAACAAAAACAATACCTTCTAAGCCAAAAGCTAAGAAAAAAGATAAAGATTTAGAAGCTAAATTAGCTGCTGAGCAAGATACTTTATCCCCAGAACAAGAGGCTGCTGCAAAAGAGAAAGCCAAAGCTCTTACAAAAAAATTAGCTGATGATAAAGGGAAGCTTACAACAGACTTAGTTAGCCAATATCTGACTGCAATTGGAAACTATGAATTACTTTCTGCTGAGCAGGAGGTTGAATTAGCTCAAAAGATTGAATCAGGAGAAAAGGCAAGTAAGAAACTGGATAAGAAACAGTATAAAGATAAAAAAGGAGAAGTAAGGCTTAGGAGAGAAAGAAAAAAGGGAGTAGAAGCAAAAGACGCATTTCTTACAGCAAACTTAAGATTAGTTGTTGCTAATGCAAGGAGATATGCAAATACATCAGGAATTGACTTTTTAGATTTAATACAAGAGGGGAACCTTGGCCTCATAAGAGCAGTTGAGAAATTTGACTGGAGGAAGGGCTTTAAATTTTCCACTTACGCTACATGGTGGATTAGGCAAGCAATAACTCGAGCTATAGCTGATAAGTCTCGTACTGTTAGAATACCAGTCCATCTTCACGATACAATGGCTGCTGTTCGTGCAGCACAAGCTCAGCTAAAAGCTGAATTAGGGAAAGACCCGAAACCAGAAGAGATAGCAAAAGAAGCAGGGGTTAGCGTAGATAAGGTTGAACTCGCCCTTGGTGTAGCAGACACAGTCTCACTAGAGCAGCCTGTCGGAGAAGATGGAGCACAGCTTGGAGACTTTATTCAAGACGAAGACGCAAGTGATCCTTCATTAATAGTTCAAGATTTGGACGTAGCTGAGAGCTTAAGAGACTCAATAAGTAGGCTTCCTGAAAGAGAAGGTAGAATACTCGCACTAAGATATGGTTTTTACGATGGTGTTCCTAGAACATTAGAAGAGATTGGTGAAGAATTTGACCTTACTAGAGAAAGGATAAGGCAACTTGAAAAACTTGCCCTTTGTCGATTAAGGCATCCATCTTTTGGAATCAGGGAACAAGATTTAGTTTAGCCATCTAACTATTCAATTAAATCATCTATGTGTAAAATTGAATTATATTATGACAGCTTCGGATTATCCATATTTTGAAGGTGACCATCCTTTAGTTTTACCTCACAGAGGAGGAATGGAAGTGGTTCCTGAAAACACCCTGGAAGCACTCGAGTATTCGGATAGAAATAAATTTACACATTTTGAAACTGATTTAAGAATGTCTAAAGATGGAGTAGTCTTTCTTCATCATGATGAAACATTAGATAGAACAACTAGATCAGAAGGCAAGGTTTCAGAATATTTATGGCGTGATTTGTTGAAAATTAATGCTGGAGAAAAATTTTACGAAAGAAAAAATATAAATGGCAAAAAAACTACATTTATATCACTTGAAGATGCTCTTGCTAAATTTTCTAACATAAAACTTAATCTTGACTTAAAACAGTCAGGTATGGAAAAGAAGGTTTTGGAAATAATTATGGATTCAAATGCTTCTGAAAGAACTCTCGTATCTTCATTCAGTCCAAGGCGTTTAAGAAAATTTCAGGAAATAAACCAATATAATATTGCAATTTCGGCTTCTATTAAAGAAAATTTACAGTCAATGTTTAATTCTAGGTTTTTTCAATTATGGAACCTCAGAGTACAAGCGTTACAAATTCCAATAAGGTGGAATGGAATAAGAGTCTTAACCAATAATTTGGTTGAGTATGCCCATAGTAAAAATATAAAAGTTCATGTTTGGACAATTAATAACTTAAATATTCTTGAAGACTGCTTAGAGCTTGGGTGTGATGGGATTATGACAGATAGACCAGTAGAAGTCAGAGAGTTTATTATGGAAAAATATGGTAAAAGATAAATTAGAAAGAAATCTAATAATTGTTCTCCTCTCTCTGCTACTTGCTTATCCTTCCCTTCATGACCTCCCTATAAACGGATTACCTTTTGATTCATTAAGAGAGCTCTTTTTCTTTGCTCTCGCTATTGTTCTTGCTCATTCAGTTAGTAGAGATAACAAAATTATCCTATACGTTTGTTTGCTGACTTTGTTTGTATCAAAAGTAATTCTATCTCTTTCCCCAACAGCATATTGGGAGACATGTTTTTCTGATAGTTTAGCTCCAACAACTCAAAAATTTGAATATGAGGATATAGAAGTTAATTGTGAAAAAGACTTTTCCTTGATAAAAAGAGAATTTTCTGGATATGAGCCAACAATTAATTTCTACTCTGTAGATGAAACTCAAAGTTGGAGAGGGGCGAATAATTCAACTTTTCCATTGTCATTTTTAAACTCTAAAAAATTTAATTTTGATAGGAGATATGAACCAAGGAGAGAATGGCTCCCATTTGATGCAATATTAACTGTTGATATGGAACAAGAAACAAGGTATATAAAGGTGAATTATGTTGGGGAAGTCTCAGTTAATTTTGGTAAAGCTGACAATATATATCAGCTTCCGAATTCATATGAATTTGAAGAAAGCGTAATTATAGAAATACCAGAGGGAGTCAGTAGATTAACTGTAGAGTATGTATTCAACAAAGCTCCTCCAATATTGTGGGAAAGTGCCTCGCAAGAAGGGTTTCCAAAAGATCCTTATGCAAAATTAATTATTTACGGTTCAACAGATCAGAACGAATGGTCACTTTTAAGAGGAAATGAATCAGAATTCACAATAGTTGGAATTTCTATTTTTATTTTTGCGCTTCTTTCTATTTTGTTATCATTCATCATCTATCAAAGAAGAAATGTTTCAAGAAATCTAGTATTTAATGTTTTTTATATTTTTTTCTTACTGTATTTATTTTTTAATATAGATATAGTAAGAGACTTCCCCAACATAGGCTTCATTGACACTACAACTTTATCTTTAGTCTTTCTCGTTGGAGGGTATCTAATTTTACTTAGAAAGAAAATATACAATTTTCTTCTTCTAGTTTTCTGTTTTCTTATGAACTTGTTGTTAGTTGATTATCCATGGGATAAGCTGGATTTTTATATTAGACCAGGGGGATCAGATTCTCTGACTTATGAGTCTCAAGCAAGATTAATTATGTTAGGAGATACATTAAGGGGCGGAGCGGATGTGTTCTTTTACTCTCCTGGCTATAGGTATGTGTTAAATCTTATACATATGTTTTTTGGAGATACATGGTTTGTTGCTTGGTATTCTTTAATATCCCTCTCTCTATACTTTTATCTAAAAACTTCCTCAACCCTTCTTAATTCTGAGAGTTATTTCAAATATATTTTCCCCCTTCTAGGATTTGTATATATAACATCGAATGCTGTTCAGAGAGTCTTTTTATATGGAATGTCTGAAATAGTATCAACTTTGATCTTGTGTTACTTATTGTATATTGTGCTATTAAAACAACGGCTTTCTAAATCTTCTGAAATTTATATAGGTCTATTAGTTGGTCTTGCAATAGTAGTTAGGCCAGATTGGCTTTTGGGGTTTTCTGCTCTTTTATTACTTAAATGCTTTAGAAGGAGATTTTTATACTTAAGTACAGGAGCAGTTGCTTTACTACCTCTATTACACAACCTTATATATGGAAAAGAATTTATAATTTTTTCAACGGCTGCAAGCTATGGGAGGAACCTTCTAATTGATACCTCATCATTTAATAGCCTCTTCTCGTCACTATCTCAAACTGTGAGTAGAAATATACCTTATTTATTAATGAACCCATTAAATAGTGATGTTTCTGGGAGAGTCGGGATAGTTTTAGCCATAGTTTTTTCTTTGGTTCTGGTAAGTTTAGTTGCCTTATTCTTGATTCGAGCAAGAACCTATTCGGACAAGCAGAGTTTAATACTCCTTCTAAGTGTTATTGGTTTTTCTCTTCCTTTTTTAATTTACGACCCAGTACTTTTTTATCCCCGACATGTTCTAGGGACACACGTTACAGCAATTTTTTTCATGATCTATTTAGCTTCTCCTATTTATAGAGATTTTTCACTTAGAGTAATTACAAAAGCTAGAATTTAACTTCTTAGGTTTGATGTTTCAGTTACACTAATTACGGGAAGTTAATTAGTTTAGATAATGGAAGAGAAGTATAGTTTACTCAAAGAAGGGTTTCTCCCTAATAATATCTGCTTAAGCTTAGGAGAAGAATATAAAGGGCTTGAAGAATGCTTAAGCCAGCTTCCAAAACTTTTATCTACAAGGAAGTTTAAGAAAGAGATTAAGAATCTTGAGCCTTATTCTGGTTTCGAGAACCTTAATGTGGAGGAGCTCGAGCGTGCTATGTTACTTTATTCTTATTTGGGCCATGCTTATATGTGGGGGGAAGATGAAACTCCAAACTCAATCCCGAGTAACATATCAGTTCCATGGGTTAATATTTCTCAATTACTAGATAGGCCACCAATTCTATCATACGCCTCATATGCATTAAACAATTGGAGAGCTAATGAAGATGATGTAGAAGTTTTGGAACCAGAGAATGTTGAGATTCTACAAAATTTTCTCGGGGGAATCGATGAAGATTGGTTCATTATGATTCATGTCGCTATCGAATTTGAAGCAAAAAATTTACTTTCTTCTTTGGGTAAATTTTTTCTTTCCGAAGAAGAGGGGGATTTAACAAAAGCCCTTACGAGTATAAATAAAATAAATGAAATTATGGAAAGAATGCCGGAGCACTGCGATCCCTACATTTACTACAACAGAGTAAGGCCATATATTTTTGGCTGGAAGAACAATCCCGCTACACCTGAAGGTGTTATATATGAAGGCGTTGACATGTTTGGGGGAGAGCCACAATTCTTTCGTGGAGAAACCGGTGCTCAGAGTTCAATTATTCCAGCAGTGGATGCTCTACTTTCAATTACGCATTCAGAGGATCCGCTCAGGATATATCTTGATGAAATGAGAGAGTATATGCCATTAGCTCATAGAAACTTACTCTACGATCTTGATAATTGGAGAGAAAATAAGCCTTCTACAGAGACACAAAAAAGTTTAGACAATAATATCGTTGAGTTAATTCAAGAAATTACTCTTGAAGTTAAAAAATTTAGGAATACCCATCTCATTTACGCAAAGGACTATATACACACTCAGAGTGAAGAAGCAAAAACAAATTCAAATTCAGTTGGAACAGGGGGGACTCCATTTATGCAATATTTAGAAAAACATTTAAATGAAACAGTACGTAATGAATAAAACAATATGTGTCCCAAGAGAAATAAAGAAAGATGAAGGCAGAGTTAGTTTAACTCCTGATGCAGTAAGGAAACTTTCTGGCTACGGGGATCTTTTAATTGAAGAAGATGCTGGTTTAATTTCCGGATACAGCAATCAAGATTATTTAGATTCTGGCGCATCAGTCATTTCTTCAAAAGAGGAATTGTTTCAGAGATCAGACATCATATGTAAAGTGAAAGAACCCCTTGAAGGAGATTTAGAGTTTATGATGGAAAATCACCTAGTCTTTGGCTACTTGCACTTGTCTTCAAGTTTTGATTTAACAAAAAGTTTAATGGATATAGGATTAACTGGAATTGCTATGGAGTTGATTTGGGACAATGGGCATTATCCATTATTAACACCAATGTCAGAAATCGCTGGTGAGATTGCAGCAACTAAAGGCCTAAGCTACTTGGATAAAGAAGATTCCGGATCCCTCAAGGTTGTAGTAATAGGTTGCGGGGTTGTAGGAGAAGCCGCAATAACAGTAGCACTTGATGAAGGCTGTAGGGTTTATGCAGTAGATCTGGATCAAACAAAACTAGACTTTTTAAATAAAAAATATTCAAAATATGAAGATAGGATTGACTACTTAAACATTCAGGGGGAAGAGCTAGATACTCTCATTGAAGGGGCAGATATGGTTATTGGTTCAGTCCTAGTGCCTGGAGGGAAGCCTCCGATTGTGGTAACTAATGAAAATATTAAATCTATGAGTCCCGGATCAGTAATTGTAGACGTTGCCATCGACCAAGGAGGTTGTGTTGAAGATGTTTCTGCAACTACTCACTCAGATCCGTATATTGAAAGAGATGGTGTTAAGGTATTGTCCATTGCTAATCTTCCAGGATCTGTTCCAGATAGAGCTTCTATTGCAATATCCAATGAGATTGAAAAATATTTGCCATTCTTCCTAAGTGAGGGATGGGTAGATAATATAAGTGGTAACAAAAGCTATGAAGACTCTCTCCAGGTACATAATGGGATGTTGTTGTCCAAAGCTGTTGCGGATAGTTTAGGGATTGCTTTGAGCACCCTAATCTAAAGAAGGGATCAAAGCCTTTCTTTGAGAGGCAAATTTTTCTATTTCTTTACTTTTCTCTAAGGTTATATCAATTTGATCTTGCCCCTTAAGTAGTTTTTCTCTTGAAAAATCATCTAATTCAAAATCTATGCTCACTTCAGGCCAGGACAATGTTTTATTTTCTATGGATATATGTAGCTCTGTTTTGGGGTTTGTTTCTATTAATTCAAAAAGTTTATCCAAGATTTCTTCACTAACCTCTATAGGAACAAGGCCAATATTTAGGCAGTTATTTTTAAAAATATCTGCAAAATTTGAAGAGATTACTACATCAAAACCCCAATCTTGTAACCCCCAAGGGGCATGCTCTCTTGATGATCCGGTTCCGAAATTAGGACCGGCGACTAGAATTTTTGCTTCTTTGTAGATTTCTTTATTTAACGGAAATTCTTGATTTAAATTTCCGTTCGCATCTTTTCTCCAGTCATAAAACAAATATTTCCCATACCCAGATCTTTCAGTTCTTTTTAAGAACTGTTTTGGCATAATCTGATCCGTATCAACATTCGACATTTTAAGCGGCATCATTATTGATTTTATCTCTCTAATTTCTTTCATCCCATTTCCCTTATGTCTATAAAGTGGCCATTTATAGCTGCGGCTGCAGCCATTTGAGGGCTTACTAGATGAGTTCTTCCTCCAAACCCTTGCCTTCCTTCATAGTTTCTATTTGAAGTTGAGGCACATCTTTGACCAGGCTCAAGTATATCTGGGTTCATTCCTAAACACATGGAGCAGCCAGCATCTCTCCATTCAAGTCCAGATTCAACAAAAATTTTATCCAACCCTTCTTTTTCCGCCTGTTCTTTAACAAGTGTTGAACCCGGAACTACTATCCCAGAAACATTATTGTTTATTTTTTTCCCCTCTAACACTGAAGCAGCAGCTCTTAAGTCTTCGATCCTTCCATTTGTACAGCTACCAATAAATATTTTATCTAATGGGATGTCTTTTATATTTTGACCAGGCGATAGGTCCATATATTCAAGAGCTCTTATGGCAGCTTCTTTTTCAGATTCTTCATCATAATTCTCAGGACTTGGAATTTCTTCATTTACAGCTATAACTTGGGATGGGTTTGTCCCCCATGAAATAAATGGCTGGATTTCATTTGCAGCAACTTGTACAGTTTTATCATACTCAGCTCCTTTATCAGTTTTCAATTTAGACCAATTTTGAACTACAGCATCAAAATCTTTTGGAGCATGTTTTTTATTTTTTAAGTAATCATATGTAGTTTGGTCAGGTGAAATCATTCCTGCTCTTGCCCCTCCCTCAATTGACATATTGCAGATTGTCATTCTATTTTCCATACTTAGTTTCTCAATTAGGTCTCCTGTATATTCAATCACATGTCCAGATCCACCCCCAGTTCCTATTTTTCGAATAATTCCAAGAATTATATCTTTAGGGCTTATACCATATTCGGTTTCTCCTGAAATATTCACTTCCATTGTTTTTGGTTTATTCATTACAAGAGTTTGTGTTGCTAAAACATGTTCTACTTCGGAAGTCCCTATCCCAAATGCTAGAGCTCCGAAAGCTCCGTGAGTAGAAGTATGACTGTCTCCACAGACAATAGTCATACCAGGTTGAGTTAGCCCTTGCTCGGGCCCTATCACATGAACAATCCCCTGCCTAGGATCATTAATTCCAAATAGAGTTATTCCAAAATCTTTACAATTTTTATCAAGAGCGTCAATTTGTTTTTTTGATAAAGGGTCTTTGATCCCCAGCTCTCTATTTGCTGTAGGGATTCCATGATCAACTGTTGCCAAAGTTAGTTCAGGGTGGGCAACTTTTCTTTTATTTATACGCAAACTATCAAATGCTTGTGGAGATGTTACTTCATGAACAAGATGTAAATCTATAAAAATTACGTTCGCATCACCTTTTAATGATGAAACGAGATGTTTTTCCCATATTTTTTCAAAGAGGGTTTTCTGTATCATTAGGTAATAAGAATACTAAATATATAACGAAATTGAAAGATTGAATTTTCCTCAATGTAATATTGATATCAATGGAATCAATAATTGAAAAGTTTCTTGAAATCGCAATAATTTTGCTTGCTGCAAAGATAGGTGCAGAGATAATGAGAAGAATTGGTCAACCAGCTGTAATTGGAGAATTGGTCGCTGGAATAATTATTGGGTATTATGCACTAGGTCTCTTACCACATGGAGAGTCTGGAGATGTAATTTCAACACTTGCAGAAGTAGGGATTGTACTTCTGCTTTTTGAAGTTGGACTTGAAACAAATTTAAAAGAGTTTATAGAACTTGGCAAAACCTCTTTACTCGTTGCAATCATCGGAGTTATCGCACCTTTTTCTTTCGGGTATGGTTTTGTTTACTTAATTGACTCAAGTAGTTACACATTTGAAAAAGCTCTATTTGTTGGCGCTGCTATGACTGCAACATCAGTAGGCATAACTGCAAGAGTTTTCGCAGATCTTGGTGCTTTGAAGACAAAAGAAGCAAAAACAATAATCGGAGCAGCTGTTGTTGATGATATTTTCGGATTGATCATTTTAACTATTGTTGCCGGTGTTTTAGGTGGGAACGGAGACATTAACAGTACTACAGTTGGCACAATTGCAATAAAAGCTCTAGCCTTTCTAGTTTTATCAGTATTTATAGGAAGAAAGTTATCTCCTAAAATTTTTAATTTATTTAAAAAAATACCCTCTCCCGGAACCTTTGTAACGGGAAGCTTTCTGTTTGCTATTGTCTTTGGAGCTGCTGCACATTTTGTTGGCTTACACCCAATCGTCGGAGCTTTTGCAGGGGGAGTAGTTGCAGGAGAATCAGATATGACATCAAGAATAAGAGAAGAGATGAAGCCATTGAATTACTTGTTAGTGCCCATTTTCTTTGTTTATACGGGTTCAGAAGTAGATATTACAATACTTGCCTCTTTAGATGTATTTGGATACGGAATAGGTCTAAGCATACTTGGATTTATTGGTAAATATGTCTCAGCTTTAGGAGCAATAGGAAAAGGTATGAACACTTCAATAATTGGTTTGGGGATGGTCCCGAGAGGGGAAGTTGGCCTTATCTTTGTTGCTGTTGCAACTGCAACTTTCTCTGAGATAATCGGTCAAGAGATTATTGCTTCCATTGTTTGGATGGTTATTAATACCACAATAATTGCCCCAATATTATTAAGTCGTATATTGAAAAAATCTTCAGATAGAAAACCAATAGAAGACGAACGTTTTGAATCTCCAGTAGTTGATGGATGAAGCGATAGATTTAAATCTGATTAAACTAAAATAAATACGTTATTTTTTATAGAGGAGAATATATATGTTTTTTGCTTTCCAAGAAGCCATAATTGCATCAATTGCTGGATTGATTCTTGCATTGTATTATGCCCGAAATGTACTGTCTATTCCAGTAGAGAACGAAGATGTTAGAGATTTGTCCTCGGCAATAAGAGAAGGGTCAATGGCTTTTCTTAAAAGACAATATACATGGGTTAGTATATTTGTTGTTATATTAGCTGTTTTAATATCGGTCTTAACCGACTGGGGAATGCCGTGGGGGTCGTTAGCATTTCTAACAGGGGCTATTTTTTCTGGTCTTGCTGGATTTATTGGTATGAGAATAGCGACTGCAGCAAATGGGCGTACAGCAGAAGCAGCAAAAAATGGAGGAACTATAGAAGCTCTCCCTGTTGCATTCAGAGGAGGTGCTGTAATGGGTTTTACTGTAGCTGGCCTTGGTTTACTAGGAGTAAGCGTAGGATACTGGGTATTTATTGAGCTTCTGAATGTACCAAGCGGATATGATGTTTTAGCAGCTATTGGTTTAGGGGGATCTTCAATTGCACTTTTTGCACGTGTAGGTGGAGGAATATATACTAAAGCTGCAGACGTTGGCGCAGACTTAGTTGGGAAAGTAGAAGCAGGCATTCCTGAAGATGACCCTAGAAATCCTGCAACAATTG
>JAYZKG010000011.1:0-35718 GCA_036163695.1 Actinomycetota bacterium | reverse complement strand
TACCAGTAATAACTTCAGTTGACGAATTAGACAAAGAAGCATTAATCGAAGTTTTGACCAAACCAAAAAATGCTTTAATTAAACAATTTCAAAAAGTCTTTGAGCTTGATAATGTAGAGCTCTCTTTTACAGCAGGAGCACTTGAGTCAATAGCAGAATTAGCTATGAATCGCAAAACAGGCGCAAGGGGGCTAAGGTCGATTCTCGAAGACACCCTTTTAGATGTTATGTATGAAAGTCCTTCAAGAGAAGATATACAGAAGATTGTTATAAGCAAAGAAACAGTTATTGATAAACTTCCCCCTAAGATGGTAATTACTCAGGAAGAGGATACCGATACTACTAAACAAGCATAAAACATGATTCAAGGAAGTTATAATCCTGAATCTTTTGAGTCAAAATGGTATAAAATTTGGGAGAAAAATAGTTCTTTTTTACCAAAAAAAGGGGATAAAGAAACTTTTTCAATAGTTATACCACCTCCAAATGTTACGGGTTCTCTTCACATGGGCCATGCTTTACAACACTGCATAATTGATGTGATAATTAGAAGAAAAAGAATGCAAGGGTATGAAACCCTTTGGCTACCGGGAACAGATCATGCAGGAATTATAACTCAACTTCTAGTTGAGAATGAGTTAGAAAGCAAAGGTTTAGTTCGGCAAGAGCTAGGAAGAGAAAAATTTCTTGAAGAAGTATGGAAATGGAAAGAAGATTCTGGAAACCAGATCTCTTCACAAATGAAAACTCTGGGTGTGTCATGTGATTGGTCTAGAGAGAGATTCACCATGGATGAGGGGTTATCTCAAGCAGTATTGAAAGTTTTTGTTGAGCTTTATGATAAAGGACTTATTTACAGAGGGAAGAGAATAGTTAATTGGGACCCTGAACTAATGTCTGCTGTATCAGATTTAGAAGTAAACAATGTAGAAGAAGACGGTTATTTATGGCATATCAAATATATGCTTGGTGAGGGCAGCTATCTAACCATAGCAACTACAAGACCTGAGACATTATTAGGAGACACAGCTGTTGCAGTGAATCCTAACGATGATAGATATAGCGATCTTATTGGGAAAGATGTTGAAGTTCCAGTAGTAAATAGAAAAGTTAAAATAATTGCTGATGATTATGTTGATCAAGACTTTGCACAAGGTTGTGTAAAAATTACACCTAGCCATGACTTTAATGATTACGAAATTGGAGAAAGACACAACCTAGAACTAGTTACTGTACTAAATCTTGATGGTACTATCAAAGACAGTGATTTTATACCCAGTAATCTAAGGGGTTTAGATAGGCATGAAGCAAGAAAAGAAATACTTCGTGAATTGAAAAACAATGACTTATTGGTAAAAGAAGAAAAATATAAAATTCAAATTCCTAGAGGAGATAGGTCAGGGATAATTTTAGAGCCAATGGTCACTGATCAGTGGTTTGTTAGTACAGAGTCCTTAGCCAAAAAAGCTATAGATGCAGTAGAAAATGGAGATACAAATTATATACCCAAGAATTGGGAGAAGACATATTTTGAATGGTTAAACAATATACAAGACTGGTGTATTTCTAGACAAATTTGGTGGGGACATAGAATCCCTGCTTGGTATTCCGATGACAATATTTACGTAGGAATGTCTGAGAAAGATGTGAGAGAAAAGTACAAATTAGACGAGAATATAAAATTAAGTCAAGACGAAGATGTTTTAGACACTTGGTTCTCCTCTGCTCTTTGGCCATTCTCAACCTTTGGTTGGCCTGAGGAAACAGAGGATTTAAGAAATTTTTACCCTACAACATTAATGGTTACCGGTTTTGACATTATCTTTTTTTGGGTAGCCAGAATGATGATGATGGGAATAGAGTTCATGCAAGATATCCCATTCAAAGATATCCTAATCCATGGCCTTGTCAGAGATAGTGATGGTCGAAAGATGTCTAAAAGTCTAGGAAATACAATAGATCCATTAGAATTAGTAGATACTTACGGTGCTGATTCATTAAGAATCTCCCTTGTTCAGAAGGCTTCTCCAGGTCAAGATGTACCATTCAATGAGGAATGGGTCGATGCTTCTAGGAAATTTGGGAATAAGCTATGGAATGCTGCTAAATATATTGAAATCAATAGCTCTGAGGATATTGATTTCAATATAGAACTTTGCGAAATACCAGAAAATATATGGATTGTTAATAAATTCAATGATGTCCTAAAAGAGTTTGATAGGTTAATGGAGGAATACAAAATTTCTGATGCTTATGATATGCTATATTCTTTCTTATGGTCTGAATTATTCGACTGGTATTTTGAATTTACAAAAAATATATTAAGAGACAATAAAGAATCTCTTGAGACCCAAGCTGTTCTTAAGGGGGTATTTCTAAAGTCTCTAAAATTATTAAACCCCGCAATGCCATTTATTACAGAAGAATTATGGGAGAAGCTTGGAGAAGATGGATTATTAATTGATTCTAAGTGGCCAGAGAGTATTCAGATTCCAGTTAACGCTACAGAGAAAATAGAGCTGATAAAATATTTTGTTTCAGGTATTAGAAATTTTAGAGTTGACCATGATATAAAGTTTTCAGAAGAATTAGAGCTAGTTTCCTTCAGCAAGCTTCCAGATGATTGGCAGATAAATCAAATCTCCTCTTTATCCAAGGTATCTATTATTGAAGGCATTGAAGATAAAGAAAAAAAATACACATCTTTCTCGTATGGAGACATAACTTTAAATATTGATATTTCAGCATCTATTGATATTGATTCCGAAAAGAAGAGAATATTGTCAATAATTAAAGAGTCTGAAAAGTCACTCTCTATATCAAAGGAAAGACTAGAAAATGAAAAATTTATAGAGAATGCAAAAGAAGAATTGATTAATCAAGAAAAAAGAAATTTTGAAGAATTAACGAATAAAATAGAAGAGTTGAAACATCTCATAAAAAGGTTAAATTGAAAATAATTTATTAATGGAGAATCTTGAGTATTTAGCAAAAAAAGGTGAATCATTAAAGAGAAATAAGAACCTCGAAGCTTTGCCGGCATTCTTTAGCCAGAAAGAATTAGGTACTTTAAGTAAGCGTTCTATTGCAATTGTAGGTACAGATGGAAAAACATCAACAGCTAGCCATATATTTGAATACTTAAAGGACCCTCTTAGAAAAAATGTAGTTAAATTTACATCACCACACTTGGTTCATGTAAATGAAAGAATTGAGAGCAACACTGGATATATTCATGATTCAGAACTAATAAAATATATAGACGAAGTTAAAAGATTTGAAGAAAAAGAAAAACTAGTTTTGGGATATTTTGAATCACTTTTTCTAGTTTCTTGCAAATATTTTTTAGATTTGGATTCTGATTTTTTTGTTGTTGAAGCAGGAATTGGAGGTAGGTTAGACACGACATCAATAATAAATAGTGAGACAGTTGTTTTAACAAATGTGGGGCTGGATCATACTGATATACTAGGAGAATCAATTGAAGAGATATTAAAAGAAAAGATTCTTATATCTGATAAAGTAAAGAAACTTTTTGTAGGTGAACTTTTTGAGACATCTTACATAAAGATTATAAAAGCTGAGTTAGATTTAGATAGTGCTTCCTACAACGCTCCATACCTTGCTTCAAATAGTTCTGCTGACTCAGGAGAGCCCTACATAGGAGACTCTGAATTTCTTGATTTTCGAAATCGAAATATTCACTTAGCAAGAAGGGTAATTTATGATAAATTTGGAAGAATCGATTACCCTCTCTCTTCATCTCCTCTGCATCTCTCTCTTGAAGTACCTGGAAGATTCGATGTAATTAATTCAGATCCAAACAAACTTAAAATAGTTGACGGAGCTCATAATGGAGGAGCAACTTCCTCTTTCCTCTTAGCTTTAGATTATGTTCTTGGTGATAATTTACCAAGCAAGATTGAATGCTTTCTTGGGATAAAAAATGAAAAAGATTATCAAGGGATACTAGATGCTTTAGTTGGTTTCAGATGGATAAATATTTCCCTACTACATAGAGACACATTTAGGGGTCAATTAGAACCAAGTATTATTGCTCAATATCTTACTAATTTAGGGATCAAATTCAAGTATGCGTCCCTTGACGATTTTCACTCCTATAATGAACCTTCTATATTGTTAGGGAGTTTATATTTAGTTGGAGAGTATATAAAGGAATTTCGATGAAAACATTTTTTATGATTAAACCCGATGGAGTGGAGAGAGCGTTAACCAATGAGATAATTGCTATTGTTGAAGACCATGACTTCAATATTACTAAGAAAAAGGAAATGCATATAGATGAAGATATGGCTAAATTACATTACGCAGAACATCATGATAAACCTTTTTTTAATGACCTAATTGAATTCATAACAAGTGGCCCTGTAGTTGCAATGGAGTTAGAAGGAGAAGAAGCTGTAAGTAGATTGAGGGAACTTATGGGGGCTACAAATCCAAGCGACGCTGAACCGGGTACAATCAGAGCTAAATACGGTACAGAGTTAGAGAAGAATGTTGTTCATGGTTCAGATTCTCCTGAAAGTGCTGAGAGAGAGTTAAATATTTTCTTTGGATAAAGATAGAAAAACTTTTTATTTTTTAATAACCAATTATCAGTTAATCTTAAGTAATACATGGCAAAGCTAAGTTTAAGAAGATTATTGTTTGGTAGTAGCGATATCGCTATTGATTTGGGCACAGCAAATACATTAATTTATGTAAAAGGACGGGGAGTAGTTTTAGATGAACCTTCATTACTTGCTGTAAATGAGAAAGATGGCTCAATTCTAGCTGTAGGAAATGAAGCAAGGAAATTACTAGGGAAAACCCCAGATTCCATAAAATTAATTAGACCATTGAGGGATGGAGTTATATCAGATATAGAAATGGCAGAGGAGCTATTGAAGGCTTTCATAATTAAAACTTTTGGAAGATCTTTATCAAGGCCAAGAATAATTATATGTATCCCAAACGGAGTGACATCTGTAGAGCAGAGATCAATTGAGCAAGCTGCGCACTCAACAGGTGCTGTAGAAGTGTTTACAATCGAAGAACCTATGGCTGCAGCAATAGGTTCAAATTTAAATATATTTGAAGCAAATGGCAATATGATAATTGATATAGGTGGAGGGACAACCGAGATAGCAGTTATATCAATGGGGGATATAGTTTGTTCGAATTCTGTGAGGATTGGTGGAGACAGGATGACATTTGCTCTAATGGATTGGTTACAAAGAGATCACCAGCTACTTATTGACGAAGGAATAGCAGAGTCACTTAAGCATAAGGTCGGTTCCGCATTTCCTTTTGACAAAGAGCCACAGGTTACCGTGACTGGCCGAGACCTTGTGGAAGGAGTTCCAAGACAGGCTCTTTTAGAAGCGAGTGATGTAAGGGATGCACTTGAGAATGTTGTTAGAGAAATAATTGACGCTATAAGAATATGTCTAGCAAAAACCCCTCCAGCACTTGCAGCTGTTATCGATAAAGAAGGAGCTTGGTTAGCTGGAGGTGGGTCTCTATTAAAGCAATTTGATAGAAGAATAGCTGAAGAATTAGGGATTCCAGTAAATAGGACTGAAGACCCTTTAAGCACGGTAGTTTTAGGATCCGGTTTGTGTCTTGAAAGATTCTCTAACTATAGGAAGATATTAAAACAGTCAACTCGACCATAATAAATATATAATGTTAACAACATTGTTTTTATTATGAAGAAAATTAATTTTATATTTGGATATATTTATATCGTTCTATCACTCTTTTTATTTTCATTCGACCTTCTGTCCGAAGGCATCGTTAAACAAACAATTAATAGTAGATATGATATTTCTAGAATTTATTTTTTTGATAGCTTTTCTTCTTCTGACCTAGATTCATTATTTCGCCCATATTCAAAAGTTAAGTCTGAAAATGAATTACTGAAGAAGGAGATTACAACATTACAAAATAGGAATAATTCTAATATTGAACTAGAAAAAGAAATTAAAGAACTTAAGGCAATACTGCAGTACCAAAGTAGTACTGATCAGGTTATATTAATTACTAAAATACTGGGTTTTGAGACTTTTCCTCTAAAAAGGGTAATTGTAGATATTGGAGAAAATAGGGGCGTATCTTCTGGAGATATAGTTTTAGATACAGAAGGGAGAGTTTCAGGAATAGTGAAGTATGCCTTCCCAATGTATTCTGAGGTCTCATTAATTACTTCATCTGATTTTACAATTAATGCTATTGATGCTGAAGGCAATAGTTTTATTCTTTTTAACAAAGATGAACAAAGCCTGCTTTCTAGATCTATAGAAAACTTAGAGCAAGATATTCCTCCTGGGGTTCTAACTACTAGCAGAATTTTTAACCACGGAGGGGAGTTTCCTATTGCGAGAATAATTAAACCATTACTTTACAAGGATGGTGTTACAGGTGGCCCTGTGGAAATTATTTCAGATGTTTATGAATACAAATATTTTCAGATTGTTATTAGAGATTTAGGAAGCTCGAAATGATTAAAGTTACAAGAGTATTGTTGAGGACTTTAATAATACTGACTACTATCTGGATTGATTACAATGTCTTTTCGAAACTCCTTTTTTTTAATTTAAGGATATCCTTCGTCTTGATGTTTGTAATACTGCTATTTAATTTCGATGATATCAATATAGAAGACTGGTATCTACCAGTATTTGTTGGAGGTGTTGTTAATGATTTGATACTTCCCGGATCATTTATTGGCACCACTTCACTTTCGTTACTATCTTCGATAATTATTATTGGAAAGTTAAAAGAGCAGGATTATTTTAATTTTGTTACTTTGGTTATATTTGGGAATATCTTTTTTTACTTTATCTCAGGTCTGAGTATCTTACTAGTATCTGGCGTACCACTTTCTTTCTTATTTTTAAGGACGGTTTTTCTAAATACTATAAGACTGGTTTTGTTAAATTTGGTTTTTCAAACCGTAATCTTGGGAATAGTTAATTTTGGTCGCAAAAATGCATAATACGAGGGTTCGGTCATTTAACTTTATCCTCTTAGTAATCTTCACGCTTTTTCTTTATCAGATCTATAGCTTGCAATTTAACCAAAAAGATTATTCCAACGAGACAATAGCAGAGCAATCTACAAAAAATTTCTATTTTCCTTCTCCTAGGGGAGATGTTTACGATAGACAAGGAAAGCTATTAGCTAGAACAATAACTCTTCCCAATTTATTCTTTGACAAGAGCTCTATATTTAATGATCAAGATCTAAAGAGATATGAAGAATTTATAGAGCTCTATTTATCAGAAGACGCACTTCAATTATTCCAAAAAGGACTTGATAGTAAAAATACTATTATTGATTTAGGGATAATTAACAATGAACTTTTCAATACAATTAGCCTAACCTCTGTTGATTATCCGGCTTTTCTCTTGATAGATTTTCCCCTTAGGGAATATCCTTATGGTAGCTTAGCATCCCATGTTCTTGGGTATACTGGAATTCCCAATCAAGACGATGTTGGACTCTTTCCTACTTCAGGTTTACACCAAATTGTTGGAAAGAACGGAATTGAAAGATATTACGAAGAAATATTATCAGGATCCCCTATAAGTCTTTCACTCACCAAAACTAACAAGGTTTATTATAATTTGGGAGCCAAAGGGGAAGATCTGTTTCTTACTATCGATGCTGAAATACAAGGATTTGTTGAAAGCTCTCTATCTTCTGGAATTGAATTAGCCAACAAGAATATAGAACCTTCTTTTGATAGAGTTGAAAAAGGTGCAGTAATTATTCTAGATATTGATACTGCTGAAATCCTAGCAATGGCATCTGCACCAACATTTGATCCCAACCAATTTATTTCTGGAATTTCTGATGCTCAATTTAGTCAGATACAAAAAAATCAAGCGTTCAATAATTTTGCAATTCAGGGACTATATCCACCAGGATCTGTTTTCAAAGTTGTTCCATATTGGTTGTCATACAATGAGGGAATTTATCCAGAAGGAATAGACAATTTCGATCAAAAATATTTTGCAGAAGAGTGTCTATCTTTTCAATTTACTGATGGAAGTAAGCAGGTGTATTGTGATTGGAAAAAGGATGGTCATGGATATGTAGATTTTCACCAAGCTATACAAAAATCAGTAAACATATATTTTTGGGAAATTGCACTTAAAATTTGGAGATTGTATGAAAATAATGAAAATGAATCATTGCTTCAGAATTATGCACGAGATTTGGGCTTTGGTGACTATACAGGAGTTGATCTACCATATGAAAGAAAAGGAACAGTCCCCGATCGACAATTATTTGAAGAATGGAGAATTACAGCTCCTGATAGAGTTAGAGAAGAAGGATGGTTGGGTGGAGACTTAATGAATCTAATTGTAGGACAGGGTGCAATTACAGTAACTCCTATTCAAGTTGCCAACGCATATGCTAATTTAATCAGGGGGTATACTCTTTCTCCTAGGATAAATACTAACTATGTTTCTAACAATTCAGACCTAAGAGTTTTGAGAGTAGACAGCAAATTCAAGCAAATGTTTCTATCTGATTTAGGGTTGGTAACAGATCCAGGCGGTACAGCATATAAGTCTTTTTCAATTATGGGAGATAGTATATATGATACTGGAGGGAAAACTGGAACAGCTCAAACAACAGAAGGAAAGAACGATACTTCCTGGTTTGTTGGCTTAGACTCTATAAGTAATCCAACAAAGATTGTTGTCGTAGTAGTTGAAGAGGGGGGTTCAGGAAGTGCAGTTGCTGCACCAATAGCTAGAAGGATTATTCAATATTTGAATGGTATAGAAGTAACTCCTGTAGAGTTTGGAGAGGTTACGGAATAAATGGTTAGTAATAGAGAAAAAATAGTAATACTTGGTCCTGAAGGTACTGATATAAGGCTCCTAGTTTCTTTTTTAGTACTTCATTTGTTTTCTTGGGTAACACTTTATAGTATTAGTGGAACTTTTACCTTATCTCTAGACAACCCTCTCACTAGACAAATAGCTTTTTCATTTATTGGGATTATTGTGTTTTTTAGTATTTCTTTTTTCTCACTAGAGTCTATTGAGTCTCTGACCCCTCTAATGTTTATAATTTCCATTATTTTACTTATAATTGTTCTATTTACTGAACCAGCTTTTGGCGTAAGAAGATGGTTCAGGTTTGGACTTTTTGATTTTCAGCCATCAGAGCTAGCAAAGTTAACAAATATTCTTATGGTTAGCTATATATTAAGTAACAAAAACTTATCCAACTACTATGCTTTATTACCACCTATTTCGTTGGTTATCTTAATTTACCAACAACCTGACTTAGGAACTGTAATCATTATCCTTTTAAGCTTCTTTATTTTGATGTACATTTCGGGCATATCAACTTCTTCAATACTTATTTCTTTATTTGGTAGTGTGTGCACATTATTTATCTTGATTGAATATAAGCTCTTAAAAACTTGGCAGATTGAAAGAATTACTGATTTTTTTTCTAGTGCTGGCGGGGGAGATTTTTCTCAAGAACAGAGCAGGCTGGCAATTTCATCAGGAGGTTTTTTTGGAAGAAGCGAACAGCATATTTTAGATTATGGAGATATTTTTGTTCCAGTAAAGACAACGGATTTTATTTTCAGTTCATTTGCTGAAAATTTTGGCTTTTTTGGGATACTCATGCTTTTCTTTGTTTGGATTCAAATTATTTATAAAAGTATGAATATCTTAAGGAAAACAGAAGAGCTCTACTCTAGATATTTACTAATAGGTCTTATGGGATTATTAATTGTTCAGATTTTTATAAACTTAGGCACTGTTGTGGGAACCCTTCCTGTTACAGGTCTTCCATTTCCCATGCTGAGCTTAGGAGGTTCAGCAATGCTAATAAACGCTATAGTTTTCGGGATTCTTAATAGGATATTTATAGAGAACAGGATATATATATAAAATCATCAATACACTAGTATTGATTCATGAATAATTTTTTCGTCGACATGATATATTTTAATTTTTTTGGAGGTTTTTTATGTTTAATTTCTTGCGTGGATCAAAAGTTGTTAGAAAAAGTAAAGATAACTCATCTGAGGTAACTAATACAAGAACACAGTGGAGAAAAGGGCAGAAAGTCACTGTAAAAAAAGGTATATCTAAATCATATAAAAGTAACAGAAGAAATAACCAAAAATGGTTTAAAGAGAAACCCCTTCCTTCTCCTATCGTTGATTCAAAACAAATGCTTGTAAGTACAGATTCGGGAGAGACTAGAATTGCAGTACTAGAAGGGCCTACACTAGTAGAGTATTATAATGCCCAATCTAAATCCCAGTCTCTTGTAGGAAATGTTTATTTAGGGAAAGTAAAGAATGTACTCCCAGGAATGGAAGCAGCATTTGTTGATTTTGGAGAACAAAAGAACGGTGTACTTTATGTTTCAGATATCAACAGGGTTAATAATGAAAAAATCGAAAACATGATAAAAGTTGATCAAGAAATAATTGTTCAAATAGTAAAAGATGCAATGGGAGAGAAAGGTGCGAGGCTCACATCTCAAGTTTCATTTCCTGGAAGGTTTTTGGTTTTAATACCCAATTCGAATACCAAAGGTATTTCAAGGCGTTTGCCTGAAGAAGAAAGAGGAAGGTTGGATAATATAATTCGCCAAATAAGACCAAAAGGATTTGGAGTAATTGTTAGAACAGCAGCAGAGGGTGCTACACAAGATGCTTTAAAAGATGATATTGAAAGGTTATTAAGACAATGGGAAAAAGTAGAATCAAATAAGAACAATTCAGCACCATCTTTAATTCACAAAGAATATGATATATCAATTAAAGTGGTTAGAGAACACTTGAGTTCCGGGTACAAGAAGCTTTTAATTGATAATGAAAAAATTTTCAACGAGATCAAAGAATACCTACAAGATACTTCACATGAGTTAATTGATCTCATTGAAGAGTATAATGACGAACTTCCTTTGTTCGACAGATACCATATAGATGACCAAGTTAAAAAAGCTTTAGATAGAAAAGTATGGCTCCCATCAGGAGGGCATTTGGTAATTGATAGGGCGGAAGCTCTTACTGTAATTGATGTAAATACAGGAAAATTTGTTGGGGAAAGTAGTCTAAATGAGACGGTTTATAAAAACAATCTGGAAGCAGCTGAGGAAATTGCAAGACAATTGAGACTTAGAGATATAGGAGGCATAATTGTAATTGACTTTATCGATATGAATTCAATCAAAAAGCAACAAAACCTATTGAACAAGTTTAGAGGAGAACTCGCAAAGGATAAAACTAGGACACAAGTTTTTGACGTTTCAAGATTAGGCTTAGTAGAAATGACAAGAAAGAATGTTTCTGCAGGATTGATTGAAAGTTTCTCAGAACAATGTGAAGTATGTAATGGAAGAGGAATCATCCTTGATACAAATCTTTCTTTGAACGACACCTCAAATCATAACTTGATTGATTCTGAAGCTGTACTAGAGTAATTATTGGTAATGAGTAAATTCGCTGTAATAGAAGTTGGTGGTAAGCAGGAAAAAGTATCTGTTGGAGATACTTTTGATACTGTGTCTCCAACAAAGATTAAGTCATTAGAGCCTCTTTTACTAAGTCTCAGAAAGGGTAGCTTAGTTTCTGATAAAAAGAAGCTCGAAGGATATAAGGTAGAACTAAAACTTGTTAAAGAAGGAGCGAGTAAGAAGTATAATATTTTTCAATATAAAGCTAAGACAGGTAATAGGCGAAGATTGGGATACAGGCATCCCGTGTATACTTATAAAGTAGCTTCTATAGAAGCTGTTAAAAATGGAGAATAGAGAGAAGAATGTCAAAAACTAAAGCTGGTGGTTCGACTCGAAACGGAAGAGATTCAAGGTCTAAGAGATTGGGGACTAAGGCTTATGATGGAGAGCAAGTAAATGCAGGATCTATCGTAGTTCGCCAAAGAGGAACAAAGATTCATCCTGGATTGAATGTTGAAAAAGGTGGAGACGATACCCTTTTTGCAAAAATAGATGGAAAAATTCAATATTCATCAAAAAATGGGCGAAAATTAGTTAACGTAATTAATTAATGAGCTCATGCTCTCAGACTACGTACCTATAAATATAAAATGTGGCTCAGGAGGATCTGGGGCCATAGATTATAAAGACAGCCAAGAGAAGGCAAAGCCATCAGGTGGCAATGGTGGTAATGGTGGGTCAATAAAATTAGAAGTCTCTTCAGAGGTTCATGACTTATCTCATATTGACTCAACTACTCAAATAAAAACAGATAAAGGTGGTGATGGTGGGAAGAATTATAGAAATGGAGAGAATGGTAAAGATATTACAATTAACGTACCACCAGGAACAAGAGTTCTAGATAGTAATGGAGAGCTTCTTGCAGATTTAATTTCCAATGGATATATTTTTACTCTTGAAAGCGGCGGGATAGGAGGAAGAGGAAACTCTGATCTTCAAAGTAAAAGTAATTTTTCTCCTGGATTTGCAGAATCAGGCGAAAAAAAACATAAAGAAAAATACATCCTTGACCTTGCATTGATTTCTGACATAGCAATAGTTGGCCTACCAAATGCTGGAAAGAGTTCTTTATTAAGATCGATTTCCAACTCAAAGGCTACTGTTGCAAACTATCCATTTACAACCAAGACTCCAAATATTGGTATAGTCTCAACTAAGTTAGAGAATATAAGCGCAATAGACTTACCGGGGTTAATCGGAGAGGCATCTGAGGGAAAAGGTCTTGGCAAGAAGATACTAAAACATCTTTTGGGTGCAAAGATAATAATATATGTTTTGGACCCTTCTTCTATTCAGAATTTGACCATACAGGATCAGATTAAATTACTCGATACGGAGATTAATAATTATGATGAGAGGGTTCATGATCTTGAAAAGATTTATATAGTAAATAAAATTGATCTATTTCCAGATGAAATTTTTGGTGACTTCATACATGTATCATGCAAAGAGAAGAATGGGATAGACAGCTTATATCATCAAATAGAAAAATTGACCAACAATGAATCATATCAAAATCCTAACAGGAAACATTATGAGTTAGTTAGGCCAAAATTTGACTCTCACTCTATAGAAAAAACAAAAAATGTATGGGAAATATCAGGCTCGACTATTGACCTAATGTGTAATTTAGTTGGCAACGAAGAGAATGTAATCAATGAAATAATGAGAAGATTTGATGAGTCAGGAATCGAAGAGGAGCTGAAATCTATGGGAATTAAGAATGGGGAGTTAATTCATATAGGAAAGAATGAATTTGTATTTAGTGATTAAATTATGAAGATCGTATTAAAATTTGGAACCTCCACGCTTATAGATCATGAAGGAAATATAAGAACGAATGTATTTAGTGATATCGCTGCAGCTATATATAAACTAAGTCATCATCATAGTATCCTTATTGTTGCTTCAGGAGCTGCAATGATAGGGGCTTTCAAACTAGGTGCTGATAGTAGGCCAAAAAAGATAGAAGAGCTACAAGTTGCTTCTTCAGTTGGACAGGTTTCGTTAATGAATTCTTTTATTAGTGCATTTGAGAAATACGATATGAATGTTGCTCAAATCTTATTAACAAAGAATATATTAGAAGATAGGCAACAGTATTTAAATACCAAAAGCACTTTAAATCTATTAGTCGAAAAAAATATAATTCCAATAATTAATGAGAACGATACAGTCTCTATAGAGGAATTAAGTTACGGAGATAATGACAGGCTTTCGGCTATGGTTTCCCAAATAGTGAATGCTGATAAGCTGATTATCTTTACTGATACAGAAGGACTACTATATGCTAATCCTGCGTTTGTTGAAAATCCAGATTTGGTAGAGAGTATAGAGTATAAGTCTGAACAGTTGGAAGAAATATTGAAAACTGCTGGTTCATCAAAAGGAGTTGGTGGTTTTACTACTAAAATATTAGCTAGCCAAATTGCAGGTTATTCAGGGATAGACACACACATTACTGATTGGAATGCTGAAAGTCTAAAACTTATAATTGAAGGAGAACAAGTTGGAACCTATATCACTCCATCAAATAAAAAAATACCTTCACGAAAACTATGGATTGGTTTTGGGATGGTATCAACAGGAATTATCAATATAGATCAAGGAGCAGAAGAGGCTCTCGTAAATAGTAATGCTTCTTTGCTATACAAAGGAATAGTGGAGTGTTCCGATAATATAAATTCAGGAGATTGTGTCACTATTTATTCTACTAAAGGGACACCAATTGCAAAAGGTATCACTAGTTGGAGTTCAGCTCAAATAAGAGAAGCAATGAACAAAACAGGCTCTGGAAATTCAAAGGCAGTAGTACATAAAGACAATTTGATTATTCTATAATTCTACTTAATTATTCCATAAAGGTTTACTAGGCTATTTACATGTTGCGAAAAATCGGACAAGAAGCACAAGAAGCATCTAAAACTCTAGCTTCAGCATCAGAGAGTCAAAAAAATCAAGCTTTGCAGTTAATGTCAGAGAGTTTAATGAAACATTGTGACTTGATACTTGATGCAAATAAGCGAGATCTAGAGAAAGGTAAAGGCATTGGTATATCAGCAGCTTTAACTGACAGGTTAACTCTAACCAGTGAAAGAGTTCAATCTATGGCAGATGGTTTGCAAAAAATTGTTGAATTAGAAGATCCAGTAGGAAAAGTAGAAAAAGAATGGACTGGTGAAAATGGACTAGAGTATAAGAAAGTAAGATCCCCTTTTGGAGTTATTGCTGTAATTTATGAAGCCCGTCCAAATGTAACTTCTGATGTAGGAGGATTGTGCCTAAAATCAGGAAATGCTTCTATTCTGAGAGGGTCTAGTTATTGTTTAGACTCAAATAAGGCAGTATTAAAATCACTAAAAGAAGGTCTAGGATCTAGTGACCTACCTCAAAACTCTATCCAGATACTTGAAGACACCTCTAGGGAGACGAGTATAGCATTAATGAAGTTGACTGAATTTGTCGACTTACTAGTCCCAAGAGGAGGAAAGGGGTTGATTCAGAGTATGATGGAGAACGCAACAGTTCCATATATTCTTGATGGAGATGGGAATGTCCATCTATATATACATGAAGATGCAGACCCAGAAAAAACAAACAAGATTGTAATTAATTCAAAAGTTCAAAGACCTGGTGTTTGTAATGCTCTAGAGACTTTAATTGTTAACAGAGGTTATCTAAAGAAAAATGGATATAGCGTTGTCGATGAATTGATTTCTAATAATGTAGAGTTATTTATTGATGAGTCTCTACAGGAAAAGTATCCAAATTGCGAAATAGCAACAAGCGAACATTACTTAACAGAGTTTCATGATTATAAAATAGCTATCAAGGTAGTTGATAACTTAGATGAGGCAATCAACCACATAAGCACATACTCATCCGGTCATACGGAGTCTATACTTACAGCAGATTCTCAAATTGCAGAAAAATTTTCAAATTCAATAGATTCTTCAGTTGTTTTTGTCAATGCTTCCACTAGATTTACTGATGGAGAGATTTTTGGTCTAGGTGCAGAAATAGGTATAAGCACACAAAAGCTCCATGTAAGAGGGCCGATGGGTCTGGAGGCTTTAACTAGCGAACGGTATATAGTTAGAGGGAGTGGACAAATAAGAGAATGAAAAAAGAGATAAACGTAACTATTGAGGATCTAGAATCAGTCGGGTATTTTGCTTCGACTTATATCGTCGATGCTTTGAATAGTGCTTTAATTTTAGGAAAACCTTTACTTATTGAAGGTCCAGCAGGTTCAGGAAAGACTTGGTTAGCAAAAGCACTTAGTCAACTCATGAGTTGGGAGTTAATTAGATTACAGTCACACGAGGGAATAGATGAAGATAAAGCATTATACGAGTGGAACTATAGGAAGCAACTCCTTTCTCTTCAATCTGAAACTGAGAAAAGCGAAGTTATTGATGATATTTTTTCTGAGGATTATTTGATTGAGAGGCCAATATTGAGAGCTCTCAGGAGTGAGCAAACTAGTTTATTGCTTATTGATGAAGTTGACAGGGCAGACGAAGAAATGGAAGCTTTACTTCTAGAAGTTTTAGCAGAAGACCAAGTTACTATTCCAGAGATTGGAACAGTTGTAGGTTCAAAGAATTTTTATACGGTCCTTACTTCAAATTCTACACGCGAGCTTTCAGATGCATTGAAGAGAAGATGCATATATTTGTATTTAGATTTTCCTGAAGTAGCTAGAGAAGCTTTAATATTAAGAAACCATATAAGCGATATTAGTAAGACAGAATCTGAACAAATAGCATCTATGGTTGCCTATATTAGAAAACTTAATATACAGAAACTTCCTTCTATAGCTGAAGTGAGTGATTGGCTAAAGTATGTATGGTCAAAAGATAAGAATTTGGACCAAGTTGATCTAAAAAGAAATATCGGGATATTAATTAAGAACAATAGAGACCAAGAAGTAGTACTAGAAGAAATTGAAAACTTCAACAATAAGCAGTAAAACACTTTCTGAGTTTGCTACGTTTTGTAGAGATAATGACTTAAGTATTGGTGTTAATATTACTAAGGATGCCACCCATCTGTTAGACAAAGAAAAAATTAACAACCTTGATCAAGCAATCTACTTCTTACAGTTCTTGTTTATAAAAGATAGAAGAGAGATAGAAAAGTATAAATTTTTAGCATCTAAGTTTTTTAATAGGAAATTCAATTTCGATATAGATGATTATTCATATGAGTACGATAGTCTTTTATCTAATTTTAATGAAAATGAACTAGAGAACAATAAAGCTCTATATCAATATTTGTCTTCTCCTAACAATGAAAGGCTTAAAGTCCTTTCTTACGAAGCTATTTCTTCATTCGAATCACTAGATTTATCCAGACCTGTATCAATAAATTATTGGGTAGAAAGAATTATGGCATCTTCATATGTAGAAGACCTTTCATCTATATTTGAAACAAATGAGGCAAGTTTTCTTCAAGCTTATCAAATTTATGACATGAAGAACAGTTTTCTAAAAAATTTACGAGAAGAAATCTTTATTCAATTATTTAATATCAAAAATCAGAATAAAGAGCCTTACGAATATGAGTTTTTAGATAACCAAGTTGATTTATCAGAAAAAGATTTTCTACATACTGATAAAAAAGAAAGGCAAGAGCTACTGAATGAAACTAGGAGATTAGGTATGAGTCTTGCTGTAAAACTCAAAAGAGAGATAAAAAGAAAAAAGAAAGGCAGAATAGCTTTAAGACGAACGATACGAAAGTCTCTTTCCTACGGTGGTTCAATGTATTCTACAGTACACCAATCCAAAGCAAAGAAGAAGCCAAAGCTTATTGTCTTTTGCGACATAAGCGGATCCATGGCCTTGTATTCAATTTTCGGTCTTAATTTTCTTGCAGGAATATTAAATGCATTTAGAAATATTAGAGCCTATGTTTTTATTGATGGAACAACTGATGTTACAGATGTAGTTAGAGGAAACTCAGGGGAAGAGATATCAGCCATATTAGGGCAGTGGAACAATTATGTTAAGAATGATGGTCATTCTGATTATTCATTTTCCTTTGAGACACTATTAGACTCTATTGGTGATGTATCATCAAATAATCTTCATTTGTTAGTAGTAGGCGATGCAAGAAATAATTATCGAGGCATAAATGAAAGCTTGCTAGATAATCTCAAAGAAAAATTTGAGAGAATATATTGGCTTAATCCTGAAAAGGAGCAGTATTGGTCAACTGGGGATAGTATTATTAATCACTTCGAACCTATTTGCGAATCCATTCAAGAAGTAAGGAATTTGAGCCAGTTAAAATTATTTGTTGAAAAATTAAGTAGGAAGATTATATAACAAATGAAGATGGAAGCAATTCTTGGAGGCACATTCGATCCCCCTCATTACGGGCACTTAGAGATAGCAAAAAGGGCCTTGGATCAATTTTCACTTAGTAAGGTTTTATTCATTCCTGCTGGTAATCCATGGCACAAGGGTGGAGAAATTTCAAGCTACAAAGATAGATTTAAGATGACAGAATTACTAGTTCAGGACTTCACTTCTTTTGAAGTAAGCGATATTGAGAACGATACTATAAATCCAACCTATACCATTGAAACATTAAAACAAATTGCCAAAGTTGATACTCACTATTTAATTTTAGGAGCTGATGTAGCAAAGTTTATTAATACATGGAAAGACTATGAGGATATCTTTGAATACGCACATATGTTGATTGCTCCTCGTGATGGAATAAGTGAACAAGAAGTAAGTTCTATTTTTCCTGGCCCTTATACCATTATTGAGGGGGATAATGTTGACTTAAATTCAACAACCATTAGATCTAAAATGATGGAGAAGGATACATTGCTAGAAATGCTTCCTCAAAAAATTATTGACTATATTACTGAAAATTCTCTTTATTTATAAAGAAACTATTTCCACGTTTTAGCATTAAATAAGATGGCTATCGGGAATAGTTCAAGCCTTCCAACTAGCATAATGAATGCAAGTAATATTTTTGAATAATTATCAAAAAAGAAATATGTATCAAATGGTCCTGCTTGATCTAAAGCAGGACCTATATTGTTTAATGCTGATGCTACAGATGAAAGAATTGTTTCAATACTCAAGCTAATTCCGCCAAAATATGAAGTGAGTCCTAACAAAACACTACCAATACCAAATACAGTTATATATAGAATGAAAAATGTCTGAACTGATTCTAAAGACTGCTCTGTCATTGCTGACTTTGACATTCTTACTTTAAAGATTGCTTTTGGGAATATAAGTTTTTTCAACTCATTTCTTACTGTTTTCAACAAAGCAACCACTCTTACTACCTTGATTCCTCCTCCAGTCGATCCAGACATACCTCCAACAAACATTAATCCTAAAATTAATATTTTTAATCCTCCAGGCCATAATTCAAAATTGGATGAAGAGTAACCAGTAGTTGTGATTATCGCTAGAGAAGTAAATAGAGATTCAATAATCGAGGTAATGGAATCTTTACCAGATGTATTAAGGAATATATAGAATATTGATGCAGCAAAAAATACAATAAAAGTAAAAAACTTAAATTCACTACTGTAGAGATACTCTTTAAGATTTCTTCTACTTTTGTAATGGAGGGTAAAAGATGTTCCAGCAATAAACATGAATAAACATAAAATTAATTTAGTTGAATTCGAGAAACTAGATACTGAGGTATCAAAGGTGCTGAAACCTCCTGTAGATAATGTTGTAAATGAATGATTTAAAGCACTAAACATGTCTAATCCAGAAAAGAATAAAAGTAATGTTTGAGCTAATGTAAAGACCAGGTAAACTCCCCACAATATTACAGCTGTATCTTTAAATAGGGGAGTAAGCCTATCTGGATTGGGCCCAGGAGATTCTGCCTTTGCCAAATTGAGACCTCCTGACCCTAAGAGAGGCATCACTGATATAGTTAGAATAATTATCCCCATTCCTCCTACCCATTGAGTAATTGACCTCCAAAATATGATTGCTTTAGGTAGTTCAGAAGGATTTACGATTACTGAAGATCCTGTAGTAGAAAAACCAGAAGCTGTTTCAAACAAAGCATCAGTAAAGCTCATCTCAGGTAAGGATATTAAATAAGGGACTATTCCAGCAAGTGTTAAGCTTAGCCATGATAAACCAACAGCAGCAAACCCTTGTGTAATAGTAAGTTGTTTGTCTGGTCTTAAATACTTTGCACCAAGATATCCAAGAATACTGTAAATTGAGGAAAGAATAATTAGTGAAGTCGCTATAGATGTTTCGCTATATAGAATTCCAACTAAACCAGACGCTAATATTGCAAGCCCGAGGACTCTTAATATACTCGAACCAACAAAAGCTGCTACTCTAATCAATTACTTCTACTTTTTAACAAAAAATCTTCTCTATTTCGCTAATTGACTTAGGAAGAGAGAATACAACAAGCTTGTCCTTAGCTGCAAATTGCCATTCTCCTGTTGGAATATGTACATCCCCCCTCCTAATTACTCCTGCAATCAAGGAACTACTTGGAAGAATGATATCTTTAAGCTCTTCACCTAAAACGCTGCATGATTCACTAAGTTGTATTTCAAGTGCTTCAACTTCACTATCCTCAAACGTTAATGCACTTGTTACATTTTCAGATCTTACATCCTTTAGAATTTCATTAGCTGCTGCAATTCTTGTTGAAATAGTTGCTTGTATAGATGTTTCTTTAAGTAGGTCCATATAATCAATTTTGTTTACCCTAGTAATAATTTCCGGGACTCCTAGAGATTTCGCAATTAAGCTACAAACAATATTTTTTGAATCATCTTTGCTCAACGCAATGAGGGCTGTTGAATCATTTACTCCAGCATCAATAATATTCTTTGGATCTTTAGGATCTGCACAAATTACTATTACTTGTGAAAGATTTTCTGCTATTCGTGTACAGTCTGATTCGTTATCGTCTAAGACGATAACATCATACTTGTTAGACACTAAACGCTCTGCTAGTAGCTCAGAAGATCTAGATGCTCCTATGATGATTGCTTTATCAATTTCCTTTCTTCCGCTAATTCCTAGCAAGGATGTTGCAGTAGCTACTTCACCACTTTTAACTATAATTTTTATATGGTCATCTTTATTTACAATAGTATTACCATTTGCAATCGATGACTTACCATCTCGCACGTAGGCGGTTATCAACCAGTGTCCTCTAGCATCCTTTTCATGAATAGAGTGCAGAGGTTTACCAATTATTGGAGAATTTTCACTTACAACACCTCCGATTGATAGAAGCTTTCCTTCACCAAATTCATAAATGTCATATATCCCAGTTCTAGATAGAAGTTTCTCAATTTCATCACAAGCACTCTCAGATGGGTCAATAATTTGGTCTATTTTTAATTCACCTTGTTCACTTTTCATAGATTCATCCTGAACTCTAGCAAATGATTTCTTTGTTCCAAGATTCTTTGCCACATAGCAAGCAAGCATATTTACATTTTCTTTTTCTGTTACAGCAATTATCAAGTCGGCAGAGCTAGCACCAGCCTTACTCAAACTAGAAGGGCTTGCACCGTTTCCTAATATAACCAATACATCAAGTTCGCTAGAGAGATTTTCAACTTTCTTAGGGTTTTCTTCAATTACGGTGACTTCATGTTGTTCTGTTGAGAGTTTTTGAGCAAGGAAGCTTCCAACCTCCCCAGCACCAACAATGATTATTTTTCTCAAAATATTGCCTTCTTTATCTACATTAGTGGACTTATGATTTCATGTTAATATTATTTTTAGTGACTTTATTAAATAAGAAAATAAATGAAAAGCAGAAACTTATTAAGAAATCTATAGATGTACTTATATCTCAAAATTGTTTTAATATACAAAATATAGAACTCAATTCAGACGCCTTTGCTGATAATATTATACTGTCAACTGCGAGATCCCAGAGACAAATAGCAGCAACTATTGACAAATTAAAAAGTTACTATAAATCAATAGGTGTTGGATTTATTTCAGAAGGAGATTCGACTACTTGGGCATTAATTGCTACTGATATTGCTGTTATCAATATTCTTACTGAAGAATCAAGGTCTTTTTACCTATTAGAAGATTTATATTTTGATTGTAAAATAACCAATATTGATACTTAGAATTGTACTTATTAACTATTTTTGGGGCTGTAGCTCAGTTGGCAGAGCGTCTGCATGGCATGCAGAAGGTCAGGGGTTCAAATCCCCTCAGCTCCACGTTGAATTATGAATAATTTTAAGTCCATTACAAAATTTGTAACTGAAACAAAAATTTTACTTTTGTCACAAGTGCTTATTGCATCACTCAGTTTGATTCAAGCTTCTATAGTGGCGCGAGAACTAGGCCCAGCTAAATTTGGGCAAGCAGCCTTAATTCTTTCTCTCCCTGCGATTGTATTTAGATCTGTACATTCTCGTTCATCGGACTTTACATTAGTAGCCCTTAAGGATTTAAAGTTACCAAGGCAACATATTGTAGTTTCTTCGTTTCTTATTGACTTCCTTTCTGGATTAATTGCTTCATTAATTTCAGTTATTATATCTTTGCCTTTTGCAAAATATTTCGGTATGGAGGAAATGGGTTCTATATATAAAATATTTTTAGTTTATATATTATTCAGACCTTTCTTAGGACTAAGTGAAACTGCAAAAGGGGTGTTAACTTATGAAAAAAGATTGAATGTTTTTGCTATTGTTGAGTTTTGCTCTGTAGTCATTAGATTTATTGCCGTAGTTTTCTTGGTTTACAAAAGTCCAACAATAGAGATGTATATATTGGGTCACTCAATTTATGCATTTGGATATGGCCTTCTCTCAGTTGCTATTTTGTACGCAGGAATAAAAGATAATTTTTTTGATATACCATTTAGAAAAAGTTTCTACGATGTAGCAAGTCTTTCAAAGCAGTTTATTTTGACACTTAGATTTGACCAATTAGTTGGAATTATTCCTAATCATTTCGACCTCATCATTATTAACATATTTGCAGGCTATGAGGGAGTAGGTATATACAATATAAGTAAGAGATTATTGATGCCAATAAATTATTTAGTTGTAGCGTTAACTCCTTGGGTTCAATCTGAATTTGTAAAGAAAACAGATGAATTAAGATTTATTGGGTACAGACTAACAAAGACTATACTTGCACCTCTTTCCATATTAATTTTTCTAGCCATATATTTTTTAGGTCCTTGGATAATTAACTTTACTGTAGGAAATGAGTTTGAAGCAAGCTATATTCCTTGGTTAATTATGTCAGTAGGCTATATCTTTTTCCTTCTTTTCTTTTGGGTAAGACAGGCACTAATGTTAACTGATAGGTTGATTTACCATGCATATTCTAGAGTAATAAATACAGTGATTTTTTTGCTTGGTTCATTTTACTTCTCTACTTTCTTCCCTTTATTGGGAGTTGTGATTGCATATGTATTTGGTATTTCTGTACAGAAGATTTATGAGTTATATGTTTTTGAGAAGAAAAAGAAATGAAATATATTAGAGAATATAGGAAGTACTTCGTTTCCTTATTGCAGCTAATATTATTTATTCCTTTTTTTCGCCAAGGCTTAATTGGATCTGATTGGGATTCTTACGGCTCTTATGCTTCGTCTTTGATAATTCAGGATCAAAATATATATTTACCATCACGTCCTCCAGGCTTTCCTTTATTTGAATATTTAGTTTCTTTCTTTATTAACTATGAGGTAAGAATCATTTTATTTGTTATCTTCTTTTTTTTGGTTGGAATTAATTTCGTTACTGATAAGTTATTTAGTGAAAAATACATTAACGATTTCTTATACTTTGCTTTACTCACATCGCCAATCTTACTTATTTCATCATTTAGCATTATGGATTATGTAGTAGGTCTCTTTTTTAGCTTATGCGGCCTATATGCACTTAAGAACGAAATGAAATCAGATTATTTATTTTTGTTCTTGATGATTCTCGCTGCTGCTACTCGGCTTTCTAACATTTTATTCTTTCTTGTAGGGCTATATATCATTAAAAAAGATGGTTCAAGTAACGGGAAGATTACTTTATTAACTTCAGCATATGTTCTTTCAATTATCTTGATTTACTTTCCAGCGTATAATCTTGCTGGAGGGCTATGTTTCTTAAACTTAACAAATACGGATCATGAACTATTTCAAAGACTAGGTAGGTTTGGATACAAGCAAACTTATCTAGTTGGCTTACCTGGCTTGACTATGTTGGTATACATAATATTTTCTATCAGAAAGAAGGTTCAATTTTCAGATTTTTATTTGCCCTATATACTTATTTTCCTTTTATTCGAAATAAGCTTTCTTAGGCTACCAACTGAAGAAGGCCATATGCTTCCAGCTCTATTTATGTTTTTCTTATTATTAAGTCAGGTAAATATCAGCAATAACTTACAGCTTTATTTATTTATTGCTATATTTATCTCAAATTTTGTTTATTTGGAATTAATTACTGTAGATGTTCCAAATCATGTTGAAAACTTTACATTTACCCCTAGGTTAGAGGAAGGCCTGCTCTTACAGGACTATCAAGAAAGAGGAGTCAAAGGTGTAGATGCTAATTACCATATAGATAATGCTGTAATTCAGGTAGTAGATTCATGGAAAGATGGGGGACCGAACTGTTAAATGCAATAAATAGAATAGTAGATAATAATGTTCCTATATTTATATTTCTCTTCCTTATGTTGTTCTCATTTGACTCAACAGAAATATTTTCAATTCCTATTCCGTGGATCGCTATTGGAATTATAACTGGAGTTTCATTATTTAAGCTATTCACTCATGAAGCAGATTTTGAAATGAAATTTGCCTTTATCATATTTGCTTTACTTTTTATTCAAAATATTTCTTCCTTTGTTGCTTACGACTCTTCTAATGAGTTGTTCTCACAATATACTTATCTAAGATTTTTGAATTTTATCTCATTCTTTATTTGTTTTTTATTTATTGCTAAGTCAAAGACTAAAACAGAGAAAATAATTGAGACAGTTTTGTTTACAGTCTTAATATCTTCCTCAATAGGGCTATTAATTTATATAGGCCAAGTATTTGACCTATTTGATATTATACGAAACCGACCTGGAACTGGAATTTACGGTCAAGAAGAGCAAGTAACTTTTTGGCTTTCAGAAAATCATAGAGCTATGAGTACATTTAGAGAGCCAATATTTTTTGCTTCCTTCCTTCTACCTCTAGCTTTTGTCTCTTTGTGCAGTAGGTCAAGGCTTGTATACCCGGCAGCAATTATATCTGGATGTGTAATTGGCTTGACACGGAGTGACTTAATTTTCTTTACTGTAGCTTCAGCCCTTGGATTTATTTTAATTAGCTTTGTATCTAAAAAAATTGATATTAAAAGCCACTTTCCTATAATTTTATTTCTCATTTTCTCATTTATTGGTTATTCCTTAACAGTGAGGGAGTGTGATGTAAATAAGTCAAGTAACTATTGCACTCTTCTTCTTGATACCGAAGCTCCAGTGTGGACTTCGGATCCTGTCTCATTTGGAAATATTCAATCTGATTCTTTTGATATCTTATGGGGAAATGCAAATGATAATAAACAAGTGACTACATATAAAGTTGTTGTTAATGGGGTAACCTATATTGAAGTTGATGCAAGATCAAATCTTTTAGCAACTTATAGAATTACTTATACCGAAGCAATACAAAATTCAATCTATGATGTAGAGGTAATTGCAGGAGATTATAGTGGAAACTGGTCAACCAACAATCCAAGAAATTCAATTACTATAGGAGAATTTGCAAATCAAAGACCTGTCCCAACTTTGGATGTAGAGGAAGTTAACGAATTAGAAACTAACCAAATAGATAATTCAAATAATAATCTAGATAAACTATATCAAATTTTAGGAGAAGAAAGGGTTAGTATATTTGAATATATTAGAGAAAGCGGTACTTCTTTTGAAGGCGTCGGGATATTAGATGCAAATTATGAATATACTAAGTTTTTTTCTAATAAGAATTTAATTTCTAACTATCTAACAATTAGAACTAGTCCTGAGTACATGTCTGTTAGATACAAGTCTCAAGCATTTGGCACAGGAGATACTTATTACCTTTACGGGAGTATTAATTTGCAGAATTTATTTATATTTAATTACATTGCCCACGGGGCAATATTTATAGTTTTGACTGCGGTTTTAATTTTATCTCTAATGAAAGAGTTTATTGGTAGGAAAGAGTATTTTATCTACGTAATGATGGCTACAGCTACTTTACTAATAGGAGTTTTTGAAGAACTTAGTTCTTTTCAAGGGATTATCTTTGGAATAATATACTCTATTTATAAAGATAAGGAACAAATTGAATAAATTGATACATTTGGGAGCTGGCCCTTCATTCATTCCAGATGAAGTAAAGAAAGCAGCAATTAAAGCTATGAACAATTTTAATGACTCCGATCTTTCTGTATTAGAAATTTCTCATAGGTCTAAGGAGTTCGAAAGGGTGAATGCTGAATCCGAAGAGTTGTTAAGAGAATTACTTGGTGTACCAGATAGCTTTTTTGTAATTTTTGTCCAAGGTGGTGCAACTTTGCAGAATGCATCCATCCCTCTTAATTTTTCAAATGAAAAAGAAAAGCTAGGATACATAATAACTGGGGAATGGAGCAAGAGGACTTATACGGATGGATCTAAACTCCGCAAGACATCGATTTTGTTTGATGGTAGAGAAGATAAATATACTACAGCACCTGTTAACGAAAGCATTGAAGAAGATAATGATTCTAGCCTAGTTTTCCTAACATCTAACGAAACAATAAATGGAGTCCAGATAAAGGAATATAACAAGATTGGTGAAAACTTAATTATTGATATGTCATCTGATGTGGCATCTAGAAAGATTAATTGGAGCAATATCACATGCGTATACGCTGGGGCTCAGAAAAACCTTGGCACTTCAGGAGTTACAGTTATTGTAGGTGATAAAAGTAAGTTAGTTGATAATGGACTAACATCCTATCTTAATTTTCAAAATCATATTGAAATGTCTTCTCTGTACAATACTCCGCCTGTGTTTTCAATCGTTGTACTAAACGAAATGCTTAAATGGATAAAGAAAAATGGCGGAGTAGACCATTTCCAAGAACAGTCCAAGAAGAAGGCTTTGTTATTATACAATGTTTTAGATTCAAACAAGGAGAAGCTTGTTTTACCAGTAGAGAAAGATGCAAGGTCATATTCGAATGTTGTTTTTGATTTTCATGAAAAAGAAACTCTCGTTCGGTTTCTAAAAGAAGCAGGTGAAGCTAAATTCCATGGGATAAATGGTCATAGAAGTGTCGGAGGAGTTAGGATAAGTATCTACAACAGTATAGACCTTGATAAAGTAAAGAAAGTAGCTGATTTCATTAGTTCTTTTTTGAATAGTATATCTTAAGAATAAAATATGGATAATTATTTACTTAAATGTGAAACAACCGGCTCAGAGGCTCTTCTACTTTCTGTCTCTGTAATATCAGACTTATTTTCTTCAATAAGTCCTCACGAAAAAACTGATAATGAAATTGAGGATACTCTTATTGTAGATTTGAATAATTTCAGACTAAAACAAGCTCTTTATTGTGCTGCATCTGACTTATTTCTAAACAAAAGGACGGTAAAAAAGGGTTTAGTAAAGATGAAGTCCTTATTTTCAGAGGAGTATGGTGACCAGAGTATATATTTGCTTAAAAAAGGAGCTAGTTTATATATTCCTGAAAAAGCAGTTTTGTTAGACGGACATCACCGTTATTCAGTAATAAATAAATACTTTATGGAAGAGCAGAACCATGTACCTATAGTTTTTATTGATTATAAAAGTTTATTCGTTGGAGATCATTATTTCTACTTAAATAAAATTTCAATGAAAGAGGAAGTGGAAGCTTGCTTACTTGCAAGTTGCAAGTCTACTAATGATCAAGATAATTATGATCTCCAATTTTTTGATGGAAGTAAGGTCCATTATTTTGCATTAAAAGAGAGTCAAGAAAACTCTAGAAGGGCTCAAACTTTTTTTCTTCGAAATGAAATCATAAATAAATATGAATTTAAGCCCTCTACACCAATACAAAAAGATCAAGAAGGTAGAGGATTATTTATTGCTGCCAAAGCTCCTTCTAAGGAAGAGTTGCTAAGTGGTTATACATTCCCTAGTAAATCCACATGGATTACTCCAAAATTTAATCCTGAACTATATAAAGAGTACTTAAGCAAAGACAAATTAAATTGATATGAAGATTTGCCACGTAATTAATGATTTGTCTCGAGGTGGTTCAGAATCACACCTATATAGTTTAGTTAAGTTACAGGTTGAAGAGGGACATCAAGTATCAGTAATGCTATTAGGGAGAGACTCAAAAAATTTCTTTTCCCTTGAAGAAAGCTTTAGACAAATGAATATTGAAGTAATTAGATTTAAAGGTCCAAAAAAGTTGCAAGGTTTTAACCCTGTATCAATAGTTTCTGCAAAAAAATATTTCTCTAAGAATAATTTTCAGATAATTCATAGTCATTCACCTAGAAGCTACTTCTTAACATATACATCTCATTTATTTTTATCTAAAGAAAGTAAATGGGTAGTAACAATACACGGGAAGTATGGAACCTATCTAGACGGTAATAAGTTAATGGATATTTTTAGAAGCTATTCTATTTCTATCCTATCTCGTATGTGGCGAAGGGCAGATTCAATTATTGTAATTTCCGAAAGTATTAAAGATTGGCTTTCAGAATTAAACTACAAAATAAAACCGGTGGTAATCCCTTATGGAATTGCTATCCCAGAACAAGTTGGGAATGAATCTTCAGGAGAAATAACTTTTGGATATCTTGGTAGATTAAATGCGAATAAAGGAGTTGAAGACTTAGTTAATGTTTTTCTTGATATTAAAAAGGAAATAAAATCTTCGAATAAAATCCAACTGAATATTGGCGGTGTTGGAATAGAATCGTATGAAAAAAAGTTAAAAAAACTTACCGAGGGAGCTGATGTAAACTTCTTGGGATACGTTTCTGACAGAAAGAGTTTCTTTAACTCAATTAATTTTTTTGTATTCCCTTCATACTCTGAGGGATTAGGCTTAGTCTTGCTAGAAGCTATGTCCCATAGAAAAATATGTTTAACTAGAGATATAGATCCTATGAATAAAATAATTAGTGATGGAATAAATGGATATTTATTTAAGAATAATGAAGAACTTAAACAAATTTTTCTTTCAATTCTTCAAATAGAGGATCTTGAAAAAAATAAGATAATCAAGAACGCAACAAAGACAATAGAAAGTTCATACAGTATAATTCAGATGTATTCAAGGATAGAAGAGACATACAAAACTTGAGAAATATGGTTTACGAACATAATACAATTGAATCAAAATGGCAAGACTACTGGAGAAGCCAAAAGTTTGGTAAGTGCGATCTAAATAGCGCTAAGCCAAAGTTTTATAATCTTTGCATGTATCCTTATCCATCTGGAGATCTTCATATGGGTCACATCAGGAACTATACATTGGGCGATGTAATTACTAGGTATAAAATACTTAAAGGGTTTAATGTTCTTTCTCCTATGGGGTGGGATTCTTTTGGTCTACCTGCCGAAAATGCAGCTATACAGACAGGAGTTCACCCTAAAGAGTTTACAGAAGAAAGAATAGAGAATATGAAAGCTCAAATAATTAAACTCGGTTCAATTTATGATTGGGATCGTGAAATTGCTGCCCATTCTGTAGAGTATTACAAATGGACTCAAGCCTTATTTATAGAAATGTATGAGAATAACTTAGCATACAAAGGAGATGCCCCTGTCAATTGGTGTGATTCATGTAAAACTGTACTTGCAAACGAACAGGTAATTGAAGGATTGTGTGAACGATGTGATTCGCCTGTAAGGCAAGAGAACCTCAACCAATGGTTTTTGAGGATTTCAAAATACTCAGATGAATTGCTCGAATCCCTGGGGACTCTTGGAGATTGGCCAGATAGGGTAAAGTCTATGCAAGAAAATTGGATAGGTAAATCTTCAGGAGCAGAATTCAAAATGAATATTGCAAATACAGCTTTAGAGGTTTCAGTCTTTACTACAAGGCCTGATACAATTTTTGGTATAACTTTTGCAGTAATTTCTCCTGAGCATGAATTGATAGAAGAGATAGTTAATCTTGCTGAAGATAAGGAAAAGTTAAAAAAATATATTAATGAAGCATCTCAAAAGTCTGAATTTGAGCGCTTATCAAATAAGGATGATAAGACAGGTGTCGATACAGGTCTAAAAGTTATAAACCCAATTAATGGTAAAGAGGTACCTCTATGGATAGCTGACTACGTATTAGTGAGCTATGGAACAGGAGCAATTATGGCTGTTCCAGCACATGACCAAAGAGATTTTGATTTTGCAAAAAAGTATAAGATTGAGATTATTCAAGTTATATCAAAAGATGGGAAAGAGATAGATTTGAAGGAAGCTTTTGTTGATGAAGGAGTATTGATTAATTCAAATCAATTTGATGGACTCAATTCTCATAAGGAAGCTTCAAAAAACATAATTAATTGGCTAATGAAAGAAGGAGTAGGAGAGGAACTAGATACATTTCGTCTAAGAGATTGGCTAATTAGTCGACAGAGATACTGGGGATGCCCTATACCCATGATTAATTGTAATAATTGTGGGCTTGTTCCTGAAAAGATAGATAATCTTCCGGTTCTTCTGCCCGAAATAGATGATTACCTAAATAATGAAGGGTCACCATTAAGTAAAGTTAGTGAATTTGTTAATGTAGATTGTCCAGTCTGTGGGTCTAATGCCCTACGTGAAACAGACACCATGGATACTTTCGTCGATTCAAGTTGGTACTATATGAGGTATTTATCACCTGACTCAACAGACTCTCCATTTGATAGAGATGCTGTTAATGAATGGTTGCCTGTTGATCAGTATATAGGCGGAGTAGAGCATGCAATATTACATCTTTTATACTCAAGATTCTTTACAAAGGCTTTAAGAGATATGGGCTTGATTGATGTATCAGAGCCTTTTAATAATTTATTTGCTCAAGGAATGATTAACTTTGGTGGTTCGAAAATGTCAAAATCAAAAGGTAATATAGTCAGTCCTGAGGCTTATTTTGATAGTCACGGTGCAGATTCTTTGAGGCTTTATCATTTGTTTATGGGACCTCCATCTGACTCTGTAGAGTGGAATGATAATGGTATAGAGGGTACTAGGAGGTTTCTTAATAAAGTTTGGGAAAATATGTTTGCTTTGTCCAAAATGGATGAATCAAAATCAGACGATACAATTACAGAAACCCTTTTGATAGAACTAAACAAGACAATAAATTCTACCACCAAGGACTTAGAATCTTTTGATTTTAATACGATTGTTTCAGATTTAATGAAGTTTAATAATGCCTTAACTGAATTTCTAAAGATTGATAGAACGATCTCTAAAAATAGTAGAGAAGTAATAGTAAAAAACTTCCTAACACTACTTTATCCTCTAGCTCCTCATATTTCATCAGAGCTTTTAAAAGAAATTCTTGGGGAAGAAGAGTTTGTAGATTGGCCTCAAGTCGATGAGAGGTATTTAAGAGACAAGTCTTTTGAGCTAGTAATACAAGTTAATGGCAAGAAGAAGTCAGCAAAAATAGTAGATTCTGACATATCAGAAGAAGAAGCCGTATCTGTAGCTAAGCAATTACTTCCTGAAGTTGATATAGAAGGTTCAAAAAAAGTAATTTTTGTAAAAAATAAATTAATTAATTTTGTCATATGATTAAATTATGTGTTTCAAATAAGCCTGTAGCACCAGCAGATATTTTGAAATCCAATTTTTTCGAAGGTATTCAGCTAGAGAAAATAGATAAAAGTAGTATTAATAATTTATCACATAGTCAAGATTCATTATTTGAGACATCTACTTATTTCTTCGTGGAGGACTCTTTACTTACAAAGGCTGATCTATCTTTAATTGTGGAAAAGGAATTGAATATAATTGGTACTATAAGCAAGAATACACAAACTTCAGCCGCAGAAATTATTCATTCAAATAAGATTGAGGTAATTAATATCGAATCTGAAATGAGTTCAGAAACAACCCCTTGGGCCCTTGTTCAAAGTATCTTAGACAAAAAACAGGAAGCTAACAAAAAAGATTTATTATATTTTTCTTCTGATGAAAATAATTTTCGTTTCTTGTTAAATTTGTTGGAAAAAGATTTATTTAGATTGTTGATTTTGAATACTTTATCAGAAGAAAAAGTATCTAAATTAATTGACGAAAAAATTGATTTCAAATATGAAGTTGCGAGGAGAAGATTAGATAATTTTGATGAAGATCAAATCGCAAGATTGATTGAAATAATGTGGAAAATTGAATCAGTAAATACAAAAGAATACGATATTGAGAATTCTAAGAGGGCACTAATAGCGTTGAGCTATGTATAAATAAAATATTCTTTTTAATTTTATGAGGTCAGTTTTGATTTTTTTCTATTTCGATAGTTCGACTTGATTACACCTTTTGAATAAGCCTTGTCAATCTTTCTTATAGCTTCCTTTATTACCTCATTTTTGTTTTCTGCATCAGTGCTAATTGCATCTTCCGCATCATTTATTGCTGTTTTGAGTTCAGATTTAACTGATTTATTAGCTAAATTCCTTTTTATATTTTGCCTATTTCTCTTTTTTTGCGAATTATTATTTGCCATAGTTAAGCTTTCAGTAGAAAATAATAACTTAATAAAAATGATAACTAAAGAAAATATCAGAAATATTTCAATAATTGCACATGTTGACCATGGAAAATCTACCTTAGCGGATAGGTTTATAGAGATCTCTGGGCTCATAGAACCAGGGAAACATGATAGTCAAATTCTTGACTCAATGGATTTAGAAAGAGAGAGAGGGATAACAATTAAGTCTCAACCAGTAAGCCTTGAATACTTATCTCATGGCAACCAATATAAAATCAATATAATTGATACTCCAGGCCATGTTGACTTTTCATATGAAGTCTCAAGAGCATTAATGGCTTGCGAAGGAGCTATATTACTGGTTGACGGGACACAAGGGGTTCAGGCGCAAACTTTAGCACATTGCTATGAGGCAATAGACCTAGGTTTACATATAATTCCAGCAATAAATAAAATAGATTCCCCCAATGTTCAGATAGATTCTGTTTCAGAACAAATTAATGATTTAATTGGAGCAAAAAAAGAAGAAATTTCCCTAATTTCTGCAAAAACAGGCGAAGGAGTAGAGGCTTTATTTGATAGAGTGATAAAGGAAACTACTCCAAATATTTCACAAGAGGGAAACTTAAAAGCTTTAATCTTTGATTCGTATTTTGATTCGTACAAAGGGGTTGTCGCATCAGTCAGAGTATTTGATGGAGAGATTCAGTCTGAGAAAGATTACTTATTAGCTAACAAACAAAGTACGATTTCTCCAATTGAGGTAGGTATTTTTGACTTAGGCATGAAGTCAATAGGAATACTTGGTACTGGAGAAGTAGGCTACATAGTTACTGGATCGAAAAGTCTTTCAGAGTTTACAGTAGGTGAAACAATTATTGATCTTGAGGGAGACCCCAAAAATATTGTTGAAGGTTTTAAAACTGTAAACCCGAATGTTTTCTCGAGTATCTTTCCTGCAGATGCTGATGAGTATGTAAAATTAAGAGAAGCTCTTGATAAGTATTCTCTAAATGATTCTAGCTTTGTTTTTGAACCAGAGTCATCATCTGCTTTCGGCTTCGGGTTTCGTTGTGGTTTTTTAGGCTTGCTCCACATGGAGATAGTAGTAGAAAGGCTAGAGAGAGAATATGACCTTTCTTTGATCGTAACGCCACCAACGGTAGAAATTTTGATAATTAGAAACAATGGTGAAGAAATATTGATTAAGAACCCATCCCAAATAGATAAATACACTGATATAAATGAAATGAAAGAAAGAATCACGGAGGTAACAGTAATATCTCCAAAGCAGTATCTGGGAAATATATTGAAACTTTTAACAGAGTCTAGAGGAGTTCAAAAAGATTTATCTTTTCTTAGTTCCGATAGGGTTAAAATTGTTTACAACGTTCCACTTTTAGAATTGGTTTCTGGTTTTTATGATACATTAAAGTCTATATCACAAGGGTTCGCTACTTTCGATTATCGAATATTATCTTTTGAGAAAGCAGAATTAGCTAAAGTTGACCTACTTGTAAATGGGCAAGAGGTAGATTCATTTAGCTCGATTGTATCCAAAAGCAATTCCGAATCTTTTGGTAGATCTAGAGTGGATAAATTAAGTAGATTAATTCCGAGGCAACAATTTGATATCCCTATCCAAGCAGCTATAGGTTCAAGAATCATTGCAAGACAAACTGTCAAAGCATTAAGAAAAGATGTTACAGCAAAGCTCTATGGAGGAGATGTTTCTAGAAAGAAGAAGTTGCTTGAGAGTCAAAAAAAAGGAAAGAAGAAAATGAAAAATATAGGGAATGTGAATATACCAAAAGAAGTGTTCCAAGATTTTCTTAAACAAGAATCATAATGCATATACCAACAATTTATTCTGAAGAATATAACGGGCAAGAAGTCTTTGAGATTACTAGTGAAAAATCTCACCACCTATTTAACGTTTTAAGATCTAGGAATGGATCTAGTGTGTATATTACAAATGGGAAAGGTTTACTTGCGGAAGGCCTCCTTAAAGATCCTAATGTTGTATTAATTGACAAAGTTTATGAAAAGACAAGAAAATATAAAATTAATTTTTTTCTCTCAAAACTTGATTCAGCAACAAGGATGAGGTTTGCTATAGAAAAATTGTCGGAGTTGGGTATTTCTTCAATCACTGTTGGGAGTACAATTAGAAGTGGAAAAAAGAGGTATGATACAAATAAGCTTATTAGTTGGGGGATTTCAGCTATAGAACAATCAGGGAATGCCTTTTTGCCAACAATTCATCAAGTTGAAAAGTTAGATTATTCTGAGTTTTATCAATGTATAGATTTTGACGGGAAAGATAGGTTGAAAGGAGATGGGCGAAGTAAAAATTTAGCCATTGGTCCCGAAGGAGGGTGGGATCCTTCAGAGCTAGCTCAGTTCAAAGAGGTATATTCACTAGGGCCTCAAATACTTCGTTCAGAGACGGCAGCAATTGTTGCAGCTACATTGCTTTTAAGTGCCTAAAATAGAGTTATGGAAGATAAAACAATTTTTGAAAAAATAATTGATAAAGAATTAGAATCAGAAATGATCTATGAAGATGATCAAGTCATTGTAATTGAAGATATAAACCCTGTAGCACCCACACATTTATTAATTATACCAAAGAAGAAAATAGCTACTATTAATGAAATTAGCAGCGAAGAGAAATCCCTTATAGGGCATATGATATTTACTGCTAGAAATATAGCTAAAAAAGTAGGAATTGACGAAAGTGGATATAGGCTAGTATTTAATACTAATGAAGATGGAGCTCAAAGTGTATATCATATTCACCTTCATTTGTTAGGTGGTCGAAAAATGACATGGCCGCCAGGGTAGTCTGGTATGAAATTAGAAAAGAAAATAGAGGAGGAATCTTTAGCCGTAATGCTGGGGATAAACGATCAAAACTTAAGGTATATTAAAAAGCAATTTCCAGAAACAAAAATAAACGTAAAAGGTTCCACATTTTTTATCGATGGAGAGGAAGTTGCAATTAAAAAAGTGAGTACTTTAATAGACAAGCTCTCATTGATGGCTTCAAAAAATCAAAGTATATCTAAAGAAGATATATTAATTCATAACAGTATCAATATCAAAGACGAAGACATAATTGGTAATAACTTTGAAATGAAATATGACAATGGAGTTATTGTCAGGATAAAAAATCTTAATCAATATAAATATCTTGAATCATTGAATAATTCAACAATTACATTTGGAGTTGGTCCTGCTGGTACAGGAAAAACTTTCCTGGCAGTTGCTTATGCTGTACAACTGTTGGTTGACTCAAAAATAAAGAAAATTGTTCTAACTAGGCCAGCTGTAGAGGCAGGAGAGAGACTCGGTTACTTGCCTGGTGACTTGTCACAAAAGATAGATCCTTATTTAGTACCTCTTTTTGATGCATTAGAGTACTTTATGGGAAGTGAGAAAGTTAGCTTATTAATCGAAAAAAGATCTATTGAAATTGTACCTCTAGCATA
>JAYZKG010000010.1:0-12822 GCA_036163695.1 Actinomycetota bacterium | reverse complement strand
TCAAATACAAGGCTCTCAGAAAGAATAAAAAAATACAAGTTAATGAAAATACCTGTAATCATAATAATTGGTGATAATGATATTTCTAATAAGACTTTAGCTATCAATTTCTCAGATGGTCGAAATGAACAAGATATAAAAATTAATGCTGGTTTAAGCAGTATAAATAAATATCTAAAAGAACCGCTACTAAAAATAAAATGAGTGGTATCGATATCTCCGAGGCTGATGCTTCTAAAGAGAACTTACCTGAAGACTTAAATTCTCTGGCCTATGGTGCTTACAGGCTCCCTGACTTATCTAGAAGAAGATTGTTTTCATACATTATATTATTCTTCTGCATAAGTTCTTTTACTCTTTCGTATTTTCTTCAAATACAAATCTTCACCTACCCAGGAGTAATATTTTTAATTATATTTGTATATATTTATTCACTAAATAATCATATTACTATTGATCAGTCAGAGGTAATTGAAACAGCAGCTAAGTACATTGACCACTCCGTTGGATATTACTCTGTAGCGTTAACATTCAATGGTTTTTTTCTACACCCAGTATGGACTGTTATAATTTATGATCACAAAATTCCTCCTTCTTCTAGATCCATTATTGAAATTAATGCAAATACTTCAGAGCTTATCGGAGAAGTATATAAAGAAATACTATAAGAATGTTGGAAAAATATTTTAAAGGTATTGCTGAAGTAGTTGCGGTTCCTTTCATCAGAATTTGTATTTTTCTTAGAATAAAACCTAATGTTTTATCATTTTTAGGACTAGTTGTTGTTGTATATGGTTGCTATTTCATATATATTGAAGAGATTAATACTGGATTATTAATTCTATTTATTGGTTTAGCTATAGACGGATTAGATGGCCCATTGGCTCGTAGTACATCTCAAAATAGTGAGATAGGAGCATTTATAGACTCCATCATAGATCGAATCGCAGAGATGTTTATATGGTCTATATTCTGTATAAAATTTGCTAATTCAAATATTGAAATATTCCTATCATTTTTTATATTGACTGGCTCATTTTTAATTCCTTATATTAGGGCCAAATCTGAAAGTGTGAAATTAATAAATACAGTTGGGTTAACACCAAGACCCGAGCGTATTATTTTTGCAATTTTCTATATGGCAGTAACGCCAAATATTATTTTTTTATATCTGTTTACAATCTTTATATGGATTACAGTAGTACAGCGCTCGGTTCATTTATATAGGCATCTCAAATGATTCAATATTATATAATTAGATTTGTCACATTAGTGATATCAATATTTCCTTTGAGAATTGTTCGTTTATTGAAGTATCCAATAGGAGTTGTGTATTACTACTTCTCAATAAGAAGTACTATCAGATTATTAAAAAGAAGTAATTATTTAAGAAATAATAATATTTTATCTGTATCAGCCTTAATGCAGAAAATTTATTATTCACAATATTGGATTGAAACAATATGGTTGAATGGCAAAAGCGATAAAGATTTATCTCATCTTGTTGAAATAAATGAAAAAGATAAAATAGAGAAAATTATTGCTAGCGAAGAGGGTTTCATCATAGCCTTACCTCATCAAGGTAATTGGGAGTTTGCAATACCTGCTGGTCGAAACCTGGGACTTAAATTAGCAGCTGTTGCTGAACCGTTAAATAATCAATATGTGATGAACTGGTTTACATCTTTACGAGAAGAAATGGGATGTAAAATAATTATAGGTGGAAAGAAAAATGAGACATATTCTTCGATAGAAAATCTTATTACTAACGGATACGCTGTTTGCTTAGTGTCAGAAAGACACTTGTTAAGAAGTGGTGCCCCTGAATTATTCTTTGGTAAAACAGCAGCTTTCCCAACCGGCCCTATCCGCTTAGCATTAGAAAAAGGTTGCCCAGTATTACCGACTACTTGTTTATCAACAAAAAATGGTTTTGAAATACATTTTGGTAACCCTTTTTATGTTCCATATTTTGGTAGCAATGCACAATCTATTCAGCACGGTATTAAAACCCTTGTTCAAGAGTTTGAAACATTAATAAAGATTTCACCGAATCAATGGCATTCTACAGTTCCCATTTGGAGTGATGAATAAATATAATATATTGTTTGTATCACCATATTCTTTTGGTGAATATGGTGGAGTTCAATCACAAATAATTTACGCTAAAAAATATCTAGAACTTCAAGGACATAATGTAAAAATCCTTGCTCATAAATCTGGTGATTTTAATGTTGACAAAAGTATTAAACTACCATTTAATGGTTCTGTATCGAACATAAGTTTATCGTGTAATAATAATCTATTAGACGAAGCTGTAAATTGGGCGGACATAGTACATATACACGAACCGTTTATTCCATTACTTTTTTGGAGGATTAATACTTTAAATAAAATTGTAATAACTACTCATCATGCTGCATTAAATAAGTTCTATAGTTTTTTATTAATGATTGTTTATAAAACATTTAATTCTAATAAAAATATAACTAGTTCATACGTAAGTATTTTTAGTAAGGATCAAGCTTCATCATTATCAAGTGATCTTATATGTATACCTAACTTCTACGAAAATAAGAATCTAATCAACACTCAAGTTATTAGAAATAGATTGACATTTTTAGGCAGAAGTGAACATCGAAAAGGAATCAATATATTTATTAATTCAATTGATTCTTACATATTAAATAAACTTAAGCCAACAATCATTACAAATAAAAATCTTAATAAAACATTTATTGACTCATATCTAAATCCTTCTGATGAAACTAAATTTAAGTTATTAAACGAATCAAAGTTATTTGTTGTTCCTTACACTAAAAATGAAAGCTTTGGTGTTGTTATATTAGAAGCCATATTCAACGGATGCGTCGTTATTTGTTCAGATATCCCAGTATTCAAAAATATCCTTAAAGAAAGTGGAATCTACTTTGATAATAAAAATTCATTCAGTCTTAATAATTCCATTAAGAATACTTTGAATTTAGATTTAGATAAAATATGGAAAAGTCAATACAAAGAAGTTAGCAGGTATAAAACTGAACTTGTGATGAGAAGTTGGATAGAACTGTATAATACTAAAATGTTAGGTAGTAATAAATAGTAGAATAGAAACATGAAAAACACTGGTACCTTCAATGTTAAAAAGAATCTTGCTGAAATGCTAAAGGGTGGCGTCATTATGGATGTCGTTAATGCCGAACAAGCAAAGATTGCAGAAGAAGCAGGAGCTGTATCTGTTATGGCATTAGAAAGAATACCTGCAGATATTCGCCAAGAGGGCGGTGTTTCTCGAATGTCTTCAGTTGAGATAATTGAAGAAGTTATTAATGCAGTTTCAATTCCAGTTATGGCAAAAGCTAGAATAGGACATTTTGTTGAAGCTCAAATTTTACAAGAATTAGGAATTGATTTTATCGACGAAAGCGAAGTATTGACACCTGCAGATCCAAAAAACCATATTGATAAGTCTAAATTTACAACTCCATTTGTTTGTGGAGCAACAGATTTAGGTGAAGCTGCCAGACGAATTTCCGAAGGTGCTGCAATGGTAAGAACAAAAGGAGAAGCAGGTACGGGCAACGTTATAGAGGCAGTTAAGCATATCAGAGAAATGAACGACGGCATCAGGCATATAATTTCTTTGAATGATGACGAATTACTTTCTGCATCTAAGGACTATCAAGCTCCATTAGAGACTCTTAAACTTATAAGAGAAACTGGAAAATTACCCGTAGTGAATTTTGCTGCAGGAGGTATTGCAACTCCAGCAGATGCAGCGATGATGATGCAATTGGGTTGCGAAGGCGTGTTCGTTGGTTCTGGTATATTTAAGAGCAATAATCCAAAAGAAAGAGCATCTGCAATTGTTCAAGCTACAACACATTACGATGATGCAGAAGTATTAAAAGAAATATCTAAAAATATTGGAGAAGCTATGGACGGTATAAATATTGATACTTTGTCTGAAAAGGAACAATTATCAAAAAGAGGTTGGTAGTTGTTAGTAGGAATTCTTGCTCTTCAGGGAGATTTTACCGAACATTCTAGAACTATTAATTTAATTGATGAAGATTATATATTAATTAAAAATTCTAAACAACTAAAAGGAATAAAGGCTCTCATTCTTCCTGGAGGTGAATCTTCATCTATGAATATAATTCAGAAAAATGAAGATTTATTTACTTCAATAAAGTCATTAATTCAATCAGGCATTCCAACATTAGGAACTTGTGCAGGAGCAATATTATTGGCTGATAATATTATAAATGATGAAAGAATAAACTTAAACCTACTCAATATAACAATCGAAAGAAATGCATATGGTCGACAGAATGAATCTTTTGAAGCGTATGTTGGAATTGAAGATATGGAAAAAGAAAAAGTATGTTTTATTAGAGCTCCAAAAATTACTAATGTAGGAGAAAATGTCTCTATTATTTCAAAATTAAATAATGATATTGTTGGTGTAAGGCAAGATAATATTGTTGCTTATACATTTCACCCTGAACTTTCACCTAGCCCAAACTATTTAACTTGGTTAAAAAATTTCATCTATATAGGAGCTAATGATGTCAGGTCACTCTAAATGGTCAACAATCAAAAGAAAAAAAGGTGTTAATGATGCAAAAAGAGGAAAATTATTTGCAAAATTAATTAGGGGAATTGAAGTTGCAGCTAAAACAGGAGGAATTGATCCAAATGCCAATGCTTCGCTAGCTCATGCTATTCAAAAAGCTAAATCTAACTCAGTACCGAACACAAATATAGAAAATGCATTGAAAAGAATAAGTGGTAATAATGAATCAAGTAATATTCAAGAAGTATATTACGAGGGTTATGGTCCCGCAGGAATTGCATTCTATGTTTACTGCTTAACAGATAATAAAAATAGAACATCCTCTGATGTGAAGTCAACTTTTACAAAAAATAATGGGAATATAGGTAATCCAGGAAGTGTTAGCTATCTATTCGAACGTAGAGGTATATTTGAAGTAAAAGGTGATATCGATGAAATATATTCGTTTGGGATAGAAAATGATTGTTTAGAAATTAATGAACAAATAGATAATTTAATTCTCGAAGTAGATCCAAATGAGTATTTGTCTGTTAAAAATAAACTAAGTAAAGAAACATTTGAAATTATAAATTCTGATATACCTTTTTTACCAAAAGTAAGTCAATTAATTACAGAAGAAGAATTTCTAAAGGTTTCGAACTTAATAGAATTATTAGAGGATTTAGATGATGTACAGGAAGTATATACAAATTTTGATATTGCAGATAAAGAATTAGAAACACTTCTAGAATAAAATAAATATGGTAAATAAAGCAAAAAAACAGGGTACAACTTATGAAACCAATATAGTTAATAGACTAAATAAAAACACCAATTTTAAGGCCCAAAGATTAGCTGAAGGTGGATCTTTAGATAAAGGTGATATAGAGTTAATTCTTGATAATGAAATTGTTTACTACTTAGAAGCAAAATCAAGACAAAATCTAAATTTACATCAGGCATTAGAGAAGGCAATAGAAAAATCTAACTCTCCAAACACTGTCCTATTTTGGAAAAAATTAAAACGAAAAAAAGGCAATAGTAAAAGATCAACAGATGGCTTACCCGAAGTTGTCTCTATGTCTTATGAATTGTTTGTAAAGTTGTTAAAAGATATTGAGTAATAAGATTTCTATAGATGATATAGATTATGATTTAGATTCTAGCAAGATTCAACAATTTCCCTACAAAAATAGAGAAGATGCAAAAATTCTTAACGTACATAATAAACGCATTATTTCTTTTAATTCATTAATTAAATTTATACCTAAAAATGCAACTTTAGTATTTAATAGTTCAACTGTACAGAAATCTAGAATTGATATGAAAATTCTAGAAACTAACGGGAAAGTACAGTTATTAATTACAAATATAGTGTCTGATTACGTCTTTACTGCTTTATTAAAAAGTAATTCAAAAAATCTTATAGGTAAAAAATTATATATAGAGAAAGTTTTATGTACAGTTGTTAGTAAAAAAGGTGATGAGTATACGATTGAAATATCTGATTTTAAGGTACATTCTTTAATTCACCAGTACGGCAGAGTTCCATTACCTCCATATATAGATGATGATCCCGTAAAATACGAAAAGTATCATACAGTCTTTTCTAACGGTGGTTTTTCTATAGCTGCACCAACAGCTGGTCTTCATTTTACTACTGAACTTATTGATTCTTTAAGCAAAGAGGGTGTAATATCAAGATATATCAATTTAGATGTAGGTTTAGGAACATTTAAACCTATAGTAACTAAAGATATCTCTAAGCATAAAATACATTCCGAAAAATATAACGTATCTGAAGATGTATACAAGAGCTTAATTCTAGATAAAAAAAATAAAAGAAAAATTATATGCGTAGGAACTACGTCCCTAAGAACAATTGAAACTATATTCGCTACTGATGAACCGATATTAAATGGAGAAACAGATTTATTTATTAAGAGAGGATACGAATATAAGTTTGCAGATGGATTAATTACAAATTTCCATGCCCCTAAAAGTTCACTTTTAGCAATAATCGATTCTCTCTTAGGAGACTCTTGGAGAGAAGTATATGAATATGCACAAAATTCTAACTTACAATTTTTGAGTTTTGGTGATTCAATGTATATTGATTTAGATAAATGCAAAATTTAAATTTCACGATAGAAGCTAAAGACTCCAATGCAAGAGCTGGAAGTATGTATATAAATGGTAATAAAATTTCTACACCTACGTTTATGCCGGTTGCCACAAGAGGTGCTATAAAAGGATTACCAATGAACTTAATGAAAGAAATTGATAACGATTTTATTTTATGCAATACTTATCACCTTCTCTTGAAACCTGGAAGTAAATTAATTGAAAGTTTAGGTGGGATACATAAGTATATAGATTGGGATAACTTCATACTTACAGATTCCGGAGGGTTTCAAGCTTGGTCTCTTGGTGCTCGTCAAACAGATGAAGGAATCCACTTCAAATCTGTTTATGATGGGCGTAATTTTTTAATGACTCCTGAGATTTCTATTAGAACTCAAGAAGAAATCGGAAGTAACATTGCAATGGTTTTAGATTCTCTAGTCTCAATGGATTCATCAAATGATGAACTTGATAATTCAATAAATAGAACTTATGAATGGAGTACTATAGCAAAAAATGTTCATTCAAATGATAAACAATCACTTTTTGGAATTATTCAGGGAGGTATTAGTTTAGAGCATAGAGAAAAATCAATAAACAACATTACAGGCATCTCCTTCGATGGATACGCTATAGGGGGGCTATCTGTCGGTGAAGATATCTCTGATAGAATTAAGGTTGTAGATTTATGTGTCTCATTAATTAATGAGATAAAACCTATATATGTCATGGGATTAGGAGATATAAGCGGCATGCTTGATTTAATCGAACTAGGTGTAGACATGTTTGATTGTGTTTGGCCAACAAGACTAGCAAGGCATGGAAAGATAATAGACGGTGCCAATTATCTTAATATAAAAAACGAAAAGTATAAAAATGACCCTAAGCCACTAACAGACAATTGTAATTGTATAACTTGTATCTCATACAGCCGTAGTTACATTAACCATTTATATAGGAATGAAGAAACTAGTTCTTGGCCTTACCTTGTCTATCACAACCTTTACCAGACAAAAGAGATAATTCATAATGCAAGAGAAGCCATATTATTAGGGACTTTTAAGCAGTATAAAGAAAAATTAAAATATGCAAATAAAATTAAATCATCAGAAGATTAATATTCTAATTTGATATGAACTTATTTCTTAAAACTTTTGTTGTTCCTCTTATATTTATAGCAATATTTGGACTTGTTTATTTTAATGAAATATCACCTAAACTTGGACTTGATCTTCAAGGCGGTATTTCTGTTTTGCTAACAGCCGATGATGAGTCAGATGAAGATTTAATTAACCAAGCAGTAGAAATAATGAGATCAAGAATAGAGGACTTTGGAGATGTCCAAGAACCTGAAATCTCTGTTACTGGGTCTAAGAGTGTTCTCGTACAGTTACCGGGTCTTACTGATCAAGAAAAAGCAATCGATGCTGTTGGAACCACAGGTTTACTCACCTTTAGACCCGTATTAGAGTCCTCATTAGAATTAGGATATTCACCAGCCTTCATACTTTCGCCCGATCCAAATAATGAAGGAGAGATTATCACTACAGTACCAGAAGGTGTAAGCGAATTTACGGGAATTTCTATAATTGACGACATCACCTCCATTAGTTATTTACTTTCCGACGACGATAGTTTTCCTATTATCTATAAAGTTGGACCAGCTGAATTAACTGGAGCAGATATCGAGAATGCTTCAGCTGTAGTCCCTGAAAATGAGTGGATAGTTCAATTAAAATTCAAAGATTCGTCTTCTAACAAGTTTACTAATTTAACTAAAGATTTAGCTAGAGAAAATGGAGAAAGAAGAAAATTAGCGATCGTTTTGGATGGCAAAGTTGTATCAGCACCTTCTATCGCATATGACGTTAATCCTAATGAAGGAATAACAGGTGGTACCGCAGCTATCACTGTAGGTAACACTGATTCTGGAGAAGCAGCTAACAGCCTTGCTGTTTTATTAAGATATGGCGCGCTTCCAGTTTCATTTGAAAGATCATCAATTCAGAAAGTATCAGCAACACTCGGAGAGAATACATTAAGCATCGGACTAACAGCTGGTTTGATAGGGGTTGTAATTGTCTTACTGTATCTACTCTTTTATTACAGGATATTGGGAATTTTTACTATTTTTGGTTTAGGTACATTCGGTCTTGCATTTTACTCTGTTCTTTCCTTATTAAGTGAGTATCAAGGTTTTACTTTAACTTTAGCTGGTGTGGCTGGGATTATAGTATCTATTGGTTTAGCTGCAGACTCCTATATTGTTACCTTTGAAAAACTAAAAGATGAACTTAAGATCGGAAGGTCTTATGAATATTCAGCTGATAAAGCTGGTAAAGAAGCATGGAAAACAATCTTAATTGCAGATTTTGTATCACTATCTGCAGCAACTTTGTTATTTATATTAGCTATAGGCCCTATTAAGGGTTTCGCAATATCTTTGGGTATTGCCACAATAATTGACCTTATATATACACGTTTGTATACAAGAAATGCTCTATCTTTAGCTATCAAAATTACAAACAATTCAAGGCTATTGTTTCCAATAAAAGAAGGCGAGTTTGAAGATGTTTAGTGTTTCAAAGTTGGTCATGGGTAATACTTCTTTTAACTTTCATAGCTTTTCCAGTAAGCTATTAAAACTATACATAATTGAAATAGTTCTTTTCCTTCTAGTTATAATTTTGGCCGTTACTAATGTTATAGGATTTAACTTAAGTATTGACTTTACTGGGGGAACTCTATATGAAGTAGAGAACATAAATGCAAAAAAATCTGTTGATGTATCAGAATTTTCAAATGATTTACAGTTATCAGTAACGAGATACGAATCAATCAACGATGGTGATTATTATCGTTTTAGAACCGTAGAAGGATCTATAGAAGATGAGAATGTTGTATTAAATCAGATTAGTAATTTTTTCGGTACACCTAAACCTGAAATAGACTTTCAAAGAGTAGGCCCAACATTTGGTCAAGAGATATCTAATCAAGGTATCCGGGCCCTACTAATCTTTATTACTTTCATTACTACGATCATTAGTTTTCGCTACCAATTTAAGTTTGCTATTATAGCTATTCTTGCATTGATTCACGACTTATTGATGTGCGTATCTATTTACATACTTACAGGCATTGAAGTTACACCGGCAACTATCATTGCCATACTTACTGTCCTGGGGTACTCCCTTTACGATACTGTAGTTATATTTGATAAGATTAAAGATAACTCTGCAAAAATTAAAGAATCTAAAATTTCTTCTTCAGTTATGAATTCAACATTTAATGAAGTTCTCATGAGGAGTATCAATACTTCCATAACTTCAATAATCCCAGTAGCCTCGTTAATATTAGTTGGTAATTACCTTGGTTTACAAGGTGCACTTACCGATTTTGCTATACCTCTACTTATTGGAATGTTTTCTGGAACATATAGCTCAATATTCGTTACAGCGCCCTTTATTTCTAAACTTTTAACTAATAAATAATAAAAGTAAACTGTTCATATGGTTCTAAAAACAAGTAATCCAGATGAGATATTTAATGACATAGTTGATAATATGCAAGGCTTTGATATTGATGAATTGAAATCAGCTTACGCCTTTGCCAAGGATGCACACAAGGATCAAACTAGAGCAACCGGAGATCCATATATTACTCATCCACTATTTGTAGCTAAGTATTTATCAGAAATTGGTATGGATAACGAGACAATCATATCTGCATTGTTACACGATGTTGTCGAGGATACAGACATTAAGTTATCTAAAATTAAAAAAGAATTTGGGAAAGACGTTGCTCTTATTGTTGATGGAGTCACAAAGTTGGACAAAATTAATTACTCATCAACAGAAGAAGCTCAAGCTGAATCAATAAGAAAAATGGTAATAGCCATGTCAAAAGACATTCGAGTATTAATTTTGAAATTAGCAGACCGTTTACATAATATTCAAACAATTGATCCGCTTCCAGAATGGAAACAGAGCAAAATTGCAGCCGAGACTTTATATGTATATTCTCCTTTAGCTCATAGACTTGGTTTACAGAGTATAAAACATACCCTAGAAGACAAATCTTTCTCAATATTATTTCCAGAACAAGATGAAGAAATTGCCGAACAGATAAAAAAAGCTAATCCTGGTAGAAGCAAACAGATCTCAAATACTATCTCAATTCTCACAAATTTGTTATCAGACAATTCGATATCTGCACAAGTAACAGGACGGCCTAAACATAATTATTCAATATACAAAAAAATTATTAACAATGGTTTAAGTTTTACAGAAATAAATGATTTGATTGGAATAAGAATAATATGTTCAGATGTAAAAGATTGCTACACAGTTTTAGGGCTAATACATGCAAATTTTCAACCAGTTCAAGGACGTTTCAAAGATTTTATATCAATGCCGAAGTTCAATCTATATCAAAGTTTACATACTACTGTTCTTTCTTCAAACGGTAAAAAGATGGAGATCCAAATACGCACCCATGAAATGCATAGTAGAGCAGAACACGGAGTAGCGGCACATTGGATATACAAAGATAACGTAAGTAACGAAAAAAAATTGAAAGACGAACTTAAAAAATTTAATACAGATAATCCAGACCCCTCAGAATTTCTCAAACATATCAAGATGGATTTATATGAAGATGAGGTTTTTACTTTAACTCCTAATGGAGACATTATCACTTTACCAACTGGTTCTACACCAATAGATTTTGCATATGCAGTTCATACTGTTATAGGTGAGCAGCTTTCAGGAGCAAAAGTAAACGGAAAAATGGTAAACCTGAGTACTATCTTAAAATCTGGTGATACAGTTGAAATACTAACTACTAAAGATAAAAACAAAGGTCCAAGTATAGATTGGATAGCTATTGCAAAAACATCTCGCGCAAAAGCTAAGATCAGACAATGGTTCCTAAAACAAAATAAAAGTCAAGACATACAAAAAGGTAAAGCTACAGTAAATGAATGGTTTGATGAAAATGTGGATAACAATTTACTTAAAGATAAAGATAAGTATCTTAATGAATTAACTAAGGAACTCAATTTACTAACTCCAGACAATATATATATAGGGATAACTACAGGAACATATAGTATTCAAAATATTGGGAATAAGCTACTAAAAATTATATATCCAGAAGAAATTTTAGAGAAGGATGATTTACTCTCTACAAAATCACCAATCTCTCAAAATTCTAATACAGTTTTAGTTGAAGGTTATGACGATGTAAAAGTTAGGATGGCAAAATGTTGTGTTCCCGTACCTGGTGATGATATAGTTGGATTCATAACAATCTCTAATGGAATCGCAGTACATGTTTCTGATTGTCTTAACGTACAAATTAACCCAAAAAAAGGAGAACGTATAGTTGACGTATCCTGGTCTCTTAGCAATATAACTGGAATAATTGTATGGATCGAAATTGAGGCAATAGATAGACCATATTTATTAAGAGATGCAACAATTGCCATTTCTGATAATGGAGGAAATATTTTAGTTGCTAGATCAACTACAAATTCAAAAAGGATTGTTACCTTAATATTCCAAGTGGAGATTAGTGATGGTTCACAGGTAGACAAAATAATTAACGATTCTAAATTGATCGATAATGTGTTTGATGCAAAGAGAATATTTCCAGGTGAAAATGTATGAGTAATATATATAGATTTGAGAGCTTTACTACTTCCAATTGTTACGTAGTTTCTCTTACTAATAATAGTAATATTTGTTATGTTATAGATTTACCACCTGACTTTAACACCGTTCTTGATTATATAAAATCTAAGAATTTTAGCATAGGAGCTGTTTTTTTAACTCATGGTCATTACGATCATTCACTTGGTTTGAATGTATATAATGACGGAAATGTATTTATGAACTTAGATGATGAATTTTTAGCTAGAAATCCTGCTGAACAACTTAAAAGTTTTATGTTTAATGATGAGATATCCCTTGAAGAACATCAAGGAAAAATTAATAACATAGATAATTATGATGATGAAAATTTAATAGTATATAAAAACCCAGGACATACAAAAGGAAGCATATCTTTTTTATTTGAAGAGATCGGAACAGTTTTTACAGGAGATTTCGTGTTTGCTGAAGGTATCGGAAGAACTGATT
>JAYZKG010000009.1:0-8120 GCA_036163695.1 Actinomycetota bacterium | reverse complement strand
CTTCTGCAAATAAATTAACTATATTTATATTCATCTTTAACTCCTAGACCAAGAAGAACAAGACGAAACCAATTAGTGCTAATGCTTCTGTAAAAGCTATACCTAAGAACATAGTAGTCCTTACCATGCCCGCTGCTTCAGGTTGGCGTGCCATAGCTTGAACTGCATTACCAACTATGATTCCGATACCAACACCGGGACCAATTGCTGCTGCTCCATAACCTATTAGGGCATACCCTTTTACAACTATCTCAGCTGCTACGTCATCCATATTTTATCCTCCTATTTTTTTCCTTTATTTAATGCTCCGGATGCAATGATGTTTGTATATACACTGCTGACAAGAGCGTAAAAATATATGCTTGTAATATCGAAACCACTATCTCAAACCCATAAATGGCCAAACCAAATGTATACCATGCAAGACCTATTGGGATCTTCCCAGGTACAGGCCAAACCCCGTTTTGATATATGAAAAAGTATCCTGAAACTAATAACAAACTTAACATTAAGTGCCCTGCCACAAGGTTTGCGAATAGTCGAATGGCTAAGCTGACTGGACGTACTACCAATGTAGATACAAACTCAATGAAACCAACTAGGGGTTTCAAAGCTACAGGAAGTCCTGGGGGCCAGAGTAAATGAGTAAAATACTCCTTTCCTTGCTTCCTTATACCTGCAACAAGGAATAGGACATAGGTTATTAAAGACAAAAGCAGAGGTATTGCTATACGAGAAGTAATCGGGAAATTGATAAGAGGAGTAACTTCAAAAAGATTCCCTACAAGAATAAACAAAAAGATTGAAAGCAGATATGGCACATAGGCCTCTCCCCCTTGTCCTATAACACTCATTGCTATGTCCTCCCTAACTAAGGTAACAACGGATTCCACCATTGATTGTATCCGTGAAGGGACTACAGATTTTTTTCTTAATCCAAAAAATAGAAATGCTACTACAAGAAAAGCTGCAAAAATAATTAAGAAGTGTGTCCTGCTAATACCCATTTCTCCAATGTAGAAAATAGGTTTGAATACAAAGAGCTCATTTACACTTGTAGGTGTGCAGACAATCCCGTCGATAATGTCACATGATTCAGCTGCTACTATCATTCAATCCAATCCAAATCTCTATCTTTCTTTAAAAGCATAAATGCTTCTATTCCAAGCATTCCTAAAAATAATACACTTACGCTCAAAGTTAAGACTACCAAATCCATAGGATATGCAATGTTAAACAAAACCAAGATAAGTATGGTAAGTCCAACACGAATGAAGTAACCAAATAGAGAAGAGAAATAATATAACTTTATTGAGATTGCCGCAGTATAAGATTGTGTATAAGCATTAAGTAAAAATATAAAGGTAACTGTAAAGCTAGCAATTAGCGCAGTGATTAATGCCTGCTCTGATTTGAAGTATGAAAAAGCAATTACAGCTATGTAAAGAGGAATGGACCTCTTTAGCATCCTCCATACAAGTGTTACTTCAACGTTCATCAGACATTCTTTTCGAATAGACCCATAGCCTATAATATCCATTTAAAGAACCTAAGATAATTCCAGTAATCACTCCGAAAGGATTTATATCAAAAAAATTTTCAACAATTAACCCGACTAATAATCCACTAATTAGAGATGAGCCAAACGAAGAGGTTAAAACCCATCCCGAAATATTCTCCTTATTTGAATTATTTAGATCTGAATGATGCTCTTTACTCCCCATAAGGCTGGAAATTGTTTGCCAAACTCTGAATTTCACGTTTCAATTCAGATACTTTATTTTCATTATTTCTATTCTTTAAAACTTCTGAAATTAAATGGCCGACCATGTTCAATTCATTCTCTTTCATTCCGCATGTGGTAGCTGGCGGTGTTCCCATTCGAATACCAGATGTAATAAATGGAGAACGTGGATCGAAAGGAATCGCATTCCGATTTAATGTTATCCCTACTTCGTTTAGTAATATCCCCGCATCTTTTCCAGTAAGGTCATCATCAACACTTCTCGTATCAACCAGTACAAGATGATTTTTTGTTCCACCACTAACTACTCTTAACCCTTCATTTGTAAAAGAATCTGATAATGATTCTGCATTCTTGAGAATCTGTGAAGCATACTCTTGGTAATCTTTTGTTTGTGCTTCAGCAAAACATACGGCTTTAGCAGCTATTTGATTGTTTAAAGCTCCACCTTGGGCTCCTGGAAAAATATTTTTATCTATAGCCTTTGCAAATTCCTCTTTACAGAGAATCAATCCACCACGAGGTCCTCTAAGGGCTTTATGGGTGGTTGCAGTAACTATATCTGCATATGGTGTTGGATTTTCAATAACCTTGCCTGCAACTAAGCCAATGAAGTGTGCCGCATCAACAATTAAATATGCGCCAACTTCATCTGCAATTTCTCTAAAACGTTTGTAATCTAATTCCTGAGAGTAAGAAGAGTAGCCTGCCATAATTACTTTTGGCTTATGCTCTTTTGCAAGAGATTCAACTTGGTCCATGTCAATTAATTCAGAATCTTGATTAAGTCCATACGAAACAAAGTTGTATAAGATCCCTGAGAAATTCACATGTGACCCATGTGTAAGATGGCCACCTTGGTCTAATGACATTCCTAGTACTGTATCTCCTGGACTAATCAAAGCAAGATAGACTGCTAAGTTTGCGGAAGACCCTGAGTGAGGTTGAACATTTGCATGTTCTGCTTGAAATAAATCACATGCCCTATCAATAGCAAGTTGTTCTATTTCATCTACAATTTCACACCCTTCATAGTATCTTCTACCAGGAAAACCTTCGGAATATTTATTTGTTAGGATTGACCCAGAAGCTTCCATAACTGCTTTGGATGCAAAGTTTTCTGATGCAATCAAGTGGATATGTGAATTCTGCCTCATTAAATCCTGATCAATCAAAGATGATATTGCAGGATCTATTTCATTTAGATTTTTATTAGATGCACCTTTGTTCATAACTATATATTAACAGTAACTTGGTGGCCAGCGTAAAGAGCCTTGCCTTAATATTTTACCGCCTGATATTCTTAGATCTACAACAGTTGATGCTTGATTTATAGCAGACTCTCCCTCTATATAGGCGGAGACTCCCTCACCAAAGATATTTTCTGCTTCGATGTGCGATGTAGCTTCAGGCTCACCTGACCGATTTGCACTCGTAACTGCAAGTGGCCCCGTTTCGACTAAAAAGGATAACGCAATTTTGTCATCAGGTACTCTAACTCCAATACTCATTGGGTCAATTGTTCCTACGCCAAGAGCAAACTGTTCAGTAGTTTCAACTACAACCGTAAGTGGACCTGGCCAGTAGAGGGATAGGGCCTCTGCATAATCAGAAACTATTTCCAAATTAGCAAATGTATTATATGAATCTACAAGTAACCCGACTGGCTTTTTCTCATCTCTCTCTTTCAGTGAAAAAAGTTTCTCAACAGCTTTAGAAGAATAAGGATTTACAGCTAAGCCATAGACTGTTTCTGTTGGGATCCCCACTACTTCATCATTTGCTATTGCATGAATAGCTAAATTTAAATCATTTTCTTGCAAAAACATACCTATCTTTTCCTGCTAGATCGGTTATTACCTCTACTCCCTTGTAGCTTTTTGTCATTTCAATTAAATTATCACCAGACCGTGAATCGATTTCCAGTGCAAGTAACCCAGTAGCACTTAATTTATACCTAGCTTGCTTTAACAACTGATCTATATAATCCAACCCATCCTCACCACCATCTAAAGCAATTAAAGGTTCGTAATGGACTACTTCAACTGGAAGAGCTCCAATATCAGCTGTAGGGATATAGGGCAAATTTGCAACAATTAAGTCAAAATCATTATCTCGAACTTCTCTTAGTAAATTTGATTCATAGATATTAACATTTATTTTGTTCTTTTTTGAATTGATTCCAGCTACTGATAAAGCATCTAAAGAGATATCAGTTAAGTGGACTTCCGCATCAGTAAAATGTTTTGCTAATGAAAGACCTATGCAACCTGAACCGGTTCCTACATCGATAATTTTCTTTGGCTCGTATACCCTATCAATAATTTTTTCTATAAAATATTCGGTTTCTGGCCTAGGAATAAGAACACTCTCATTCACTTGAAAGGACATATCATAGAAACTTACTTCTTCCTCTATGTATTGCAAAGGTTCGCCAGAATACCTTCTTTGTAAAAAAGATCTATAAAGATTAGTATCAAATTCTTTAGAGAGGGAAGAATTTTTTACTAATTGTTCGAGTCTATGAACTTCATGTTTTGGTAATACCTGCATGTCAATTATTCACCTTCTACATCAATAAGTCTTTTTGACTCATTGTCTGAAATCAATGCAGTAGTAAAATCTTCTAAATCTCCATCAAGAATTTGTTCCAGCTTGTTGAGAGTTAAAGAAATTCTGTGGTCAGTAACTCTATTATCTTTATAATTGTAAGTTCGAATTTTATCTGACCTTTCCCCACTCCCTACTTGTTCTTTTCTATCTTTTGCACGTTCACTATGAGCTCTATCTTGCTCAGCCTTTAACAAACGTGCTCTCAAAATCCTCATTGCTTGATTCTTATTCTTTAATTGAGACTTTTCATCCTGACTTGTTACTACAAGTCCAGTTGGGACATGGGTTATACGAACAGCAGAATCAGTAGTATTAACACTTTGTCCTCCAGGTCCACTAGATCTATATACATCGATTTTCAAATCAGATTGCTCAATTGTTACATCTACTTCTTCAGCTTCAGGAAGAACTGCAACCGTTGCTATAGAAGTATGTACCCGACCTTGTGATTCTGTTTTTGGTACTCTTTGAACTCTATGTGCGCCTGCTTCATATTTTAACTTTGAATAAGCACCTGATGATTTTATTGCAAAAATCACTTTTGAATAACCCCCCATATCAGATGTGGTCATTTCTATTGTCTCAAATGACCAACCCATTCTTTCGGTATAGCGTGTATACATCTTAAATAAGTCACCAACCCATATCGAAGCCTCTTCACTACCTGCACCTGGCCTAATTTCAACAAGCACGTCCTTTTCATCCATTGGGTCTTTAGGAAGTAAAGCAAATTTTATCTCTGATATAAGTTCTATAATTCTCGTTTCAGCTTCTGAAACCAGATCCTCTAGTTCTTTTTTCATATCTAAATCAATCTCTTCATCCATCATGCTTTTAGCCTCAGAAATATCTGTATCTAAACCTTTCCACTCATTAAAAAGAGAGGTGATATCTAAAAGTTCTCTGTGTTTTTTTGCTTTCTCAGCATATAATTTTTGATCTTTCACTAAATCTGAGGAAGAAAGTTCTATTTCTATCTCTTTAAGGGCTTTCTCTATCCCCTCGAGCTTATTCTTTAGTGAGTCATCCATTGCTTACCTCTTTAGCCTTACTCAAAAGTTTATCAAATATAAATGGTTCATCTTCTTTGGAGAAGAAAATTGCATTAGCCATTGCAACTTGAGCAACTTCAATTTGACTATCTGAAGGTTCTTTAGTTGTAATTTTTTGAACCCATAAACCTGGAAGTCCGAATATATTAGAAAACATAGACCCCTCAAATCTAAAATTAATTTTAAGTATTTCATAAGAAACCATTGCAACAAATAAAACATGTAATATTCTCGTGACTAAAGTTCCCAATAGTCCCAAAGTAGGAATAAATGGGAGCGTAAGCAAACTCACAAAAATAATAAGGAATAAAAATGATGTCCCACATCTCATATGCTCTTTTGGATAATTTTTAATTGAATCTGTTTTTAGATTTTCTTCCTCTTCATAAGCAGCAATGGTCATATGTTCTGCACCATGGTATTCGAATAGTTCTTGAGCCTCTTTTGTCTTAGCTAAAAAGTAGATATACAGGAAAAGAATAACTCCTCTAAGTATGCCTTCACTAAGTCCTTTCATTGATTGACTAGCATCTCCTAAATCAATCAGCAATCTTGGACCAACAATCAATAGAAACAAAACACCAATCACGATCAGATAATTCATTATTTTATTTAAGACAGTCAGTTCATTGTCTTGATCGTATACAATCCTGTCTGACAGGTCTATCCCTCTATACCCAACAATGAGTGAATCCAGCAAAGCAGCAACTCCTCTGATAAATGGAGCTCCTAATATAGAGTTTCTTTTAACCAGAGGTTCCCTCTTTTCAAAATATCTATTAATTTCACCATTATTATCGCGAACAGCAAGAGACCAGCCTTTTGGGCTATTAATTAATACTCCACCGATAACTGCTTGGCCACCATAAAAGATAGGTTCTTTAGACATAATTGATTATGAAAGAAGTTATTCTTCTTCTTCGGATTGATTTGCTGGTGTTTGTTCTTCTATTTTAGTTGATTTGTTATAACGCTTCTCAAACCTCTCAACTCTACCTGTAGAGTCAACGAGTTTTTGTTTTCCAGTAAAGAAAGGGTGGCTCGCACTTGAAATATCTAATTTAACTAGTGGGTATTCGTTCCCGTCTTCCCATTCAATTGTTTCTTTCGTCTTTATCGTAGACCTAGTTAAAAATGCAAAACCAGCATCTTCATCTTGAAAGACGACCTCTCTATAATCTGGATGGATACCTTGTTTCATAATTACTACTTTAGACTGGTTGTTTTTCTACTTTCTTAAGAAATTCTGCATTATTCTTAGAACTTCTTAGGCCGTCAATTAACAACTCTGTTGCTGCTCCCCCTTCAAGACCAACCATAACTCTTCTAAGTTTCCATACTTGTTCTAGTTCCTTTGGAGGAACTAGTCTCTGCTCTTCTCTTGTTCCCGAAGGAGTTGCGTCTATAGCTGGATAAACTCTTTTATCTGCAAGGGTTCTGTCTAGTTTGAGCTCCATATTTCCTGTTCCCTTAAACTCTTCAAATATAACTTCGTCCATTTTAGATCCAGTTTCTACGAGAGCTGTTCCAAGAATAGTTAAGCTACCACCTTCTTCAATGTTTCTAGCAGCACCAAAAAATTGCTTTGGTGGAGTAAGGGCTGTTGAATCAACACCTCCTGAAAGAATCCTACCACTTGCAGGTGTAGCAAGGTTATGTGCTCTAGCAAGCCTTGTAATCGAGTCTAAGAGGATTACAACGTCTTTACCTTCTTCAACAAGCCTTTTTGCTCTTTCAATCGCTAACTTAGAGACTTGAGTATGTTCCTCTGGTGGCCTATCAAATGTAGAGTAAACTACCTCACCATCAACAGACCTCTGCATGTCTGTTACTTCCTCTGGTCTCTCGTCAACAAGGACAACCATTAGATGAACTTCTGGATTGTTCTCGGTAATTGAATTGGCTACTTCTTTTAAGATTGTTGTCTTTCCTGCTTTAGGTGGAGAAACTATTAGGCCTCTCTGGCCTTTTCCAATTGGTGTAATAAGATCCATTATCCTTGGAAGAATCTTTTCTGGTTTGTTCTCCACTTCAAGAACTAAACGCTCATCAGGGAATAGCGGAGTTAATTTATTAAAATCAGGCCTCCTTGCAAGAAGCTCTGGGTCTGCTTCGTTAACTTTTTTTGGTTCAAGTAAGGCGGGATATTTTTCTTTAGATCTTGGAGCCCTTATTGGGCCTTCTACCAAATCACCTCTTCTCAATCTAAATTTTTTAATTACTCCTGCAGGTACGTAAACATCCTGTTCACTTGGTTTATATCCGGCGCATCGTAAAAAACCATAACCTTCAGGGAGAATATCAAGAAGGCCTGTTCGCTCCTCTCCGCTCTTTACAGATGAGTCTCCTTTATCAACTACTTCTGCAACAACTTCTTCTTTAACTTCATCAGAACTTTCAAGAGAATTGATTACATCATCACCTTTTTTTAATAATGCGTCTATTAACTTTGCTTTTTGCAGGCCTGCATGGTCTATACCAAGAGAACCTGCTATTTCTCGAAGCTCTGCAACAGTTTTTGACTGCAATTGTGTTCTAGCTGACATTTTTCTCCTTTATATAGTCATCTGGAATTGATATGTGATATTTCTTGTCTGAAAGACATTCTTAGTATATACATATTTATATTATTTGAAATAAATAAATTAAATAATTTTCTCTTCTAAATCACTTAATGAATTTGGAATAATATCAAAATTTTCTTCAAGTTC
>JAYZKG010000008.1:0-3360 GCA_036163695.1 Actinomycetota bacterium | reverse complement strand
AGAACTTGTATCGTATATTCAGAATAGAAGAAAAGAACAAGGACTTAAAATTACTGACAGAATTAAAATTGAAATAAATGTTAATTCTACAAATTCAATGAATTCAATTGAATTGTACAAAGACTATATAATGAAAGAAACTTTATGCACTGATTTGAATATAGTTGACACAAAACCTGAGATTGAAATTTTTGATTTTAAATTGTCTCTATCGATAGAAAAAGCTTAGCAAAAGAAAGCATATAGATAAGGTCTCAGGAAATTTATCCCAAATATAAGAATTATAGGAGAGATGTCTATACCTGCACCACCAAACCTAATTGGTGGGATAAACCTTCTTATTGGTGTTAAAACCCTTCCAAACATTTGATCTAAGGTATTCTTTATAGTTCCTAAAGGATGAGATGAAGGGACATGAACCCAGCTTAGGATTACCCATGCGAAAAGTGAATAATAAAGAAACCGAACAAATAGGTCAATAAGAAGGCACATGGCTTAAACCTTATATAGACCCAAAGCTTCAAGACGATTTCTTTCAGATACCGTAAGGTTTGCTTCAGCTTTCCTTATTAAATAAACTCCATCGGGATTAATTATTCTTAGTTTAGAATTCATAACATGAACCATTCCAGAAGTAAAATCAATTATTCTTTGTCTCTCGTTCTTGTCATAGACATCCCTCAAATCCATACAAACTATATTGAATTCTTTAATCGAAGCTCCTAAATTTTCTATTTCTCTCCAGCTCTTTAATGCCCTTATCTCAACCTCATCATCTGCAGAATGGACAGTAATCTCTGCAGAATTTGGATCCCCTACAAATCTACTATCTTCGCTTGGGCGAACCGTATTTATAGGCTCAGATGCTTGCTCTTCAACAAGAAAATCACTTCCTTCTTGTTTTAGTCCAATGAGTATAAGAAACTTATTTAACATGTTATAAACCAAATATTTTACTACCAATTCTAACAACTGTAGAGCCATAAATAATGGCTTCTCTATAATCATTAGACATCCCCATTGAAAGCCTAGACATGTATTCTGGATGGATTGTCTTAATAGTTTCGTTTAATTCTTTCATTTTCTCAAATGAAAGTGATGGATTACTCTCTTTAGATAATGATCTAATACACATAAGTCCATTAGGTATTCTGTATTCTTTTTTTGCAAAATCAACAAGCTCAATTATCTTTTCAATCTCTGCTCCTGATTTTTGAGGTTCATTATCGATATTTACTTGAATAAAATATTCACCATCCCAGGACGAATCTGACATGATTTGTATTTCTTTCTCTCTACTTATTGAGTGTATCTCATCTGAGTAATCCATAATTGCAGCCAATTTCCTTGATTGTATAGGCGCTATAAAAGCAAACCTTGCTGAAGGAAATAGTTTCTTTTTAGCTACTAGTTCATCTACTCTGTTTTCACCAAAATAATTATGTTTATAATCTATTAATTCAGAGACTACTTTATTGCTTTGTTGCTTTGTTACGATCATAATTTCTAAAGAACGATTGTTCAAATTGTATTTGTTTTGAATCGTGCTTATTTCTTTAGTTAAAGAATGCAATTTATCTATATACATAAGAAGCTATATTGTCTATTGTTTGTTTTATCTTGCCTATACGAATAATATCTATCGTTACAAATTGTACATACATTTACATCCTCAAACTCTATATTAAGTTTTTCTAAATAGTCACTAACGTAACTGCTCATATCTAAGTATGTTCCTTTATGATTAGTCAATATGTGGTTTGGAAATATTCGGTCAAATTCTTTTCCTACCTCATAGCAACACTTTCTTGCATGAGGACCAATTGAAACTTTTAGATTGTCGCTATAGTATTTTTCATTTTCAAAAAAATTACCTAAAATATTTTGGCTCAAGCCTCTCCATCCTGCGTGAATGACCCCAACTCCTATTTCACTATGAATTAATATTGGGACGCAGTCAGCTGTTTTGACACACAGTATGTTTCCTTTTTTTGCCGTATATAAGCCATCGCACTTGTATGTTTTTCTCATTGGGTATACAACTTTTATTATGTCACTATGAATTTGATTCATAGTTATAACTTGATACTTTTTATTGTTTATTAAAAAAGGACTTTCGTTGGGAGACCAGTTATCATCCTTATCGGTAAAAAATGCTGTGTTGATTAGTTGTGACTTTATCACCCTTGGATAAAGCCAGGTAAATCACCGCCCTCTGGGCCCTCTGGATCTACTCCAATTCCTGCATCTGGTCTATTCGGTCTTTGTCCGTAACCAGCAGCAACAACCGTGACTCTTACTGACTCACCTAAGCTATCATCATACATTTGACCATAAATGATTTCAGCATTGTCATCAGCTCTCTCTGTTACCACTCTTGCAGCCTCATCTACTTCTTGTAAAGTTAGATTCTCTGAACCTGTAATTGTTAATAGAACACCTTCTGCACCGTCCATGTTTGATTCAAGTAACGGTGAAGATATTGCTGCCAATGCTGCGTTTGGAGCTCTTTGTTCTCCAGATGATTGACCTATACCTAATACAGTATTCCCTGCATCAGTTAAAACAGTCCTAACATCAGCAAAATCGACATTGATTACTCCTGGATTGGTAATTAAGTCAGATATACCTCGAACACCATTTCCTAAAATTTCATCTGCAGTAAGGAAAGCGTCTGCTGCTTTCACTTCTTTATCTGAGATTTGCAATAATCGATCATTAGGTATGACAATAAGAGTATCCAATACGTCTCGAAGTGCTTGAATTCCTTCTTCGGCTTGAACTGATCTTCTTCTTCCTTCAAATCCAAAAGGTCTAGTTACAACACCTACAGTAAGAGCTCCCAAGTCATGAGCTATTTTTGCTATGACTGGTGAAGCACCTGTACCGGTCCCACCTCCCATGCCTGCAGTAATAAAAACCATATCAGAACCTTTTAATGCTTCTTGGATTAATTCTTCACTATCAATAGCTGCTTGGCGACCTGTTTCAGGATTTGCACCAGCTCCAAGCCCTCTTGTTGTCTTTCTTCCTAAGTCTAATTTAATGTCAGCCTTTGATCCTAAAAGGGATTGTGCATCAGTATTAGCAGCAACAAAATCCACGCCTCCGATTTTCATCTGTACCATTCTGTTTAAGGCATTGGTTCCTCCTCCACCAACACCGACAATTTTGATAACTGCCTGATAGTTTTTTGGTCGTGTATTTAGGTTTACACCTGTTTTCTTGTTATTGGGTCTTTTCTTTTCCGCCATAATATAGAAATACTATCAACTAACGGATATAAAGCAACCATTTTTTAGTATATTTATCTATATCTATAGTTTAGGTTTAGGTATTGCATACTACTATCACTTCACT
>JAYZKG010000007.1:0-19890 GCA_036163695.1 Actinomycetota bacterium | reverse complement strand
TAAGGAGATAACCCTGGATAATTTAGATTCCCCCCGGAAAATAAAGAGTTTGGGGTTTCTCTTCTAGTTATAGAAGAGTTCCTTTAGGTTACCCCTACGAATAAATCTGACCAGATTGTAATCTGGTCAGATTTTTCTTTATATAAGGAATAATTAGATATATTCTTTTAATTAGATATAAATTATGAAAGCACCAAAGCTACTTTTTCTAGCAAACTTGATTATTTTTGTTACATTTATGTCTCCAATTGGTTATATTATTTGGAGATTCTTCACCTTCTCCAGGTCTCTTTCCAGTTTTTTTGAATCGTGGGATGTTATAAGTTTATTCATAAATACGATTTCATTATTTATTGCTGTTGTGCTCACCAGTGTTTTTATTGGCTTATTTGTTTCTATTGTCTTAACAAGAATAGACATCAAGGGGTCAACAATTTGGTTTACATTGTGTGCTTTGCCCTTGGTTATTCCGTCTTATATAGGGGCTTTGACATACGTATCTGCTTTCTCTCCAAAAGGTTTATTCGTTCAACTTTTCAATGGCCTAGGGTTAACAGAGATTCCTGGTCTAGATGGATTTCTAGGGTCTTGGATTGTCCTTTCTTTATTTACCTACCCTTACGTTCAGCTTATATGTAGTAGTGCATTAAAGAATTTAGACGTCTCTGTTGAAGAAGCTGCAAGGTCCTTAGGGAGAACTAGATTGCAAGTGTATACAAGCGTAGTTCTACCTCGGTTGAAAAAGCCAATTATATTTTCTGGCCTACTTGTTGGGTTGTATGTGATTTCAGACTTTGGGGCCGTTTCATTAATGAGGTATTCAACAGTAACAAAAGCTATATATAGTTACTACACATTCAAGATTGATGGAGATCCAGTAATTTTCTATTCAGGATTATTGATGATGTTGGCTTTAGCTCTAAGTATCCTCCAAAGGAGTACAAGGCTTGCAAGGTCTGCTGCAGTATCTGGAACCCCAAGGTTAGCGAGGAAACAGGAAGTGAGCAGGAGGAATAAAATTATTATTTACATTGCTTTAATCGGATTAATAACCTTATCCCTAATTCTTCCAATATCAGTATTAAGCTATTGGCTCATAAGAGGGCTTAATGCAGGGAATGATGTTAGAGCAGCCTTCGGAGGTGTAGTTGGTTCATTTGCAGCTTCCTCAGTTACTTCTATTGCTGCAATATTAGTTGCTACTCCAGTTGTAATTATGATATCTCAATATAGATCGAGATTAGGACGATTTATTGAGCGAGTTATGTTAGCGCTGTATGGGCTACCACATATTGCGGTAGGGGTATCCTTGTTGTTTATTTCTATCAAGATTTTTCCATCGATATACCAAAGTTTTTATGCTTTAGTTATTTCTTACTTAATCGTATTTTTACCACAGGCTGTTGGAGCAGGGGAAGCTTCAATGGAGCAAGTAAGGAGGTCTTATCTTGATGCAAGTAAAGGGTTAGGAATGTCAGAATTCGAAACATTTAGAAAGATAACTTTCCCACTTATTTACAGGGGCCTAATTGCAGGAGGGGCTTTAGTATTTTTATCTACCATGAAAGAACTTCCCCAAACCTTGCTTCTTAGACCTACCGGGTTGAATACAATGGCTGTTGATATTTGGTCATATGCATCAGAAGGAATGTTTACTCAGGCAGCATTTTCTTCATTTATTTTGTTGGCAATAAGTGCATTTCCTACTTATATATTAAGTACGAGGGATTTAATTAAGTAAATGGTATTTGATAACTTAATCATTAGAGCTAGGGACGTTGCAAAGAAATATGGCAACGAAGAAGTCCTTACAAGTTTCAATATAGATATCTGGAAAGGCGGTATTTTCGGAATTTTAGGGATGTCTGGTTCAGGAAAAACTACAGCATTAAGACTCATTGCAGGATTTGATAGGCCTGATTCTGGAAGAATAGAAATGGCTAATAGAGTATTAGTTGATGATAATGAATGGGTAGCTCCAGAAGATAGAAATATTGGAATGGTTTTTCAAGATTATGCACTTTTTCCTCACTTAACTGTTGAGAAGAATGTTTCTTTTGGCTTAACAAAGGACGAGGTAAAAAATGGAAGAGTGGAAGAAGTACTAGAGCTATGTTCACTGAAAGCATATAGAAACAAATATCCACAAGAAGTTTCTGGAGGACAACAGCAGAGAGTCTCACTAGCTCGTGCATTAGCTCCTAACCCAGAGATAATTTTACTAGATGAGCCATTTACTAGTTTAGATGCACAAATGGCAAGAGATTTAAGAGAAGAAGTTGTTTCATTGCTTAGATCAACAGAAACAACTGCAGTTTTAGTTACTCATGATCAAGAAGAGGCTCTTTCGGTCTGTGACATTGTTAGTGTTTTAGAGAATGGAAAAATTATTCAGAGCGCTACTCCTCAAGAAATATATCTCAATCCCGTGTCTAAAAATGTTGCAAATTCTGTTGGTGATCCAAATATTCTTAAAGGAGAATCTAGTGAGGGTCGAGTTAGGACAAAATTGGGGACTTTTGTTTGTGCTTATGATGGACAGCTCAATGTTTCAATTAGGCCAGAATGCATTCTTTTGAAGCTTGATTCAAAAGGGGAGTACAAGGTTAGGGATTGTATTTTTTATGGGCATGATCAGATAGTTACATTTGAGAATAAAGAAGGGGATATCTTTAGATCAAGAATGGGACCGACTACTATATATGAGTCTGGAGATAAAGTTGATATAGAAGTTACAGAAGTAACTACTTTCCCTACCTAATCTTTATTCTCAATCTGAAACTTTAGTTGGGCTACTTCGCCAGCTAATTTCTGTAACTCAGCTTCAATATAATTGAGGCTTTCAGAAGCTTTTTCAATCCGGTTTTCTGCTATCTCCTCTCTTGAGTCAGCCATTTTCTTGACAAGAGCCTCGAGTGTTTTGATTGCTGTTTCTATATTTTCTTTATATTCCATTACTTTATTTTTTTTCTTAATAAAAAAATCATAATCATGACTAACAGGAGGCCTAGATAGCTAATAAACATATTGATAAAATATTGAACACAATTATATTCTAGTTGAAACTCTTTTGGTTTATGATTTACTTATGAAGATACTAGTACTTTGCACTGGAAATTCTTGTAGGTCACAGATGGCACACGGATGGCTTGAACATTTCTCTAACGATATTGAAGTTTATAGCGCAGGAACAAAGCCAGCGGAGAAAGTCAATCCATTCGCCGTACAAGCCATGGATAGATTTGATATTGATATCTCTTCGCATTTAACTAATAATGTTGAAGACTATAGGTCTTTTGATTTCGACTTAGTTTTAACCGTATGCGATAACGCAAAAGAGTCCTGCCCAGTTGTTTTTGATGATGTAGAGACAATTCATGAGTCTTTTCCAGACCCTGTAAACTATGACGGAGATGATGACGAAAAGCTTGAATTTTATATACAGGTTTCAACTGGGATACGAGATTGGATTAAGATTCTTCTTACAGAAAAAGGTCTAATCAAAGATAATTAGAGGGATACGCATCTCTTTTTCTGTAATACCCCCATGGTATCCAGTCAGGGAGTCGTTTAAATGAGAAGGGACAACTGCAAACTTTTCATCTGGTAAAAAACAATGCTGAGGGCTTCTAAGCTCATACTCCGGATGTTTGTTCCCCTCTCCTAAGAGCGAATCTACTTCACCTGTCCTTATAAATTCTCCAGGTATAGAGTCAAATAATTTTTGTGCTAATTCAATCTCTCCATTAATAAATACCGACCTGTTGTCTCCAAAAATTTTTATTAACTCATTCGAAGAGTCAACCTTAATTCGGTTCTCTTTCTCAACGTCAACCATTCCATGATCTGCGGTTAAGATTATTATGAAATCTTTTGAAAGTTCCCTTAAGTATTTTTTGAAATGTGTTTCAAAAGTTCTTATCTCTTGAGTGTATTCATTTGAGGAGCTTCCATAAACGTGACCAGAAAGATCAATTGGTGGATAATAAACAAAAGTAAAACTAGATAAAGTTTCTTTATTATCAATTAATGTGTCGAACAAGTTTTCAATGTTTTCATAAGTTGTTGTTTTTGCTCCTCTATAAATATTTTTTGACAATATAGAGGTTGACAAATCCTTCGGCTGGTAAACACTTGGGCTTACATTATTTTCCTTTAATATTTCCCAGATGGTTTTTATCTCTAGATAATTTTCTGCTTTAACCATATTCTCATTAGCTTTGTTCCAGACTAAAGCATTAAATATTCCTCCAAAATCTTGATCAAACATAAAGTAACTTAATACTCCATGTTCTCGTGGCATAGAGGCTGTACAGAAACTAGATAAAACAACATTAGTTGTTGATGGGAATGTTGTATATATATCAGATACCCTGTTTTCAAGGAGAAATCCCTCATTAGATTCAAGTTGGTAACTACCTAGACCATCAAGTAAAAAAAATAGAACTTTCTTTCTTTCACCCATTCCTTGAAGAAAGGTTGAATTAGTACTATATATTTCATTTTTAAGAATTGTATTTACTAACTCTTTGCTTAAGTCGACTATATTTGGTGAGTACGTTTTCATATTTTATTTACTTTTCTCCTACTCTACTCCGTTATAAAACTAGTATTTTTTGATAGGGGATAAGATAGTAATATGAGTTCATATTTTCAGGATTATGCAACAGTTTTAACTTTCTTATTTATGGGTTTTGTTTTAATGTCCATTTTTTTAGGGCTAGCTAAAGTATTTAAACCAAATAATCCTACAGAAGAAAAATTAAGCACTTACGAGTGCGGCGTAGATCCTGTCGGAGAAGGGTGGAGCCAAACATATGTACGTTATTATATTTTTGGACTCTTATTTGTAATTTTTGATGTTGAGGCAATATTTATTTTCCCCTGGGCAGTCAACCTAGAAACCCTTGGTTATTTTGGCTTAATTGAGATGCTTATTTTCATTTTCATTCTTGTATTGGGTTTAGTCTATGCCATAAGGAAGGATGTTCTTAAATGGGAGTAATTGATAAATTTGGCTTACCAAAACCTGTTTCATCAATCTTTAACTGGGCTCGTGCTTATTCGCTATGGTATTTTCAATTTGGTTTAGCTTGCTGTGCTATTGAGGTAATGGCAGTAAGTGGACCAAGGCACGACTTTATGAGGCTGGGTATTATCCCACTTCCTGCCTCTCCAAGGCAAGCAGACTTAATGGTTGTTGCAGGAACAGTAACAGACAAGATGGCTCCTTCGATAAAAAGACTTTATGATCAGATGCCAGATCCAAAGTATGTTATCTCAATGGGTTCTTGTTCGAATAGTGGAGGCCCTTATTGGGATTCATATTCAGTAACAAAAGGAGTAGATCAAGTTATTCCTGTAGATGTATATGTACCAGGATGTCCTCCAAGACCAGAGGCTCTTCAAGAAGGAATACTTTTGCTTCAGGAGAAGATTAAGAAAGAAGATCTTAAAGAAAAATGGAATGAAAACAAAAATGAATCAGTCTGAAAATACTTCCTTACAAGATAAATTATCCTCTACTTTTTCAGAGACTACTAATGATCTTGATACATTCAAGATCCATGTACAAAAAGATAATTGGATTGAAGTAGCAACACAACTAAGAGACGAACATGGGTTAGTCTTTTTTTCATGGCTATCCGCAGTTGATTGGGAAAATGATGTCTCATTTGGAGAACCTCCAAAAGAAGAAGTAGAGCCTTCTTTTGAAATTCTTTACTGTTTATCAGATATTACAGATGGAAATTTTGTAGTTGTTTCAACAAAAATAAAAAAAGAGAATCCAAGTATAGCTTCTCTTATAGATGTTTTTCCAGGTGCAAATTGGCATGAGAGAGAGGCGTTTGAAATGTTTGGGATTTCTTTTGAAGGGCATCCAAATTTAGTGAAGCTATATTTACCAGATGGATTTGAAGGAAATCCTCTCTTAAAATCTTACGAACTTTTGACTAGAGAAGTTAAGCCATGGCCTGGAGAAGTAGATGTAGAGCCTATGCCAGAATCAGAAGAAAGTGAGAAAGAAGAATGACTTCAACAATGAATACAGAAAATGTCCCTTTTGTTTCTGAGACTTCTGTATCAGTAGAAATAGAAACTGAAGGAATGACACTAAATATTGGACCTCAACACCCCTCAACGCATGGAGTTCTTAGACTTGTAGCAAAGGTTGATGGTGAACAAATTTTTAATGTCCAACCTGTCCTTGGGTATATGCACAGGGGTTATGAAAAGCTTGCTGAAGTAAGAACATATCCACAAATTACAACATTAGTTAACCGTATTGATTGGGTGTCCGGGTTTGCTAATGAAATTCCTTTTATAGCTGCTGCAGAAAAATTAATGGAAGTCGAAGTTCCTGAAAGGGCTTTACACATTAGGTTAATTCTTACTGAGATGGCAAGAATTGCATCTCACTTCGTATTTAATGGTGCTTTCCCTCTAGAAATTGGTGCATTAACACCCCTATTTTACGCAATGGAAGATAGAGAAAGAGTTTTGGATCTTATTGAGTCAGTAACTGGAGGAAGATTTCATCCTAACTTCAATCGTATTGGTGGGGTAAAGCCAGCAGCAGGAGCAGGCCCTACTACAAAGAAAGACATTCAAGACTTACCCGCAGGATTTTATAGCGAAACCAAGGATGCAATGGAGAAAATTTTATTGGCTTGTGATAAATTTGAAGATTTGGTTGGTGGGAATGAAGTTTTTATTGCAAGAACAAGAGGTGTTGGAGTGCTGCCTCCAGAAATAGCAGCTAGCTATGGGGTATCGGGACCTATCCTTAGAGCATCGGGAGTCAAGTTTGATTTAAGAAGTACAACAGATTATTTACCATATAGTGAATTTAGCTATGAAATTCCTACAGGAGAAAATGGAGATTCTTTTGATAGATGGTTTGTGAGATTGCAAGAGATGAGAGAATCAGCAAAGATTATTTTACAAGCTATAGACTCTATGCCATCAGGGCCTCTACAGGCAAAGGTACCAAAGATAATTAAAGTGCCTGAGGGTGAATGTTACGTTAGAGCAGAAAATCCGAAAGGAGAAATGGGGTACCACGTTATATCCGAAGGTGGTTTAGGTCCATATAGGTTAAAGATAAGGACAGCTTCTTTTAGCAATATTTCAGTTCTTCCTTGGATTCTAGAAGGGGTTTTGGTTCCAGACCTTCTAGCTATTCTGGGAAGTTTTGACTTTGTATTAGGAGATGTAGATAGATGAGTTTTGGACTAGAGCTGGGTATTAAGATAGCTGTTGTTGCAGCAATAGCACCAGCTATGGCTTTGGCTTTAACAATTATCGAGATAAAAGGAAGTGCCTATATGCAAAGAAGGCCGGGACCTTTACATGTTGGGCTCAGGGGCTTAATCTTTCCTATTGCTGAAGTACTTAAATTTATTCAAAAAGAAGATATAGTTCCAACAAAGGCAGACAAAACCGTTTTCAAAATGGCCCCAGCATATATTTTTGTTTCTGTTTTTGGCTTATTTGTAATCATTCCAGCAAGCCCAACATTAATTGTAAGAGATTTAGAGCTTGGAGTATTCTATTTACTTGCTATAAGTTCTCTCTCTACCATTGGAGTTTTAACTGCTGGATGGTCTTCCGCAAATAAGTATTCAATGATGGGAGGACTAAGAGCAGCTGCACAACTGATAGCATATGAGTTGCCATTAATTCTTGCAGTAATAGGGGTTGTTATTCAAGCCGAGACAATGTCATTAGTTGGTATCGTTGAAGCTCAAAAAGAGTGGGGAGTCCCTTTTGTAATAGCTGGTCAGGGATTAGCCTTTCTAATATTTATGGTTGCAGCTACCGCAGAAATGATGAGAGTGCCTTTTGATATGCCAATTGGAGAATCAGAACTTGTCAGCGGTTTTTTGACTGAGTATTCAGGAATCCGCTTTTTGTTATTTTACATATCTGAATATATAAATCTCTTTGTAATGTGTGCAATAGCATCAACTCTTTTCCTAGGAGGGTATCACATTCCTCTCCTCCCAGTTGAATGGGTAAATTTCTACGGACCTATAGTTTTGATTACTAAGACATTTGCTTTAGCAGCAGTCCTTATACTTATAAGGTGGTCTTTTCCAAGATTTAGAGAAGATCAACTTCAAAGTCTCGCATGGAAGATATTAATTCCTCTTTCTCTTCTTAATATTCTTGTGACTTCTGTTATGAAAGTAGTTCTATAATGTCTAAATTTAAATTACGAATACCAGGTTTTCTCAAAGGTATGTTTATTGTTTTTTCAAATCTTTTCAAAAAGAATGTAACTGTAAATTATCCTTTTGAAAAGGAAAAACTAGCACCACGAGCGCGTGGAGTAATTGCACTTGATGAAGAGGCCTGTACAAGTTGTATGCTATGTGCTCGACAATGTCCAGATTGGTGTATATATATTGAAGGACATAAAGAGTTACAACCTCCTTCAAGACCTGGAGGAAGAGAAAGAAGCAGAGCAGTTTTAGATAGGTTTGATATAGATTACGCTCTATGCATGTATTGCGGCATATGTGTCGAAGTCTGTCCTTTCGATGCTCTATTTTGGTCTCCTGATTATGAGTATTCCGAATATAAAATGACAAGTCTTTTACACGATAAAGAGAAATTAAACGAGTGGCTTGAAACCGTTCCAGAAACACAAGCTTTGGAGAGTTAAATTATGAATTGGTATGAGATTGTTACATATTTAGTTTTGTTCCTAATGTTTCTAGCGGGGATAAGGGTTGTGACTACATCTAATGTAATTCATGCTGCAATTTCACTGGTTTTAGCACTTGCTCTTTCAGCTGCATTATTCTTACTATTGTCAGCTGATTTTGTTGCCTGGGTTTTAGTTCTTGTTTATATCGGGGCGGTGATAGTCCTATTTTTATTTGGAATTATGATTACTAGAGCTCCTTTAGGAGTAAATGCAGAATTAGATAATGAAAAAAAATTGACCCCAGCACTAGTTTCTATTGGAATATTTTTAAGCATGTCTTATGGCTTAATAACATCCTTTAGTGGAGAGGTTTCTGTGGAAAGTGGAGCAACAATAGAAAAGCTTGGACTTATACTTCTTGGAAGGTTTGTTCTTCCCTTTGAAATAGTTTCTTTTGTGTTGCTGGCTGCACTGATTGGGGGTATTGCACTAGCACGAAAAGATGCTGCACTCATTTCAGAGGATCAAATATGAATATTGTCCCAATACTTGTAACTGCTGCCGCTTTATTTTCTCTTGGTATATATGGGATTCTTGTTAGAAGAAATGCTGTAATGGTTCTTCTTGCAATAGAACTAATGTTGAATTCTGTAAATATTAATTTTATTCTTTTTGATGCATACCTTAGAGATACTCTATTACAAGGCCAGATTTTCTCTATATTTATAATTACAGTTGCAGCAGCAGAAGTAGGAATAGGTTTAGCTATAGTCCTTATGGTTTTCAGGAATAGACAAACCGCCAACTTAAATGACTTTGATTTATTGAAATGGTAAACAATAACTTACTTCTCCCTCAGTTTTTTGCAGAAGCAAAGAGTTTTACCGATGGAGGGCTTTTGGCAGAATATGCGTGGACTATTGTTGTGCTTCCTTTTATAGCTGCTTTGGCAATAACATTTTTCGGTAAGAAATTGCCATATGGAGGTGCAGAGATAGCAGTTGGGTCGATATTGTTTATCTTTGTTTATTCATTCTCGTTACTTATATTAAATATCACCAAGGGTGTAGTGAATGAATTTTATGTTCAGGTTGGGTCAATTGGCAAATTGAGTCTTGAGTTTGGTTGGGTTGTTGATGGCTTGTCTATTATGATGTACTTCGTAGTTGGAACCGTTTCTCTTTTAGTATTTATATATGCAGTTGAGTACATGAAAGGTGAGATTAGGTATACTTTCTTTTTTACCTCCTTAACCTTGTTTGCAGGATCTATGCTTGTTCTAGTCTCTTCCCCTACTCTTCTACAGCTGTTGATTGGGTGGGAACTTGTAGGGGTCTGTTCATATTTACTAATTGGTCACTATTGGGAAGAAAAAGAGAATTCATCTGCAGCTATGAAAGCATTTATAACAAATAAAGTTGCGGATGTAGGCTTAATGATTGGAATAATAATGTTAGCTTTGTCTGTAGGAACCTTTAGAATTTCTGAGATTCTTTACAGTGCAACACACGGCAACGAGAATATTTCGAATATTGCTTTAATTGCTGGGGTACTTCTTTTTATTGGAGCTATGGGTAAAAGTGCTCAATTCCCCCTCCATGTTTGGTTACCTGATGCGATGGCTGGTCCAACTCCAGTCTCAGCGCTCATGCATGCTGCAACTATGGTTACTGCAGGCGTCTACCTACTAGCTCGGATGTTTCCATTTTACGAAGGAGTTGCTGCTCCAGCGAGGGAATTGGTCTTATTGATTGGCGTTCTTACACTTTTCTTTGGTGGTTGTCTTGCAATTGTTCAGGATGATCTTAAAAAGGTTCTAGCCTATTCAACAGTTAGCCAGCTTGGTTACATGGTAACTGCTATTGGTGCAGGTGCATATACAGCTGGCCTATTGCATCTTTGGACTCACGCTTTCTTTAAAGCTCTCTTGTTTTTAGGTGCAGGCTCAGTTATTCATGCAGTACATTCAAACAACATGTCAGAAATGGGGGGGCTAAAGGATGTTATGCCCAAAACATTTAAAACATTTATAATAGGAACCATTGCTTTGGCTGGACTACCACCACTTGCAGGCTTCTTTTCTAAAGATGAAATATTAGCTTCATTATCTCACGAAGGATATACCCTTTATTTTGCTGTTGCTGCTTTCGGAGCATTTATAACTTCTTTTTATATGACCAGGGCAGTGATTAAGACTTTCTTTGGAGAATACAGGGGCGATGGCCATCCCCATGAGTCAGAGCAGCTAATGACAATCCCTCTAATTGCACTAAGTGTTTTAGCAGTTATATCTGGCTGGGTTAATATTCCGGGAGTATATACAGGATTTACATCTTGGGTTGGCACCAGAGGGATACCTATTAAGGAATACCATCCTGAGAGTTTTGATTTAGTTGCTATGTTCTCTGGACTTTCCGCAGGTGTTGCCGGTATAGCTGCTGCTTACCTACTTTATATGAAGTTTGGTAATGCAGAAACTGGGGACCAGAAAATTAAGATTCAGCCAGTTTGGGGGATACTTGAAAATAAATATTACTTAGATGACTTTTATATGAAAGGAATAGTAGATCCTATAAAGTCTTCTATAGCAAAAGCTGTAAATGGATTTAATAGTAATGTAATTGATAGATTTATTAACAATGTAGCATTACTGATGTCGTTTTTTGGAAAGATTGTTTATTCGAACCTTGATCAAGACGGCATAGATAAGGTAGTTAATTCTGTTTCTGTAGGGACAGAAAATGTTGGTGGGCAACTTAAGTTAATTCAGACGGGAAGAGTCCAACAGTATCTTTCTCTCTTTCTTTCTGGAGTCTTAGTAGTGAGTATTATTTTTTTTGTTTTATATTAGGAGGTAGTTATGGATTTAGTATCATTATTTGATTTGTTAGGAAACAACTTGGCACTAAGCATTGTTGTATTTTTTCCTTTGCTCGGAGCACTCGCTTTGCTTTTGGTTCCGAAAGCTAATGAGGCAATCATTAAACTCGTTTCTTTAGGAACATCTGTTTTTGTTTTCTTAGTTAGTCTTGTAATGCTGTATTTATTTGACTTTTCAAAAGCAGACACCTTTCAGCTTGGAGGGAAATTAAGTTGGATTGACAGTATCAATTCTTATTATGAAACCGGAGTTGATGGGATTTCCTTACCACTTTTAGTTTTATCTACTTTTATTACTATGTTGTCAATTATTTATTCACTAGAGCACCTTCCTGAACCTAAGAATCCAAAAGGTTTATTTGCCTTAATCCTCATACTTGAAACAGGTATGAACGGAACCTTCGTTGCTCTTGATTTAATTTTATTCTTTGTCTTCTTCGAACTAGTTCTTCTTCCTATGTATTTTATGATTGGAATTTGGGGTGACAATAAAAAGATTTCCGTTTCAGGAATTAAAAGAGAGGTAGAGACCCGTCTATATGCGAGCATTAAATTCTTTATATTCACTTTATTTGGCTCTGCATTTATGCTCCTTGGATTTTTGGGGCTGTATTACAGAGGGGGCAAGACATTTAGCATACCCGAATTGATAATTCTTGGATCAAACAATGCCTTTACTGGAACATTTGCAACTCTTGTCTTTGCTGCACTATTTTTAGGTTTTGCTGTTAAGGTACCAATGTGGCCACTTCATACATGGTTGCCTGATGCCCATACAGCTGCACCAACTGTAGGGTCTGTTATTCTTGCAGCCATTCTTCTTAAACTAGGTTCTTATGGATTTGTTAGGATTGCAATACCAATTCTCCCACAACAAGCTAAAGAGTGGGCTCCAGCTATTGCAATTCTTGCTGCGATAGGGATTATATATGGATCCTTAGCTTGCCTTGCACAAACAGATCTGAAGAGACTGATAGCATTCTCTTCAGTAGGACACATGGGCTTTGTAATGCTTGGAATTGCAACATTAACTCCAATAGGAATTAATGCAGCAATGATCGGAATGATTGCACACGGTGTCATTACCGGGTTGTTGTTCTTCCTTGCTGGATCAATGTCACACACATACCACACTAGAGAAATATCAAGGCTAGGAGGAAATATGAAACTTTTACCAAAAACAGGAGCAATCTTAGCATTTACAGCTATGGCCTCCTTAGGTCTTCCAGGACTAGCTGGTTTTTGGGGAGAGTTCATGGCACTACTTGGAGCCTTTAATCCTCTCCCAGGTCTTGATTTGACAGTTTTTAGAGCATCAATGGTAGCTGGTGCAGTAGGAACAGTACTAACAGCAGGATACCTTTTATGGATGCTTCAAAGAGTAAATCTCGGAGAACCATCTGAGGAGTGGGTTGATAAGGATCTTCATGATGCTGACATGTATGAACTTGCCGCCTGGATACCATTAGTAATCTTTACAGTTATTATTGGCATATTTCCAAAACTAATATTTGGCGCAACAAACGATGCTGTTGTTAGCATGTTACAAGTTGCATTTGGGGGCTAAAATTAATATAGACTACCATGCTTTAGCGCCCGAACTAATAATTATATTTACTATTGTTGGGGCTTTGTCTCTTGATTTAATATTTAGAAGAAAGAATAAGTACTTAATTGCTATATTTTCAGTTGTAGGAACTGTTGCTTCTCTAATACCAATAATTACACTGTGGTTTTCAAAAGAAACAAATAGGTATTTATTTGAAGGAAGTTATGTAATTGATAGGTTTTCTCTCATACTGAAAGGGATATTTATACTTGCTACATACCTCACCCTAGTTCTTTCTGTAAAGTACATAGAGAGCGAAGAATACTACCAAGGTGAATACTACTTTTTGTTACTTTGTTCGCTCCTCGGAGCTGTAGTAATTGCTTCTAGCAGAGATCTTCTTATTTTGTTTATAGGAATTGAACTAGCTTCTGGGCCAATGTTTCTACTTTCAGGATGGAAAAAGGGGAGTCCAGAATCAAATGAAGGGGCTATAAAGTTTTTCCTTCTCGGTGTTTTGTCTGCAGCATTGATTTTGTATGGGTTCTCGCTTCTTTACGGCTTAACTGGCCAAATATTGTTTGATAATATTGCAACCTCAATGGCATCATCAAATAGTAATGCTACTGTCCTTGCAATCATTTTAGTAATTGCAGGGATTGGATTCAAAATCTCTGCTGTTCCTTTTCATTCTTGGGCTCCAGATACTTATCAAGGAGCTCCAATTCCAGTGACAGCTTATTTGTCTGTTAGTTCTAAGGCAGCAGGTTTTGTAGCATTGTTGCTATTTACAACAAAGGTAGTCCCTTCTTTTGGTGGAGTATGGGGTCCAATTTTATTAATTATGTCTGGTGCAACAATGACAGTAGGTAATTTAATTGCTTTACAGCAAGATAATGCAATTAGGCTTTTGGCTTATTCATCAATAGCTCAAGCAGGATTTATCATCGCTCCCATTGCTGCTTCTGGATTTAATTCCAACTATCAAGACTCAATTTTTTCTAGTGTGACTTATATTGCTATATATACATTTATGAACTTAGGTGCTTTTGCAGTTGTACTTATATCTGAAAAAATTACAGAAACCCTTGATATATATAGGTGGGGGAATATGGCAAAAGCATCACCACTAGTAGGTTTATTTAGTGCTATGTTTTTCTTTTCATTAGCAGGGATACCGCCCCTGGGTGGATGGTTTGCTAAGTTTGTTGTATTTAGAAGCTTATTAGGAGTTGATAGTTCAGTGGTCCTTTTACTTGCAGCAATTGGAGCAATTAACGCTGTGGTGGCTTTGGTTTACTACGCACGAGTAGTAAAAATAATGTGGATGGACGAATCAACTTTACCTTCTACTTCCGGAGCAACCCTAGAGATTGATAAATCCCTATCGTTTGTAGGACTATTTACATTGTTTATTACTATTATTGTAGGTTTTTTCCCAAATATATTTGGAATACTAGGCCAAGCTGCAACACAACTGTTATTACCATAAAGAATTGTCTAGGAAAAATACTTTAGAAGCAATTAAAGATAAAATTGAAAATTCTTCCGATGGATATATTTACTTTGATGAATTTATGGAGATAGCTTTATATTCAGCCTTTGGATATTTTAATTCTGGTGAAATTAAGTCAACAAAAAGAGGTGATTTTTTAACTTCACCAGAAGTGAGTAGCTATTTTGGGAAAATTATTCATGAATGGATTGTTTCTGTTTCTACCAATGAAACAATAGATTTACTAGAACTTGGTCCAGGTAGTGGAAGTTTAGCTAATTCCATAAATGCTGAAAAAGAAAATAAAGATATCAATTTTAGTTTCCTCGAAAAATCGGAATCAGCAATAAGCTCCTTATCAAAGGCGTTTCCTCAGTCTGATGTAAAGAAGAGCATTGATGAATTGAGTCTTTCTCATTCTGAAAATTTAATCGTTATTGGTAATGAGATATTAGATAACATTCCTTGTTCAATCGGGGTATTTATGGACTCCATGTGGAAAGAAAAGGCCATAGCGATGAATGATAGACAGCTAAGTTATTGCTTTGTTGAGCCAAGAGATAATGTCATGTCCTGGCTAAATCTTCATTACAAGGAAGAAAAACCAGATTATGAGGTTGAGGTACAAATCCATGCTGAATTATTTCTTTCTAATATAATTAAGAAACTTAATCCATCTAACATTGTGATTTTTGATTATGGATATTTACAAGACGAAAGAGCATCAAAGCCATATAAGAGTTTGTTAAGGACATACAAAGATCATCATTTAGGACCCGACCCCCTCCTTTACCCCGGGGAGACGGATATAACTTATGACATAAACTTTTCCGCACTTCTTTCTGTATTAGAGGGTATTGGCGGATATGATGTGGAAATATCATCCCAGTATGAATTTTTATATAAACATGGGTTAAATAAATATATAAATGAACTTATAGAAAAAAGATCTTCCCAAGAAGGAATTGACTTAGTTAAAACAAATAGCGACCTACTCGGCCTTGCAACTATTTCTGATGAAAATGGCTTAGGAGGTTTCTACGCAATAGAATCAACTAGGAAGTAGATAGTGTATAAAATAATTATATTATGAATCAAATAAAAACAACCCTGCTATTGGCTTTTATGACCTTCCTATTAATCGTTGTTTCACAGTTGTTAGGGATAGATCTAGTCTTCGCTTTTTCTATTGCTCTGATTTTTAATCTTTTTATGTATTTCAACTCAGACAAGCTTGCAATTCGATACTCAAAGGCTGTTCCGATACAAGAAGGGGAACACGATAATGTTGTAGAAATAGTTAAGTATCTAGCTGCAAAAGAGAAAATGCCAATGCCAAAGCTATTCATAATTGATTCAGATCAACCGAATGCTTTTGCTACAGGTAGGAATCCAAAAAATGCTTCAGTTGCAGTTACAAGAGGAATCTTAAGCCTCCTTTCAAGAGACGAACTGGAGGGAGTTTTGGCTCACGAGCTCTCTCATGTTAAAAATAGAGATATTCTCGTTTCGACTATAGCTGTAGTCATTGGGTCAGCTATCTCAATTATGTCTAGGTCATACATGTGGGGAAGTATGTTTGGCGGTGGGAGAAATAGGAATTCTCACCCAGCATTGTTGATTATTGGAATGATTGCAGCACCAATAGCAGCAATGATTATCCAATTTGCAATATCAAGAACAAGGGAATTTGGTGCGGATTCTACGGGAGCGGATATAACGGGGAATCCTCTGGCACTTGCTTCAGCTCTAGAAAAAATTGATGCTTATTCAAAAGCACCACTACAAGTCAATCCAGCAGTTAGTACATTATTTATTTCTGATCCGTACAAAGCTTTCAGAACAAGAGAGAAGAGAGGCTTATTTTCAACACATCCACCAACATCGGAAAGAGTTAGAAGGTTAAGGGAAGGTTCTAGTGGCATTCGATATAGATAACATAAAGCACGTAGATCCTAATGAAGCATTAGAGTTGGAAAATGAAAGCTATATATTTTTAGATGTTAGAGAGCAGAGCGAATGGGATGCCGGGCATTATAAAAATGCAACCCTTCTTCCTATGAGTACAATCTCTACGGGATCTCTTGAGGATACAAATTTAAATCAAGAAACCTCTTACGTTGTTGTTTGTAGATCAGGGAATAGGTCAAGAATCTTTTCAAAATATTTACAAGATAATGGGGTAAAGGCTGTAAACCTTGCAGGAGGAATGAGAGAGTTTTATAAGGTATTCAAAGAAGATGTCGTTAATAATAATGATGAACAAGGTGAGATAATTTAGTGATTGTTTCTATCGGGAATGCTATGGTAGATGCATTACAAGAATCAGAAGAAGACATCATAGAAAAATTAGGTTTAAATAAATCGAGAATGACTCTTGTAGATGAAGAAAGGTCTCATTTTCTACTAAGCAATATGGATAATCCTACTTATGCTGCAGGTGGTTCTGCAGCAAATACTGCTTTTTGGATATCACAACTCGGGGGGGAAGCTGGTTTTATTGGAAAAATTAGTAAAGATGAGTTAGGTGAACAATTCAAACTTAGTTTAGCCAATACAAATTTAACGGATTATACAGTTTATGGAGAAGAAGGAGTTCAAACAGGTTTGTGTGCAATATTTATTACTCCAGATGGAGAGAGAACGATGAATACCTTCTTAGGGGCCGGAGAGTTTTTATCTAGGGATGAAATTAATCGTAGCTCCATTTTGGATGCAGAAATTGTTTATTTAGAGGGTTACCTATGGGATAAGCCAGAAAGCAAAGAAGCTTTTACGCGAGCTGCAAAATTAAATACAGAAACAAACGGCAAGAATGCAATTACGCTTTCAGATGTATTTTGTGTAGATAGGCATAGAGAAAGCTTTATAGAATTTATAAAAAGCTCTATAGATTATGTTTTTTGTAATGAAGATGAATTAAAAGCTTTAACACAACTTGAATCAACGAAAGATGCCATTAATTATTTCAAAGATCATTTCAAAGATGTTGAACAGCTTATTTGTACTCTAGGAGCGAAAGGATCAATTGTAATTAGTGAGGGTAGAGAGCTAATGTATAATGCAGTAGACGCTAATGTTGTTGACAAGACAGGAGCAGGAGACTTTTTTGCAGCAGGCTACTTATATGGGATGCAAAAGAAATTATCTATAAATGATGCAGCAGAGATTGCCAATAAGAGTGCTGCACATGTAATAAGCGAGATTGGTGTAAGACCAAAAAAAGAGTTTAGTTAGTCAGACCAACTTATTAGGTTAATAAATCTTCTTTCCTCATCATCCAAAACTTTGAGATTTAGTTCAGAAAATGTAACACTTGCTGGATTAAATTCTTTATTTTTTGAAAAAATAATTAGCTTGTTTTCAGAATCTAAAGCAGCAATATAATTTCCATCTGGAGACCAATGCAGTGATTCAAAAAAATAGTTTGAAGGTGCTTTAGAGCTAAACACTTCAACAGTCTCTGTCCTATTGACAAAATAAATCCCTATTACTCTAGAGCTGTAGTCAGTAGTTTCCCAAGGGTCAATTAACTTTTCTCCATAGACATTCATATTTGTTGATTCACGAGAAAAATTTGGCCTTGCAATCTTCTCTAGGACCTCTCCACTGTCTATATTTATTACTAGGCCCATTTCATCACCAGATGATTCATCCCAGTACCTAAGTAGGATATTTTCTTCTTTATAAATTTGAGCATCGTAGAAGTAAATATCATAAGAAAGATCATAAAGGTCACTGCCACAAATTATTTTCTCTTCTTTGAATGATGTAGCTGATAGGTCAACGGAAAGAATACATTCATCCATAATATCTGGTGCAGGAGGAATAAGGTTCTGGCTTTGTATTTCAACATGGTATATTAATTTTCCCTTTAGTCCTTGCTCTTGCTTTAAGACATCATATTTTGGTAATGCTACAACTCCAAAGAGAGCCACAATTATTGTTGTTGCAACAAATATTCCTAAAGATAGAAACAAGGTGTAATTTGATTTTTTCACTATATTCAATCTGATTTGGAAGTTTTGATATTTTCTCTAATAGAATTTAAATACAAGCCTACTGCAACAAGTACTCCCCCTATAAGGAAAAGTATTAATGGAGGCCATATATTGTCTGGGAGTAATTCATTAATGAGCCTTGGCAGATTGATTAGAAGGCCTAATCCACCGATAAAAAAGATTACTTGCTCAGAAAGTTGTATGCTGGCCCATACATAAAATATTGATCCTATAAGTAAAACCAATATACTAATTATTTCATTTCCAATTAAGTCCTCAATTAAAACAATTACTCCGAAGGAGATGGTTGTTGTTGAGAGGAAATATCCTAACCAACTTGGCTTCAACAATGTTGAATAAGTATTTATACCCCACACACTTCCAATTGCGATAGCGAAAAGTCCACCTGCCCAAGGTTCAATATTTGGAAATATGATATTTCCTATAGAACCTAAGAAAAAACATAGACAATAAAATAATCCAGCATGTTGGAAAATGTATTCAGTTCTCTTAAATAAATAAGTAGCAAAGATTAATACAAGAAAAGAAAGTACAACGTACGATAAATCTTCACTTATATTTATCACTCCAATTTCTTGAAGAATATTTAAACTAAAAGTTACGACCCCTCCGAAAGAAATGTTGGATATTAAGAATAGAAAAGAACTAACTTTTTCAGTTGAATTAAATATGAATAATTTTTCATCCTCTAGCTTTTCGCTGTAGCTTGCTGCATAGAAAAGAAAATAAGTAGTCGCGATTAAAAGTCCTAGTTGGGCCCAATAAGCAAGATTCATCCAAAGTAAAGGAATTGTTCCCAGAAGACCAGATAAAAGAAACAAACCACCAATTAATGTAATTGCTCTTGCTACCCTAGATTTCTGATTGATACCTGTATTTTCTTCAAAAGTAACAATTTTATCGTAAATATCTTGGTCAATTATGCTGTTATCTAACCATCTTTCTAGATAATCTCTTAATTTTTTATCCATAATAAAATCCTAATCTAATAAAATTCTCTCTTACGGATAAATATTAATAAATTAAACTTTATTAAGGTTAATTGTTTTGCCGGGATGCCCGAGTGGCCAAAGGGAGCAGACTGTAAATCTGCCGGCTATGCCTTCGTAGGTTCGAATCCTTCTCCCGGCACAAAACAATTGCCCTCTTAGCTCAGTTGGTAGAGCACCGCCATGGTAAGGCGGAGGTCTCCGGTTCAAACCCGGAAGAGGGCTCAAGGCGGCGTAGCTCAGTCTGGTTAGAGCGCTCGACTCATAATCGAGAGGTCGGAAGTTCAAGTCTTCCCGTC
>JAYZKG010000006.1:0-38916 GCA_036163695.1 Actinomycetota bacterium | reverse complement strand
ACCGCCATGGTAAGGCGGAGGTCTCCGGTTCAAACCCGGAAGAGGGCTCAAGGCGGCGTAGCTCAGTCTGGTTAGAGCGCTCGACTCATAATCGAGAGGTCGGAAGTTCAAGTCTTCCCGTCGCTACAAAAGAGATAAAGGAGAAAAATATGGCATCTGACAAGAGACCGCCGCTAACTATGTTATGCACTGAATGTAAGGTGCACGTATACGTTACGACAAAAAATAAAACAAACACTCCAGACAGAATTGAGTTAAATAAATACTGTCCTTCTTGCAAAAAGCATTGTTTGTTTAGAGAAAAAAGATAGCTCTTTTTTATGCAGAAAAATTAAGTATTCTTATAAAGTATGGTATCTAAATTGGAAGAAGATAGTTTTTCAAATGAACTAAGTGAGGAAGAACTGGTAGCAAGGTCTCAAAATGGAGACAAAGAAGCTTTCGAACAATTAGTTATAAGAAATCAAGACTTAGTTTTTTCTCTTGCATTTAAACTTTCAGGAAATAGAGATTTAGCAAATGATATTGCTCAAGAAGCATTCATCAGAGCTTGGAGAGCAATAGAGAAATTTAGAGGTGACTCAGCCTTCAGTACTTGGATCTATAGAATAACTGTAAATACAGCTTGGACATTGAGAAAGAAGGCCAAAAAACATACTTTGGCAAATATAGAAGAAACACAGGAACCAATAGTTATAGATGAAAAAAAAGATCCAGAGCTTATAGCAATTAATTCAGACCTTTCATTTGTTTTAAGGCAGGCACTAAACAAGCTACCAATGGAGCAGAGAATAATTGTAGAATTAAAAAATATTGAAGGAAGGTCTCACAAGGAAATTGCAGAGTACCTAGGAATTACGGTAACAGCAGCAAAAGTGAGGTTACACCGGGCTCATCAAAAATTGCGAGTAATGTTAGAAGATTTAGAGAGGTAAAATAAAATTATGAATTTCTTTAGGAGATATAAATTGGATATTGATGAACTCTTAGATGAACTAAAAGGAGGAACTCAGGATAAAAAGATATCCCCTCCAGAAGATTTTGTAGGGAAGGTAATGAAATCTTTGGATGATACTTCAAAAAATTCAAGGAGTTTTCTATTACGATTCCTTGCATTCGCGCTGCTTTTTCTTGTTACTATTTTTGTAGTGATAATTATAAGGAATCGCTCTACAGATAAATCTGAGGATGAGTAATAATTTAGGGGTGTAGCTCTAATTGGCAGAGCGCCGGTCTCCAAAACCGGAGGTTGTGAGTTCGAATCTCACCACCCCTGCGAGAGGTATTTATGAATGATATGAATAGAGAGATGCGAAGAATGGCAGAGCGTGAAGAGCGCCTTGCAAAGAAAGCTGATCGAAATGTTGGCCAGAAAAATACTGATGAAAAAGTTTCAAGACTTAGGAGGGTTTTTAATTATTTATCTGAAGTTAGTGTCGAATTAAAGAGGGTTAATTGGCCCTCAGTAGACTTACTGACCTCTTACACACTAGTTACAGTAGTAACGGTAGCAGTTGTTACTGTAATCATTTTTGGTTTAGATTTTGGTTTTAAACAAGGATTGATTAACCTACTTAATTCTGGGAGATAAATAATGGAAGAAATACTTACTGAAGATTCAAAAGATGCTACTGAAGAAAGCTATATATTTAGCGAGCATCCGTATGATTTACCAGGGCAATGGTTTGTTTTAAATGCTCAATCTGGACATGAAAAAAAAGTTAAAGACAATCTCCTAACAAGAGTAAAAAACCTCCACCTAGAAGACCGCATCTATGATGTTGCTATTCCTACTGAAGAAGTAATCGAAATAAGAAATGGTAAAAAGGTTAATGTAGAGAAAAAAACTTTCCCTGGTTATGTCTTAGTAAGAATGGATGAGGATCCAAACTTACTATATGAGATTAGAAATACACCGTCTGTGATAGGTTTCGTTGGTTCAGGGAAGCATCCAGCACCATTGTCAAAAAAAGAAGTAGAAAGAATTATTGGTACAAATGAAGAAGCTGAGGAGACAAAAGAATCACCCAAGTTTAAGCCTGATTTTGAGAATGGAGAAACTGTAAGGGTAACAAACGGACCTTTTGCAGATTTCAATGGCATAATTGAAGAAATCAATCTTGATCAATCAAAAGTTACAGTTTTGGTTAATGTTTTTGGTAGAGAAACACCATTAGAGCTAGCATTTACAGACATAGTGAAAAATTAGGTTGGTGTAGATATGGCAAAAGAAGTAGAAGCTCTAGTTAAATTACAAATTCCTGCAGGAGGAGCAACACCCGCCCCACCCGTAGGATCTGCTCTTGGACAATACGGTGTAAATATTATGGACTTTGTTCAAGCATTTAACAACGACACTGCCTCTAGGCAAGGTGAGATTGTTCCTGTTGAAATAACTATATATGTAGATAAGTCATTTACTTATATTACTAAAACGGCACCAGCTTCCTATCTAATTAAAAAAGCACTTGGTCTAGAGTCTGGATCTCCAGAGCCACATAAAGAAAAGGTCGGCAACTTGTCGCAAGACCAGCTCAAAGAAATAGCAGAAGCAAAAATGGAAGACCTTAACGCTAACGACATAGAAGCTGCAATGAAGATTATTGCAGGAACAGCAAGATCAATGGGGATAACAGTAGATAATTAAAATATAGATAATTTTTGGGAGACGCTGTCGCTAAAACCAAAAGGAGGAAAGATGAAAAACAAAAGATACAACTCACTACTTGAAGAGATTCCAAGTAGCCCAGTAGATAAAGGTGATGCACTAGCTTTATGTAAAAAGCTTGCAACAGCAAAATTTGACGAGTCAATTGATCTCGTAGTTGTTTTAGGGGTAGATACAAAAGTAGCAGAAGAAAATATTAGAACTACCGTTTCTTTACCTGCAGGGACTGGCAAGGATGTTAGGATTGCTGTTTTTGCCGGAGGGGAGTCTCTCTCCGAAGCTGAGAAGGCAGGTGCAGAAATTGTTGGAGGAAAAGACCTAGCTACAAAGGTAAAATCCGAGGGTGATATTGATGTCGACATTATCATTTCAACACCTGACATGATGAGTGAAGTTGGTCAGCTTGGAAAGATTTTAGGCCCTAAAGGACTAATGCCTAATCCAAAAACAGGTACCGTTACTGCTGATGTTGCAAAGGCTGTTAATGACTTTAAGAAAGGAAAAGTCGAAATAAAGAATGATAAATTAGGGAATGTTCATCTTTCTATTGGAAAGGCATCTTTTGATCTTGAAAAACTACTTGAAAACTATGAAGAAGTTTTAGGAGAGATTAATCGAGCTAAGCCAGCTTCATCAAAAGGGGATTACATAAAGAAAATATATGCTTCCTCTACAATGGGCCCCTCTATAGCTATAGATTTAAATTAAGAATTGTATATAATTTCTACTTTGATAGTATAAGTGAACAATAGAAACCAAAGACCGCTAGTGGGTCAACCTTAATTTCTAGCGCAGGTAATTTTTCCGGTCCTTGGTATGAGGATTTTTTTTATGGTAAGAAAAGATAAGAAAGAAAAAGTAAAAGAGATAGAAGGCATGTTTTCAAATGCCTCCTCTCTGGTTTTAGCAGAATATCGAGGCCTAAGTGTTGTTCAGCAAATGAAACTCAGAAAAGATCTTAAAGAAGCAGGAGCAAGCTTCAATGTAGTAAAAATGTCTCTTGCAAAGAGAGCAGCAGAAAATTTAGGTTTTGAAAATATAATCGAATATCTAAATGGACCTACAGGTGTTGCAGTCATTGATTCAGACCCTGTTGAGGCTGCAAAAGTTCTGAAAAATTTTTCTGAAGAACATGATTCATTTGTAATTAAAGGAGGAAGGATGGAAGGTGAAAGCCTTTCTGTTGACAAGATTAAGGTCTTGGCCACTATTGAGTCTAGAGATATCCTTTTAGCAAAACTTGCCGGAGGGTTTGCTGCTCCGTTAAATAAGTTTTTTGGTCTTGGTAAAGCACTGGTTAATAAACCAGCCTATGCTTTTTCTGCTTTACTAGATCAAAAAAATGTGCAAAATGACGATGTAACAAAAGAGGAGGAATAATAATGGCAAAGCTAACTAGTGATGACTTATTAAAGGCAATAGAGGAAATGTCAGTTTTGGAACTGAAAGAATTCTTAGATGCTTTTGAGGAGAAGTTCGATGTTACAGCTGCTGCACCAGTTGCAGTTGCTGCCCCTACAGGCGGTGGAGAAGAAGCTTCAGGAGGAGAAGAAAAGGATTCTTTTGATGTTGTTCTCGCTTCAGCAGGGGATCAAAAGATACAGGTTATCAAGGAAGTAAGAGGTTTAACTAGCTTAGGTCTTAAAGAGGCAAAAGAAATGGTTGATGGTGCTCCATCAGAAATATTAAAAGGTGCTTCAAAGGAAGATGCAGACAAAGCCAAAGAAGCCCTTGAAGGTGCTGGCGCAACTGTAGAACTTAAATAATCTACTATAAATTTGATTACTTAATTCTTAAGTGCTAATATACTCTGTCTTTGGTATTTCTTTTTGGTTTTAGGAGGCTCGTTGTCCACTGTTAAAAATAACAGGTTATCTTTTGGTAAAAGTTCACAAATATTGGAGATACCAGACCTACTAACAATTCAGAAAGAATCTTTTGATTTATTTATAAAGAAAGATCAAGATAATCAAAAATCTGGACTTCAAGAGATTTTAGAAGAGATATCTCCTATTGAAGACTTCTCTCGAAGATTTGAACTTAAAATACTCGACCACTATTTCAAAGAACCTCAGAGAAGTATCGAAGAATGTAGGATTACTGACCAAACATATTCAAGACCTCTTCATTTAGTTTGTGAATTTACAGATAGAGAAACTGGTGGACAGGTGATTGATAGAGATATCTTCCTGGGAGATTTTCCAATTATGACTAGAGATGGAACTTTTGTAATAAATGGAACAGAGAGAGTTATTGTTAGCCAGCTTGTAAGATCTCCAGGAGTTTATTTTTCTCAAGAAGTAGATAAGACTTCAGATAGAGACATATTTATTGGGAAGATTATTCCAGGAAGAGGAGCTTGGCTTGAATTCGATTCTGACAAACGAGACACAATAGGAGTAAGAGTTGATAGAAAAAGAAGACAACATATAACAGCTTTCCTCAGAGCTCTTTATTTTGTAGAACCAGAAAAATTTGGAAAAGTAAAGATGGAAACTCAGGAGCAGGTATTAGAATTTTTTGGAGATTTTCCTTCAATTCACAATACCATTGCAAGAGATTCTGATTCGACACCGGAAGAAGCACTAATCGATCTTTATAGAAAATTACGACCTGGCGAACCGGCAACAGTAGAGTCAGCAAGAAATCTTGTTAGACAAATGTTTTTTACACCGAAAAGATATGATTTAACAAAAGTTGGAAGGTACAAGCTTTCCCAAACTCTAGGTAGAGATTATGGAGAGAAAGACGCAGAGACTTACAAGGTTGAGGCAGAAGGTATGCTCCAAGTAGAAGATATGTTAGATACAATTAAGTATGTCATAGCTTTGCATGCAGGAGATAAATCATTTACCAATAATCTAAAAAGAGAGATAGACGTAAAATTTGATGATATAGATCATTTTGGGAATCGAAGAATAAGGACTGTAGGAGAGCTGGTACAGAATCAAGTTAGGGTAGGCCTCAGTAGGCTGGAAAGAGTTGTAAAGGAAAGGATGACAACTCAAGAGCCTGAAGCCATAACTCCACAATCATTGATAAACATCAGGCCTATACAGGCAGCACTAAAAGAGTTTTTTGGAACAAGTCAATTAAGCCAATTCATGGATCAACCTAACCCAATAGCAGGGCTTACTCACAGGAGAAGATTATCTGCTCTTGGTCCGGGAGGTCTTTCTCGAGAAAGAGCAGGTTTTGAGGTAAGGGATGTCCATCCATCACATTATGGCCGTATGTGCCCTATTGAAACTCCTGAAGGACCAAACATTGGCTTAATTGGGACTCTTGCAACTTATGGCCGTGTTAATAGATTTGGCTTTATAGAGACTCCTTATTGGAAAGTAGTCAATGGTGAGGTAAAAAGAACAAAGCCGGTCTACCTTACCGCACAGCAAGAGGATGACTATATTATTGCTCAAGCCAACGCACCTCTTAATGAAGATGGAACTTTTGTAAATCCTCAAGTCTTATCTAGGCATGATGGAGGAACAGTATCATACGTAAAGCCCAAAGAAGTTGACTATATGGACGTTAGTCCTAAACAAATTTGTTCAGTAACTACTGCACTCATTCCTTTCTTAGAGCACGATGATGCGAATAGGGCATTAATGGGCTCCAACATGCAGAGGCAGGCAGTTCCTCTAGTTACTACAGAAGCTCCTTACATAGGAACAGGGATGGAGTCAAATGTTGCAAAAGACTCGGGGGAAGCACTCGTTTCGACTGTGAACGGGAATGTCGTTGGTGTAACCGGAGAGACCATAGAAATTAAAGAAGAAGATTCAAATAAGAAGATTCCATTTGAAGTAAAGAAGTTTAAAAGATCAAACCAGGCTACAAGTTTTAATCAAAAGCCAATAGTTTCAGTAGGTGATAGGGTAAAAAAAGGACAAGTTATAGCAGATGGACCTTCAACTAGAAATGGAGAGCTCGCCCTAGGGAAAAATTTATTGGTTGCATATATGCCATGGAGTGGTTACAACTTCGAGGACTCCATAGTAATTAGTGAGAGACTTGTAAAGGAAGACGTTCTTACTTCTGTACACATAGCAGAACATGAAATTGAGGCTCGAGATACCAAGCTTGGAGAGGAAGAGATTACTAGAGATATACCAAATGTGGCCGAAGAAGTATTAATGGATCTAGATGAAATGGGTATTGTTAGGATAGGTGCAGAAGTTTCACCAGGAGATTATCTTGTAGGGAAAGTAACACCGAAAGGCGAAACAGAGCTGACCCCAGAAGAAAGATTGTTACGAGCTATTTTTGGAGAAAAAGCAAGAGAGGTCAGGGATACATCATTAAGAGTTCCTCACGGAGAAAGAGGGAAGGTAATAGACGTACAAATACTAAAGAGAGATGACGGTCATGACATGCAGCCAATGGTTAATCAAAAGGTTAGAGTTTATATTGCAATACAAAGAAAAATACAAGTAGGAGATAAGCTATCTGGAAGACATGGCAACAAGGGTGTTATTTCAAAAATACTAGCAGAGGAAGATATGCCGTATCTAAAAGATGGTACTCCAGTTGATATATTACTTTCTCCGTTAGGAGTTCCTAGCCGTATGAACCTAGGACAAGTTCTTGAAACACACTTAGGTTGGGCTGCAAATAAAGGTTGGAAAGAATTCAATTCAAATTCAGTAGCAGGCTCAGGAGCTGATCCCGAAACTCTAATATCAACACCTGTTTTTGACGGAGCTCACGAAGATGAAATACACGAAATTCTTAGAAACGTTAACGCTAATGAAGACGGTGATTTATTAGTTGATGATGACGGTAAGGCAACTCTCTATGATGGAAGAACAGGAGAGTCTTTTGATTCAAAGATTACTGTAGGCTACACATATATACTCAAGCTAATCCATTTAGTTGATGAAAAAATACATGCAAGATCTACAGGGCCTTATTCTATGATTACTCAACAACCTTTGGGTGGTAAGGCACAATTTGGAGGACAGAGGTTTGGAGAAATGGAAGTCTGGGCTCTAGAAGCTTATGGAGCAAGTTACGCTTTACAAGAGTTATTAACAATTAAATCTGATGATACTGTCGGAAGAGTTAAAGTATATGAGTCAATTGTTAAGGGAGATAATATACCAGAACCTGGTATTCCAGAATCGTTTAAAGTACTTCTCAAAGAAATGCAAAGCTTATGTCTAAATGTAGAAATACTTTCCGCAGGGGAAGAAATTTCCATGAAAGAAATTAGCGATGAATATGTCAAGACAGCAGAAACACTTGGAATTGATATGACACGACCAGAACGTGATGATCCAGAAAGTTAGAAGGGAAAATGGACAAAGTATTTGATGAATTAAGTATAAGTTTGGCAACATCTGACCAAATGAGAGATTGGTCATATGGAGAAGTTAAAAAACCAGAAACAATCAATTATAGAACTCTGAAACCAGAGAAAGAAGGCTTATTCGATGAGAGGATTTTCGGACCAACTAAAGATTGGGAATGTTCATGTGGTCGGTACAAGAGAATTAGATATAGAGGTATTGTTTGTGAACGCTGCGGAGTAGAAGTCACAAGGCGTGAGGTTAGGAGAGAAAGATTGGGTCATATAGAGCTCGCCGCTCCGGTTACACATATTTGGTATTTTAAGGGAGTACCGAGCAGACTCGGATATTTTCTTGATATGTCTCCAAAGGAATTAGAAAAAGTAATTTATTTTGCTGCATATCTCATTGTTTCTATCGACGAAAAAAAGAGGGCTAAAGACCTTTCTGAGCTAGAAGAAAAAGTTAAGTATGAAGTTGAAATAGTAAATGAGGAATTCGAAGACTGGGAGAAGAAAAGACTTAAGCAGATGAACACAGAGCTCAAGTCTATGGAAAGCGGAGGGGTTGGAAAGCCCGAAATACAATTTCGTCAAAAAGAGGTTGAAAAAGAGATTAAAGATAGGAAGAAAAAAAGCGACCAAGAAGTTCAAATCATTCAGGATGCATTTGACCGATTCAAGAGCTTGAAACCCAAAGAACTAATTGATAATGATAAATTATGGAGTGAACTTAAAGAAGAATATGGAGACTATTTTGAGGGAGGCATGGGTGCAGAAGCAGTAAGAGATCTAATCTCTACCGTTGATCTTAAGGCGGAAATGAAAAAGCTAGAAACAGATTTAGATTCAAAGTCTACTCAACGAAGGCAGAGAGCCATACAAAGAATGAAGGTAATAAAGCCTTTTGCTGATAAGAAGAATCCACCTGAAGCAATGGTTTTAGATGTAATCCCGGTTATTCCACCTGAGCTAAGACCTATGGTTCAACTTGATGGAGGAAGATTTGCAACATCTGATTTAAATGATCTTTATAGGAGGTTAATTAATAGAAATAATCGATTAAAGAAGTTAATTGAATTAGGAGCTCCAGACATAATTATAAGTAACGAAAAAAGAATGTTACAAGAATCGGTAGATGCTTTATTTGACAATGGTAGAAGAGGTAGAGCAGTTTCTGGAGCAGGTGGTAGAGGACTAAAGTCATTATCGGATATGCTAAAAGGAAAACAGGGGAGATTTAGACAAAACCTACTTGGAAAGAGGGTTGATTATTCAGCTAGGTCAGTAATTGTAGTAGGGCCACATTTAGAGCTTCAGCAATGTGGATTGCCTAAGATGATGGCCCTAGAGTTATTTAAACCATTTGTAATGAAAAGGCTTAACGAACTTGGGCTTGCTCAGAATATTAAAGCAGCTAAAAGAATGGTAGAGAGGTCTAGAGCACAAGTATGGGATGTTTTAGCTGAAGTTATACTCGAACACCCAGTTTTACTAAACCGTGCACCAACTCTTCATAGGCTAGGAATTCAAGCTTTTGAGCCAGTTTTAGTTGAGGGGAAAGCAATACAGGTCCATCCTTTAGTTTGCGAAGCGTTTAATGCAGATTTTGACGGCGACCAGATGGCCGTCCATGTCCCACTGTCAGCAGAATCTCAAGCTGAAGCAAGAGTTTTGATGATGTCAACTAACAATGTTTTATCCCCTGCAAGTGGGCACCCGATTGTTTCTCCGAGTCAGGATATGGTAATTGGCCTATATTATCTTACTGAGTGTAAATCTGACTTAAAAGACGAAGAAGTCATAGAGTCATCTAGAGCATTTTCTGATGTTGATGAGGCTGAATTAGCATATGACAATGGTGAAATTACATTACAAACACCAATTAGAATTCGATTAGGAAGTCTTGCTGGAGATTCAGATCTTCATAAAGAGTTGTTGAATAGGTTCAGTGACCTATTAACGGACAAGCCAGTTCATCCAAAGGAGCTAGTATGCACAACTCTTGGGAGAGTGTATTTCAACTCTATTCTTCCTTCAAACTTTCCTTACGTACAAGAGATTGTCCGAAAGACTCAAATGAGGAAATTAATTTCAGAAGTAATTGAAAGATACAACAAGGCAGAAGTAAGAATTTTTCTTGACTCCATGAAAGATGTTGGGTTTAAGTTTGGAACTAAAGCAGGGCTAACAGTTGCAATAAATGATGTCAAGACACCACCGAAAAAAGATTCAATATTAAAAAAGTATGAAGATTTAGCTCAAAAAGTAATTAAGCAATTGAATGACGGGATAATTACAGAAGCTGAAAAGAAAAAAGCAATTATTGAAATATGGAATGAGGCTACAGAAGAAGTTCAGGATGCAATGAATGAAGAGCTGCAAGCTGATTTGTTTAACCCTGTAGACATGATGGTAAGGTCTGGTGCGAGAGGAAATATGATGCAAGTTAGACAATTAGCAGGGATGCGTGGACTTGTAGCTAATCCAAAAGGAGATATTATTGAAAGCCCTATTAAAAGTAATTTCCGAGAAGGTATGTCTGTCCTCGAATATTTCATATCAACACATGGTGCTAGAAAAGGATTAGCCGACACAGCATTGAGGACAGCAGATTCAGGATACTTGACTAGAAGACTTGTAGATGTAGCGGCAGGGATTGTTATTAAAGATTTAGGTGAAGAAAATATTGACTGGAAAGGAACATTAAAACCTGTAACGATAGATGGAAAACCAAATCGATATTTATACTCGAGTATATACGGACGTGTTTTAGCTCAGGATGTTAAAGTCGATGGAAAAATATTAGTAAGGTCAGATGGGAAAAAGCTTACAAAGGGCTCTTTCGTTGATTCAGAATCCTTAGAGGTAATACAGAACTCAGGGATTGAAAATGTATCTATTTTGAGCCCGTTTAATTCAAGAAATCCTGAATCAATGGACCCCCAATGTTATGGGTTTAGTCTAGCTACAGGGAAACCAGTTGAGGTTGGTGAAGCTGTAGGGATAATTTCAGCTCAGTCAATAGGCGAACCAGGTACTCAGTTAACTATGAGAACTTTTCATACAGGTGGGGTGGTCGGCTTAGATATTACTTCTGGATTACCAAGAATTGTTGAGTTGTTTGAAGCAAGAACTCCAAAAGGTAAAGCTGTCCTAGCACCTATAGATGGAAAAATAAAAGACATTACAACTCTAGATGACGGGAATAGAGTTCTAGAAATAATTGGAGAGAAAGAATCAAAAGAGGTTCTTGTCTTGAGAAGGCAAACATTATTATTTAATCAAGGAGATAAAGTTGAAGCAGGAATATCTTTAACTACTGGACCTAAAGACCCGAAAGAAGTTTTAGCTATTAATGGAGTTAAGGTCTGTCAAGAATATTTAGTTAACGAAGTACAAAAAACATATAGAGATCAAGGAGTCGAGGTACACGATAAACATGTGGAGATGATAGTTAGACAGATGCTGAGGAGAGTTAGGATAGTAAGGCCAAATCATTCAGATTTTTTACCAAATGAATTGGTTGATACAACATTGTTTAGGAACACAAATATTGCCCTAGTAGAAAAGGGTAAAGTTCCAGCAGAAGGAAGACCAGAATTAATGGGTATAACAAAAGCCAGCCTAGCTACAGATTCTTGGCTATCGGCAGCATCCTTCCAAGAGACAACTCGAGTATTGACAGAAGCAGCAATGCTAAAAAGATCCGATTATTTAGCAGGATTAAAAGAGAATGTAATTATTGGAACTCTGATTCCAGCAGGTACAGGATCACAGACTTATCAAGTAATACAGCCTAGATTGCCAGACGCCCCTCAAGTTGCAGATTTAGGATTTATGTCAGAAAATACAGATGAAGAAGGTGAAGAGGAGGCCTTGCCAAATCCTGCACAATGGCTAGCTATGCTTGGAGAGGATGATGAAGGTAGTCCACGGGAGGAAGAGTCTTAAAATAGGATAAAACTTATAAATAAATACCTGTTTTAACTATTTAATGTCATATATACTTCATTTTTGGTAAGAAAAAATTATATTTTAAGAAGAGAGAAAATAAATGCCAACAACACAACAATTGATAAGAAAGGGTAGGAAAACCAAGGTTGTTAAGGAGAAAACACCTGGGCTTAAAGGATCTCCCCAAAGAAGAGGCGTATGTACTCGTGTATATACAGTTACTCCTAAAAAGCCAAACTCTGCATTAAGAAAAGTTTGTAGAGTTAGGTTATCATCCGGAACAGAAGTTACTGCTTATATTCCTGGAGAAGGGCACAACCTTCAAGAACACTCAATCGTACTTGTTAGAGGCGGGAGGGTTAAAGATCTTCCAGGAGTTAGGTATAAGGTTATTAGAGGAGCTTTGGATACAGGGGGTGTATCAGAAAGAAAACAGGCAAGGTCTAGATATGGAAGTAAAAAAGGATAGATAAATGAGAAGAGGACCTTCGCCGAAAAGAAAAACAGTTCCAGATCCTGTTTTCGATAGCAATTTAGTTTCCCAACTAACAAATCAAATCCTACAGGACGGCAAGAAGGATAAAGCAAGAACTATAGTCTATGGAGCAATGTCTATAATTGAAAAAAAAGGCGGCGGAGATCCTTTAGGAATATTAAAAAGTGCCTACGAGAATGTTAAGCCACAAGTAGAAACAAGAACTAGGAGAGTTGGGGGAACTTCTTATCAAGTTCCAGTCGAAGTTTCAGCAAGAAGAAGCAGTGCACTCGCCATACGCTGGCTTGTATCGGCCGCAAAAAAACGCGGAGAAAAAACTATGGAAGAAAGATTGTCAGCAGAAATACTTGATGCTAGCAATAAATCAGGTGCTGCAATAAAGAAAAGGGAAGATGTTCATAAAATGGCAGAGTCTAATAGAGCATTTGCTCACTACAGATGGTAACAAGGTTAACCTATGTCTGAAAAGCAAGACCAAAAATCAAATAAATTAGAAACTTTAAGAAATATTGGAATTATGGCACATATAGATGCTGGTAAAACAACTACTACGGAGAGGGTTCTTTACTATACAGGTAGGACTTACAAGATTGGAGAAGTTCATGATGGCGCTGCAGTTATGGACTGGATGGAGCAAGAGCAAGAACGAGGTATAACTATAACTTCTGCAGCTACAACTTGCTCATGGAACGATCATATAATCAATATCATTGATACTCCTGGTCATGTTGACTTTACAGTAGAGGTTGAAAGATCATTAAGAGTTTTGGATGGCGCAGTTGCAGTATTTGATGGGGTTGCAGGTGTAGAGCCGCAATCAGAGACGGTATGGAGGCAGGCAGATAAATACAATGTTCCAAGGATTTGCTTTATCAACAAACTAGATAGAACAGGCGCTGATTTTGATGCAGGAGTAGAGTCTATAATTGAACGACTGGAAGCCCGACCAGCTGTTATGCATATTCCAATTGGTGCCGAATCTGATTTTGTAGGGGTTATTGATTTGATTCAACTGAAAGCACATATTTGGACTAAAGATGATGGTTCAGAATGGGATATAAATGAGTTAGATGAAACACAAAAAGATATTGCTCAAAAGAAAAGAGCAGAGCTACTTGATGTGGTTGCTGAGGCAGACGATAAGGTTCTTGAAAAATATCTCAATGATGACGAGATTAGTGATGAGGAGTTTAAGTTAGCAGTTAGAAAAGGAACACTGAAGGGGCTATTCGTTCCAGTTTTAGCAGGAAGCGCTTTTAAAAATAAAGGAGTTCAATTATTACTTGATGCCATTGTTGATTACTTACCTTCTCCTTTAGATATTGATCCAGTTAAAGGATATAAGCCAGGAGATGAGGAAGTAGAAATGGAGAGAGAGCATTCAGATGAGGAACCATTTTCTGCATTAGCATTTAAGGTTATGAGCGATCCCCATGTAGGTAAGCTAACTTACTTTAGAGTATATTCAGGAAAGCTAAACAAAGGGGATAAGGTTGTGAATACAACAACAGGAAAAGAAGAAAGAATTGGAAGAATCTTAAGGATGCACGCTAATTCTCGTGAGGATATTGATTCGATTACAACAGGAGATATAGTAGCTGGTGTAGGTATAAAAAATTCAAAAACAGGAGATACATTATCAGACCCAAATAATCAAATTCAGCTTGAAACAATGACTTTCCCCGATCCAGTAATTTCTGTGGCTATTGAACCAAAATCAAAAGCAGATGAAGAAAAGCTTTCAGAAGGCTTACAGAAGCTTGCAGAGGAGGACCCTACGTTCAAAGTACATTCAGATGAAGATACTGGTCAAACAATAATTTCAGGAATGGGAGAACTTCATTTGGATATATTAGTTGATAGATTAAAGAGAGAGTTCAAAGTTGAAGCTAATATTGGTAAGCCACAGGTTGCGTATAAAGAGGCACTAAAAGGATCTGCAAATATAGAAGCTAAATATATCAGACAAAGTGGAGGTCGGGGTCAATATGGCCATGTGGTTATGGAATTTGAGCCAATATCCGATGAGTATGAGTTTATTGATTTGATAAAGAGTGGGAGGATTCCTCGAGAATATATTCCTTCTGTGAATGCAGGTGTCAAGGCTGCTATGGAATCAGGTGTTTTGGCAGGCTATCCTTTGGTAAATGTAAAAGCTACTTTAGTGGATGGCTCCTATCATGATGTTGATTCGTCTGAAATGGCATTTAAGATTGCTGGTTCTATGGCCCTGAAAGATGGAGCAAAAAAAGCAGGAGTAAAGTTGTTAGAGCCTATAATGCATGTAGAGGTAGTAACACCAGAAGATTTTATGGGAGATGTTGTAGGAGATCTCTCCTCTAGGAGAGGAAAGATTGCTGAAATGGGACAAAGAGGGGCAGCAAAAGTTGTTTCTGCGACTGTACCATTGTCTGAAATGTTCGGATACGCAACTGATTTGCGCTCTAGAACACAAGGAAGAGCAACATTTACTATGCAGTTTGACTCCTATGAGGATGTGCCAGACGCAATAACTAAGGAAATAACTGCAAGTGTAAAAGGAGTAGAGGTAGAGGTTTAACATTATAAAAGTGTTAAGTTAAAATAGATTAAGGAGAAAAAATGGCAAAAGAGAAATTTGATAGAAGTAAGCCACATGTAAATGTAGGAACTATGGGTCACATCGACCATGGCAAAACTACATTGACTGCGGCAATTACAAAAGTGCTTTCTGAAACTTCAGGAGGCGAGTCAACAGCGTTTGATGAAATAGATAAAGCCCCTGAAGAGAAGGAGAGAGGAATAACAATTCAGATAGCTCATGTAGAGTATGAAACTGAGAATAGGCACTACGCTCATGTAGATATGCCTGGACACGCAGATTATGTAAAAAACATGATTACTGGTGCTGCACAGGTTGATGGAGCAATTCTTGTTGTATCAGCTGCAGATGGTCCAATGCCTCAGACAAGAGAGCATGTACTTTTAGCCAGACAGGTTGGTGTTCCAGCGATTGCTGTTTTCTTGAATAAGGTTGACCAGGTTGATGATGACGAGTTATTGGATCTTGTTGAAATGGAAGTAAGAGAATTGTTGAATCAATATGAATTTCCTGGAGATGATGTACCTGTAGTTAAGGGCTCCGCCTTGGCTGCGTTAGAAGGAAAAGATGAAGGGAAAGAGGCGATACTTGAACTTATGGCAGCAGTCGATTCTTACATAGAAGAGCCTGTTAGAGATATCGATAAGGATTTCTTAATGCCGGTCGAAGATGTTTTTTCAATCACTGGTAGAGGAACAGTGGTAACTGGAAGAATAGAACAGGGTATAGTTAATGTGAATGAAGAAGTAGAGATTGTCGGAATAAGAGATACTCATAAAACAGTATGTACTGGAGTTGAAATGTTTCGTAAGCTTCTAGATGAAGGTCGAGCAGGAGATAATGTAGGCCTTCTTTTGCGAGGGATAGACAAAGAAGATGTTGAAAGAGGACAGGTTATTGCCAAACCTGGTTCTATTACACCTCACACTAAGTTCGAAGCTGAAATTTATGTTCTGACAAAAGAAGAGGGTGGTAGACACAACCCTTTCTTCAAAGGTTATAGGCCTCAATTCTATTTCAGAACCACTGATGTAACAGGAGAAGTTACTCTACCAGACGGTACAGAAATGGTAATGCCAGGAGATAATGTATCAATTACAGTTGACCTTATATCACCAATTGCAATGGAAGAGAATGTTAAGTTTGCAATTAGAGAAGGTGGAAGGACTGTAGGGGCAGGACAAGTAACAAAAGTTATTGAGTAAGTTAAACAAAACCAGGGGTAGAATTGAACCCCTGGTTTTTTTTCGAGGAAAATAAATGGCGGATAAACAACAAATAAGAATAAAGTTGAAAGCCTATGACAATATTGTTATAGATGAATCCGCACGTAAAATTGCAGAGACAGTAACTAAAACACAGGCAAAAGTTAAAGGCCCAATACCTCTCCCTACCCAAATTCACCGTTATTGTGTAATTCGATCACCTCATGTAGATAAGGACTCAAGAGAACATTTTGAAATGCGGATTCATAAAAGGCTTATTGACATTGTAGAGCCTACTCCTAAAACAGTAGATTCTTTAATGAGACTAGATCTTCCTGCAGGTGTAGAAGTAGAGATTAAGTTATGAAAGCTATAGTTGCAAGAAAAGTTGGTATGACTCAAATATATGATAATGATTCAAAATCCATTGCTGTAACAGTGTTAGATGCTTCATCATGTAGGGCTGTACAGATTAAATCTATTGAGAATGACGGATACGATGCAGCTCAGCTAACTATTGGAACGAGTAAGAGTGTAAGTGACCCGCTAACAAGTCATTACCAAAAATACGATGTTGAACCAGGCTTAGGTTTATGGGAAGTTTCCCTTGATGAAGATTCACAAATAACTCCAGGGAAGCAGATAAGGGTTTCATCCATTCTTGAACCAGGAAACTTAGTTGATATTACTGGCACATCAAAAGGAAAAGGTTTTGCTGGAGTTATGAAAAGACATAATTTTTCAGGACAAAAAGCTAGTCATGGTGTGCACAAAGTTCATAGAGCAGGAGGTTCAATTGGGAATGCTTCCTATCCAGGCCACGTCTTTAAGGGAACTAAAATGGCTGGAAGAATGGGGGGGAATAAGTCAACCCTTCAAAATGTTAAGGTCGTCGCAGTTGATGACAATAATAATTACTTTTTAGTTAACGGTCCTGTACCGGGAGCAAAAGGATCAGTTGTAGTTGTATCAAAATCAATTAAAATTGATTCAGAAACTCAATCTGATTTAGCAAAAAATTATTCTTCAAGAGTAAACGAGGTTTTTACTTCGCAGCCAGAATCAAATACGGTTGAAGTTGAAAACATTAAAGGCGAAGAAGAATGAGTACGAATATAAATGTATACGATTCTTCAGCAAATAAGTTGAAGTCTGAAGAGTATGAAGTTAATTTTGTAGACGAAATCAACCTAGGTTTGCTGCATCAAGTTGCAATTTCTTCGAGAACAAATAATAGGAATAGAACTGCTTCTACAAAGAATAGAGCAGAAGTTTCTGGAACAGGTGCAAAACCTTGGATGCAAAAAGGAACTGGACGTGCAAGAGCAGGGTCTTTGAGGTCTGTGCAATTCAGAGGTGGCGGCATAGTTCATGGCCCAGGAGGAAGAGTATATAAAGACAGAACTCCAAAATTAATGAAACGCAAAGCACTACAAATGGCTTTGTCACAGAGGCATAAAGAAGATTCATTTTTTATTCTTGACCCATCAGGCTGGGAATCTCCTTCAACAAAGCTGGCGTCAACAGTATTAAACAATATAGGAATTACCAGGTCTGCTTTATTTGTCTCATTGTTAACCGAGCATGATCTAGTTAAATCATTTCGAAATATTGGTAGTTTAGCAATAAGAACTCCAGACAAGTTATCCGCAATTGATATAGTTATGAACGACTATCTATTGATAACTAAAGAGGCTTTTCAGCAGTTAGTCGAGGAAAGATTATGAAGTATTCAGAAGATGTACTAATTAAACCTCTAATTTCTGAAAAGTCTTATGATCGACTTTCATACAACAACGCCTATACATTTATTGTACATAAAAAGTCAACCAAGCCAGAAATCAAGAATGCCGTTGAGAAAATCTTTAATGTTACTGTAACTTCTGTTAATACAATGAATAAAAAGGGTAAAAATAAAAGGTTTGGATTTGTAATTGGTAAGCAATCAGATAGGAAGATTGCTGTAGTTACCCTTCAAGAAGGAGATTCGATAGAGGAGTTTGGTGGATAAATAATATGGGATCTAAGAAGATACGACCCGTGACTCCTGGAATGCGAGTTTTGGTAGAAACTGATTTTAGTGAAGTAACCAAATCTAAACCAGAGAAAAGTTTAACGACTCCTTTAAAGTCTTCAGGCGGTAGAAATAATAAAGGAAGGATCACCTCTCGCCACAGAGGAGGGGGTCATAAAAGAAAATTTCGCGTTATAGATTTTAAAAGAAACAAAGATGGGATAAGCGCCAAAGTTAAATCTATTGAGTATGATCCAAATAGAAATTCATTGATTGCTCTTATTGCCTATGCGGATGGAGAGAAAAGATATATTCTTGCACCAAATGGATTAAGTGTAGACGACAAAGTAGAGTCAGGGCCTAAAGCAGATATTAAAGTTGGGAATGCTCTCCCTTTGAGAAATATTCCATCTGGAACATTCGTACATGCCGTAGAGTTGCGCCCTAGCGGTGGTGCTAAAATGGCAAGATCAGCAGGATCTTCTGTCCAATTAATGAATAAAGAAAGTGGTTTAGCACTATTAAGACTTCCTTCAGGAGAGATGAGAACCGTCCCCTTAGAGTGTCGGGCTACAGTAGGAGTTGTTGGTAATGCTGAATCAGAACTATCAAAATTAGGTAAAGCAGGTAGAAATAGATGGAAAGGGAAGAGACCACAAACAAGAGGAGTTGCAATGAACCCTGTTGACCATCCATTAGGAGGGGGTGAAGGGAAATCTTCAGGAGGAAGAACTCCAGTCAGTCCTTGGGGAAAGCCAGAAAAGAAAACTAGAAAAAAGAAAAAGTATAGTAATAAGTCTATTGTTCGACCTAGTTCTCAGAAGAGTAGGAGTTAGTATATGTCTAGGAGTGTTAAGAAAGGTCCTTTTGTAGATGAGCACTTATATAGGAAAATTGAAAATGCAAAAAAAACTGGTGACAAAAATGTTATCAAAACTTGGAGTCGAAGGTCTACAGTTGTTCCCGAGATGGTCGGATTGACTATTGCTATCCACAATGGCAGACAACACATACCAGTTTTTATTACTGAAGCGATGGTTGGACACAAATTAGGTGAATTTTCACCAACACGAACATTTAGAGGACACCCAGGACAGAGCTAAGGAAATTTTATGGAAACAATAAAAGTAGTAGCTAAAGGAAGATATATTAGGCAATCTCCATATAAAGTTAGGCTAGTTCTTGATTTGTTACGTAATGAACCAGTGGTTGAGGCAATAAATATATTGAAATTTACTAAAAGAAGAGCAGCAGAAGAAATCTTAAAAATATTAAATAGTGCAGTTTCTAATGCAGAAAATAACTTCGGATTATCTGTGGAAAAATTGTATATAGTAACAGCAGTTGCTGATGAGGGCCCAACCCTTAAACGATTTAGACCAAGAGCAAGAGGGCGTGCTTCTAGGATTAATAAAAGAATGTGCCATGTAACTATAGAGCTAGCAGAAGTAGAAGGTTAGGTAATAATTATGGGACAGAAAACACACCCTTACGCATTTAGGATAGGAATAGTAAATGACTGGAAGTCACGTTGGTTTAGCGAAAAAGAATATACAAGACAGGTAAACGAAGACTATAGAGTAAGAGAATATTTATTGTCTGAATTACTAAAAGGGGCGATATCTAGGATAGATATAGAAAGAACTAGAGATAAGGTCCAAGTAGATATTCATACTGCAAGGCCCGGAGTAGTAATTGGAAGAAAAGGAGTGGAGGCTGATAGGCTTCGTAAAGGCTTGGAGAAGCTAACTAACCAACCGGTCAAACTTAATATTATTGAAGTAAGAGAGGCGGAGCTGGATGCACAGCTACTTGCAAGAGCCGTCGCTGACCAGCTAGAGAGTAGAGTTGCATTTAGGAGAGCAATGAAGAGGGCTGTCACTTCTGCCCTTAAAGCAGGAGCAGAAGGGATAAGAGTAGAATGCTCAGGGAGGCTCGGAGGTGCTGAAATGAGTAGGCGTGAATGGTACAGAGAAGGAAGGGTTCCACTCCATACACTAAGAGCAGATATAGATTTTGGTATTGCTGAAGCAAAAACAACAGTAGGGTCAATTGGTGTGAAAGTATGGGTTTACAAAGGAGACGTTGTAGCTTCAAACAAATTAAGGCAAGAAAAGATATCTGCTGAAGCAGCTTTAGCATCAGGAAGTGGTGCGCCAACTAGAGTTAAGTCAGTAAAATCAAGAGTAGAAGCTGCAGTTGGTGAAACTAAAGAAGGAAAAATACTAGAAGCAGGTGGAGGTAGTAAGTCTGAAGTATTACCAAAAGATCAAGACTCGAACCTAGTTGAAGCTGGTGGAGGAAAGAAGATAGCTCCAAACGTAGCTCAAGACAGTTTTGACGAAGAAAAAAAGATACTGGAAGAAGAATAGATAAAATGTTGATGCCAAAAAAAACAAAGTATAGAAAAGCCTTCAAAGGAAGACGTAGAGGGATGTCTAGAGGAGGCACAGAGGTCGCTTTTGGAGACTATGGTTTACAAGCTTTAGAATCTTCCTACATAACTGCACGACAGATTGAGGCAGCAAGGATAACAATGACTAGGACTATGAAAAGAGGAGGGAAGGTTTGGATTAATATTTTTCCTCATAAGCCAATTACTAGAAAGCCAGCTGAGGTGAGAATGGGTTCTGGCAAAGGGAATGTTGAATATTATGTTGCTGTAGTAAAAAAAGGAAGAGTTATGTTTGAGATTTCTGGTGTTCCAGAAGATATTGCAAAGGAAGCAATGAGGAAAGCTGGACATAAACTCCCAATAGCTACTAAATTTGTTACGAGGAATGTATGAATATTGATGAATTAAGAGAGCTAACCCCTGATGAATTAGAGATTAGAATTGGGGATTTGAAAAAAGACCTGATGGATTCACGATTCCTAATGGCAACTAGTCAGCTTGAGGACACTTCTGTATTTAGCAAGATAAGAAAACAGATTGCTCAGGCAATGACTGTACTAAATGAAAAGAATCTTGCAAAAAGCTCTCAACAAGAAGAAGATGCAGAGGTTCAGCAATGATTCAAGAAAGAAATAGAAGGAAAAGCAGGACAGGAGTAGTCGTTTCTGACAAGAGAGAAAAAACTGTAACTGTAGCTATTAAGCAATCTTTTCCACACCCTAAGTATGGGAAGATAGTTCGCAAAACAAAAAAACTATATGCTCATGACGAATCTTTTGATGCCAAAGTTGGGGACACAGTAAGGGTAATGGAAACTAAACCTATATCTAAAATGAAAAGGTGGAGAATTACTGAAGTTATTGAGAGGGCAAAATGATTCAAAAAGAATCAAGAGTTAAAGTTGCTGACAATTCGGGCGCAAAAGAACTCTTATGTATAAAAGTAAAGGGAAGCTCTAGGAGGAGATATGCAAGCCTCGGCGATACTTTTGTGGCAACAGTTAAAGAAGTAAGCCCAGGTGGAGAAATAAAAAAAGGAGATATTGTATCTGCAGTACTTGTCCGTACAAAGAAAGAAATCCGCAGAGATGACGGTACTTATATTAGATTTGATGAAAATGCATGTGTTTTATTAAATGATCAGGATCAGCCTAGAGGGACGAGGATTTTTGGCCCTGTTGGCAGAGAGCTGAGAGAAAAGAAATTTATGAGAATTGTTTCTTTAGCTCCCGAGGTACTCTAATGAAGATAATCAAGGGAGATACAGTGAAGGTTATATCAGGAAAAGATATAGGCAAAGAAGGGAAGGTCTTAAAAGTCCTCCCTAAAAAGAACCAGGTTTTAGTTGAAGGAATAAATATAGTCAAGAAACATCAAAAGCCTCAAGGGCAAACAATGCAGGGAGGAGTTATTGATAAAACGATGCCAATACACATATCTAATGTAGCAATTGTGGTAAAAAATAAATCTGGGAGAGTGTCTTATAAATTTGATAAGGCTGGTCAAAAGTATAGAGTTCTATCAAAGACAGGTGATGAAGTATGACCCCCAGGATGAAAGAAAAATTTGATAATGAAATAAAACTAGAGATAAAAGAGTCTCTTAAATTGAAGAATATTCACGAAATTCCAAATTTGGAAAAAATAATTATCAACATAGGAGACGGGAAGGCATCAACTGACGGGAGAGCACTAGAGTCAATGGTTGATGAGCTAACTGCAATATCTGGACAGAAACCTGTTGTAAGAAGAGCAAAGAAATCAATAGCTGGATTTAAGATTAGAGAAGGAATGCCGGTTGGGGTTTCTGTAACCCTAAGAGGAGATAGAATGTGGGAATTTTACGATAGATTTGTTCAAGTAGCTGTTCCAAGGATTAGAGACTTTAGAGGTTTCTCAAAAAAATCATTTGATGGCAAAGGAAATTATACCCTAGGGCTCAATGAACAACTTGTTTTTCCAGAAGTTGAATATGATAAAGTAAGAGACATAAGAGGCATGAACATAACTATCTGTACTACTGCAATAGACAACGAGTCAGGGTTAGTATTGTTACAGTCTTTGGGTTTTCCATTTGGAGAAAGTTAAATATGGCAAAAAAAAGTAAAATAGCAAAAAATAACCAGAGAGCAGAAAAGGTGCTCTTTTACGCTGATGCAAGGAGAGAACTTATTTCAATAATTAAAGATCCAGAGGCTACCTATGAAGAGAAGAGAGAAGCACAAAAAAAGATAGCTAAAATGCCTAGAGATGCTTCAGCAACTAGGTATAGGAACAGGTGTGAAATAACAGGCAGAGCTAGAGGTAATTTAAGGAAGTTTGGTATGTGCAGAAATGTTATGAGAGAGCTCGCTTTGAAGGGAGAGCTTCCAGGAATTAAGAAAGCCTCTTGGTGATTTAGTATGCAATCAGATCCTGTATCAGATTTTTTGACCCAAATACGAAATGCATGTGCTGTTGATAAAGAGTATGTTAGTATTCCACATTCTAAGTTAAAAGAAAAACTCACAGATCTATTAGTTAATGAAGGCTATTTATCTGGATATAAAATTGATGGTAAAAACCAAACCAAAAGTATAAATATTGAACTGAAATATACAGAGGAAGGTTCACCTGTTATTGCAGGAATGAAACGTGTCTCAAAGCCAGGCAAGAGAGTTTACATGGAGTCAGCCCTCATTCCAAGGAGCATGGGAGGGCTGGGAACAGTTGTTGTCTCTACATCTAGAGGGCTTCTTTCTGATTCTGAAGCACGGAAAAGAAAACTTGGTGGAGAGTTAATTTGTGAGATTTGGTCATGAGCAGAATAGGATATAAACCAATAGAAGTTCCAGACAATATAGAAGTTACTATTTTAGAACAGGATGTATCAATCAAAGGCCCCAAAGGGTCAATAACAACTTCCATTGATAATCGAATAAATGTTAATTTTGACACTAACATAATTTCACTTAGTAGAGATAGTGATGAACCAGAGGTAAAAGGTCTCCACGGTCTTTATAGATCTCTAATTTATAACAATATAGTTGGAGTAACAGAGGGGTTTAGTAAATCATTGGAACTTCAAGGTGTCGGCTTTAAAGCAACAATGAAAGGAAAAGATTTAGAATTAATGGTTGGATTTTCACACCCTGTAATATTTAAAGGAATAGAAGGTGTTGAAATCAAGGTCCCCGATCAGAACTCAATAATTGTAGAAGGAGTAGATAAAGGTTTAGTTGGCCAAGTTGCAGCAAATATTAGGGCTATAAAACCACCAGAGCCATATAAAGGTAAGGGAATAAGATATGTAGATGAATATGTAAGAAGAAAAGCAGGAAAAGCAGCTGTTGGAGCAGAAGGCGCAGGGGTGTAGGTTGAAAGTAAAACATAAAAACCCTAGGCAGAAAAGAAAAATTAGAATTCGTAAAGATATTCATGGAACTAATGAGACACCAAGAATTGCAGTATTTAGAAGTAATAAGAATATCTATGTTCAAGCAGTTAATGATTTAGATGGGAAAACAATAGCTCAAGCAAGCTCATTAGATGAACAATTTAAAGGGAACTCTACAACCGTTGACATTGCTAAGGAAGTTGGTTCGATTTTAGGAGATGAGCTAGTAAAGATTGGAGTAACTAAAGCCGTGTTTGATAGAGGAGGCTACATTTACCATGGGCAGGTTAAGGCGCTAGCAGATGGTATCAGAGAGAAGGGAATTAATTTTTGACGAACGAACAAACAATATATCAAGAGAGAGTTATCCACATCAATAGGGTAGCTAAAGTTGTTAAAGGGGGCAGAAACTTTGCTTTCACAGCTCTCGTTGCTGTTGGTGATGGAGATGGGAATGTAGGTATCGGATATGGTAAAGGGAAGGAAGTTCCTCTTGCTATACAGAAAGCAATTGAGAACGCAAAGAAAGAAATGCATACGATTTCAATGGCAGGGTCCACTATAGTCCATACAATAACTGGATACCATGGAGCTTCGGAAGTCCTACTTAAACCAGCTGCACCAGGAACTGGAGTTATAGCCGGGGGAGCTGCAAGGCAAGTTTTAGAAGCTGCTGGGATAAAAGATATTCTAGCAAAATCATTAGGGTCTCCAACACATTTAAATGTTGCTAAAGCTACGCTCAATGGACTACTTGAACAAAGGACTCCTGAAAGTGTTGCAAAAATTAGAGGGAAGAAACAAGAAGAAGTTTCCCCTCCAGGGTTGATTAGGGCATATGAATCAACCAAGTCTGCAAGGAAAGTAAAAGTAGTAGAAGAAAATGAAAAAAATTAAAATTACATTAAAAAAAAGCTTGATAGGTGAAAAAAGTAAAACGAAAAATACAGTCTTTTCTCTAGGGTTAAAAAAAATTAATTCTAATACAATTCGTGATGTTGACGACACTTTACTTGGTATGATAAGAAAGATAGACCACTTAGTTGATATAGAAGAAGTAGAGTAATAATGAAAAAAATGCAATTTCACCATCTGAGGCCATCTGAAGGATCTAAATCAAAAAAAATCAGAGTTGGTCGTGGTGAAGGAGGACGTAGAGGTAAAACCGCCGGAAGGGGCACAAAAGGAACTGGTGCTCGAGGAACTGTACCAACAAGGTTTGAAGGAGGTCAGACTCCACTATATATGAGATTGCCAAAATTAAAGGGCTTGAAGAATAACCCCAAAATGTCTTATTCAGTAGTTAACTTAAGCGATATTGTCAAAAAAGATTGGGAAGGAGTAATAAGTCCTGATACCTTAAGGGAAAAGGGTTTAACAAAGAAAAAAGGTTTAATCAAGATTTTAGGTGAAGGTGAGGTCAAGACCCCATTACAGGTAAAAATTAATGCAATAAGTGGTAATGCAAAAAAGAAGATTGAAGATGCTGGTGGGTCAGTAGAGATTATAGGATGAGTAATTAGCCATGCAGTTATCAGTTTTCCGCTATATGTTTAAAATTAAAGACCTGAGGAAGAGGATTATCTTCACTCTTTTTATTTTTGCCGTATATAGATTAGGAGCTTCTGTTCCTGTACCTGGAGTAGACCTAGACCAAGTTCAAAGACTAACAGATTCTGGTACTCAAGCAGGTCTTTATGGATTATTGAATCTATTTTCTGGCGGAGCATTAGAGACATTTTCAGTTTTCTCTTTAGGTATAATGCCTTACATTACCTCTAGCATCATTCTCCAACTATTAACTGTTGTAGTCCCTAAATTGCAAAAATTACAAGAAGAAGGAGAGTCTGGAAGACAAGTTATAACTCAGTGGACCCGCTATATAACAGTTGTTTTAGCGCTATTACAATCTACCGGGTTAACCTATTTATTTTCAAGGGGAACTTTAACAGGGGGACTAAGCCTTATCCCCAACTACACCCCTTCAAGAGTGGGCCTTATAGTGCTTACTATGACTGCAGGAACAGCATTTATTATGTGGCTTGGTGAACTTATTACCCAAAGAGGGATTGGCAATGGCATGTCTTTAATTATTTTTGCAAGTATTGTTAGCCAGCTGCCAGCTAGTTTTGGGGGTGCATATCAGGTTACTGCTGGAAATGGAAAATTGGGTCAATTTATCTTCCTAGTCATAATGTTCTTACTTATGATTATTGGCATAATATATGTTGAACAAGGTCAAAGAAGGATACCTATTCAGTTTGCTAAAAGAGTTAGAGGAAGAAAGGTTTTAGGAGGTCAGAGTACCTACATCCCTCTAAAAGTTAACAGTGCAGGAGTTATACCGGTTATATTTGCAACCAGTGTTTTATTCTTCCCTGCTCTTATTGCAACATCGCTACCGCAAGACAACAATATTACTGCAGCGATACGTAATTGGATAGATGTAAATATTGGAAACTCTGAAGGAACAAGTTGGTTCTATATATTCTTTCTTGGTATGTTGATTATATTTTTTACTTATTTTTATACTACAATCCAATTTGATCCAGTTAGACAATCTGACATGATTCGTAGGCAAGGAGGGTTCATCCCTGGAGTTAGACCTGGAACTTCAACAACTACATACCTCTCACATATTTTAAGTAGGATTACATTACCCGGATCTGTTTTCTTGGCTTCCGTTGCAGTCTTGCCATCAATCGCTTCTGCAATTTGGGACATACCACTTGGATTTAGTGGGATCTCTATATTAATAACTGTAGGAGTAGCTCTTGAAACAATGAAGCAAGTAGAGAGCCAACTCAGCATGAGGAATTACGAAGGATTTATTGATTGAGTCAGGGATTAATTATTTTCCTAGGACCTCCTGGTGCAGGAAAAGGAACTCAAGCAGAAAAATATTCAGAACTTAAATCATTAGCTCATATTTCTACAGGGGTGATGCTTAGGGATCATGTTGAGAATGAAACTGAGCTCGGTCTAATTGCAAAAGATATATTGGAACGAGGAGACTTAGTTTCAGACAATCTTGTTATATCAATGCTTCAGGAGAGACTAAAGGAAGAAGATGCAAAGAAAGGAGCTATACTTGATGGATTTCCTCGCACTATTCCACAAGCCGAGAGCTTACAAGATATAGGAAATGAAATTCGAATTAGCGTAGTAGTTGTTTTTGAAGTTCCTGAACCAATATTAATTGAAAGAATGTTAAGCAGAGGAAGGACTGATGATACAGAAGATACCATAAAGCAAAGATTTGAAGTTTATGAGAAAGAAGTCTCTCCCCTAATTTCATTTTATGCAGGTGATAATTTAATTAAGATTGATGGGGTAGGAGAAGAAGAAGATATATATAGCGATTTAAGAATGAAGCTAGAGCCTTATTTAATATGATTACCTACAAATCTAAGGAAGACTTTCTGAACATGTCTAAAGCAGGAAAAGTAGTAAAAAGTATTCATGAAGAAATTCGTAATAACGCAACAGAAGGAACTTCCTTAAAAGAGTTGGATTTAATAGCACAAAAAATAATTGAAATCTCACAATGTCAATCAAACTTCTATCAATACAGAGGCTATCCTTCTTATATTTGTGCATCTCCAAATGATGTAGTTGTTCATGGTATACCTTCAGACTACAGACTTAAAGATGGAGACATTCTGTCTATAGATGTAGGTGCTGTGTATAGCGGACTACATGCAGATGCTGCAACCACATATGGTATTGGAAATATATCGAATGAGGCAAAAAAATTGATTGAGACAACGGAATCAGCCTTACTAGAAGCAATAAATTTAGTTGAAGATGGGCAGGCATTAGGAACTATTGGAGAGAAAATTAACTCTATTGGAGAAAAAAAATCCTATGGGGTTGTAAAAGAATACATAGGACATGGAATTGGTTTTGAAATGCACGAAGAGCCAAATGTCTTAAATTATGGGGAAAAAGGGAAAGGTATTAAGTTAAAAAAAGGAATGGCTATATGCATAGAACCAATGTTTAACATAGGTTCTCCAGAGACATATGTTGAAAAAGATGACTGGACTGTAAAGACTAAAGACGGTAGTCTTTCCGCTCATTTCGAGCATACTATTGGACTTACTCCTGATGGGGTGGTTGTTTTTACATGATAATCTTATCTCAAAATATATTTGTTATAATTTCTAATCACACTAGTCTGGTATATCGGTTGTTAAATAGGTAAAGTTTGGTAGAAAAAGAGAAGAATATCATTAAAGTTCAGGGAACTGTTAAAGAAACACTCCCAAATGCTTTTTTTAAGGTTGAGCTTGAAAGTGGAATTGAAATTTTGGCACATGTTTCGGGAAAAATGAGGATGAAATATATAAGAATATTACCTGGAGATACAGTTGAAATGGAAATCTCACCATATGACCCCTCAAAGGGTAGGATAGTCTGGAGACATAAATGAAAGTAAAATCAAGTATAAAAAAACGTGGACCTAATGATCAGATAGTTCGTAGGAAGGGAAAGCTTTACGTGATCAATAAAAGAAATCCTAGGAACAAGCAAAGGCAGGGTTAATACTTAATGGCTAGAATAGCTGGTATAGACATACCTAGAGAAAAGAGAGTTGAAGCTTCTCTCAGGTATATTCATGGTATAGGTTCAAAAAGAGCTAGTGACATATGTAATCATCTAAATATTGATCCAGCAACACGTGTTACAAACCTTACTAATGATGAAGTTGCAAAAATAAGAAAATACATAGAGGCAAACTACAGGGTTGAAGGTGACCTAAGAAGGGATGTCTCGCAAAACATTAGAAGAAAGACAGAGATAGGGTCTTACCAAGGTTCTAGACATAGGCTGGGACTTCCAGTAAGAGGTCAAAGAACTCATACAAATGCTAGAACAAGAAAAGGTCCTAGGTTTGCAATTGCAGGAAAGAAGAAAGTACTTAAGTAGTGGTTGAAAATAAACAAAGATCTAAGAAAAAAAATAAGAAGACTGTCTCCAATGCAGTGGCTCACATAAAAGCAAGCTTTAATAATACGATTATTAATATAACCGATCCAAACGGAGAAACTATTGTATGGACATCAGGAGGTTCGGTCGGCTTCAAAGGAGCTAGGAAGTCTACACCGTATGCAGCCCAAGTAGCTGCAGAAGAGGCTGCTAGGAGAGCCATTGAGTTCGGTGTTCATAAATTAGAAATAATAATTAGTGGAACAGGAGCAGGTAGAGAGACGGCTGTAAGGACCTTACAAAATATGGGAATGGATGTTGGAGCTATAAAGGATGTTACCCCGACACCTCATAATGGCTGTAGGCCAAAAAAGAGAAAAAGAGGATAGATATGAGTAGGTATACAGGACCAAGAAATAGGATAGCTCGCAGATTAGGTTTTAATGTTTTCGAGAACAAGAAGGGAGACAAGGCATTACAAGACAGACCCTACCCTCCTGGAGAGAATGGTAGGAAAAGAATGCGAGAAACTGATTATGGAACTCAGCTCAAAGAAAAACAGAAGGTACGTTATATGTATGGTGTAGTTGAAAAGCAATTTCGCAACTATTATAAGGAAGCTTCTCGACAACCAGGAATAACGGGAGAGAATTTATTACAAATATTAGAATCAAGAATCGATAATGTTATTTATCGTGCAGGCTTTGCATCAACACGTCCCCAAGCTAGACAGCTAGTTAGCCATAGACATTTCAAATTGAATGGAAAATTTGTTGATATCCCATCTATACAGGTTAAAGTTGGTGACAAATTAGAATTAAAAGATAATAGTATCAATATGCTTTCTATCCAGCATTCAATAGACACTGGAAAAGATAGAATAGTACCAGAATGGATAAAGGTAGACACAGATAAAAAAGTTGTATTGATTGAATCTATGCCATCACGAAATGATGTTAGTAGTCAAATTCAAGAGCAATTAATTGTAGAGCTATATTCAAAGTAAGAGAGGAGAACAATGCTTATATTACAAAGACCTGAAATTACTCAAGAAAGCAAAGGAGAGAATAGATCAGTATTTTCCATTGAACCCTTAGAGCCTGGGTTTGGTTTAACTTTAGGAAATACTATGAGAAGAGCTTTGTTATCAAGAGTACCTGGCGTAGCAATAACCGGGGTAAAGATTGAAGGGGTAAATCATGAATTTACTGCTGTGGATGGGATAGTAGAAGATGTTCTTGATGTTACATTGAATCTAAAAAGGCTTGTTTTAAAAGTCCAAGATCAGGAAACTCACATACTAACCCTAAAAGCTAAAGGTACAGGAGAAGTTTTTGCATCACAAATACAATGTCCAGCAGGGGTTGAAGTAGTCAACACCGATATGTTAGTTTGTACTTTATCAGATGATGCTTCACTAGATATGGAACTTTCTGTAGCTCATGGAGTTGGATACAGATCCTCTGATAAGAATAAAACTAGTGATTCGAATTTTATTCCGGTAGATTCAATATTTTCTCCAATAGTAAAGGTTAGCTTTGATGTTTCACCGACTCAAGTTGGCCAAATGACGGATTATGATAAATTAAATTTGGATATTCAAACTGATGGATCAATATCTCCTAGTGAAGCTGTCTCATCTGTTGGGAAAACAGTAGGAGAATTGTGGAAGCTATTTGCTGACATAGATGAAGGAGTTGGTTTAGAGCTAGGAGAACTTACAGTTTCTGAAGGGAGCTCTCCAGACCTTTCTCTATCAATAGATGCTTTAGATCTCTCAGAAAGACCACAAAATTGTTTAGCAAGAGCAAATATAGCAACCGTTGGTCAATTGCTAGACTTCACAGAAGAAGATTTGTTGAATCTTACTAACTTTGGTCAAAAAAGCCTCGATGAGCTTGTTGCAAAGCTTGATGAATTAGGATTAAGTTTGCCTACCACATCTGACTTAAATTCTGAGGATGGAGCAGATGCCTAAACCAACTAAAGGGAAGAGATTAGGAGGATCTGGTTCTCATGAGGACCAGATTATTTCAGGTTTGATTAAATCAATTATCGAATATGAGAAAATCGAGACAACTGTAACAAAGGCTAAAGCTGCAAAGCCTTACATAGATAAAATAATTACAAAAGCTAAGAGTGGAACTTTGCATGACCGTAGACAAGTGCTAAAGATTATTCATGACAAGTCTTTAGTAGCTAAATTATTTGAGGAAATTGCTCCTAAATATGAAGAGAGAGACGGCGGATATACTAGAATGACAAGAGTTGGTAGCCGAAGGGGAGACGGTACAGAGCTAGCTATTCTTGAACTAGTTTAATTGTGCTTTTACAGCAAATTGTTCAGAATAGTAAGAAAATATTTAAGCTAGATAGCGAGGTTTTGTCCAAAATTACATCGGACACAAATGAAACGGCCAATGCCCTTATAGTAGTTTCTATATGGTCGACATCTGTGTTGTATTTTTCATTTAATCTAAAAAGTTCAGCCTTGCTATATCCCGCTTTCGATCATATCTTTGGGTGGATAATTGCTACATTTGGTACTTGGTACTTTCTCTCAAAGGTATATAACGAAACACTTCAAATGCAGAATTTACTCGCCTTAACTGGATATGCTCAGGTGGTCTTTTTCTTAATTATTTTATTAGGAAGGATTAATTTTTGCTTTTTTCCACTTGTATATTGTTCTGGAAGTTCTAGGTTTTCTTTATGGATGCTTGGTGTAGTTTATTGGGTTTATGCAATTATTTATAAAGGTATGAAGGTTGGTTTTTATATAGAAAACAAACCAGCAAGTAGTAGTTCGATTCTTTTCTTAGTAATAATTTTCTTAGTTTCTGACATATTAAAATCCCTACTCTAAGTGTTTAATTATCGTCTTGACATTGCTTATGATGGAAGAGAATTTTTTGGTTCTCAGATTCAGCCACAAAAGAGAACGGTTGAAGGAGAACTAAGAAAACAACTAACTAAACTTTGTAAATTTGAGGATTTAACTTTTTCAGGGAGAACCGATTCAGGAGTGCACGCAAGACAACAGGTTATTTCATTTGTTTCCGATATTAGCAATGAGGAAAGGTTTAAATATTCATTAGAGAGCCTTCTCCCAGAAGATATAAACATAAGTAAATTAAATAAAACTTCAAGGAGCTTTAATGCCCGATATTCAGCTAAATCTAGGACATATGTTTATTTTATAAAGAAGAAATCGAAATCACTTCCGATGGACCGCTATACAGCCTTACTTCTTGATGAAGACCTAGACCTAATGAAGCTGAACAAGGTAACACAACATTTTATAGGTGAAAACGATTTTCTAAATTACTCCAAAGAAAATAATAGAAAAAATACAATTAGAAAAGTTACACAAGCTAATTGGAAAGAGAGCAATGGTCTTTACAGGTTTGCTATCTCAGGGGAGTCTTTTCTCTGGCAAATGGTCAGGAGCATTGTTGGAAGCTTATTAGCAATGAATAATAGCCAAATACATGAAAAAGACATAAAGAATTACTTAAATCAAAAAGATTTAGGGAGAATTCGCTATGTTGCCCCTCCCCAAGGGTTGTATTTATGGAAAGTACAATATTAATTATGATTAAAAATAAAGACCTTTATAATTATATTTCGTTACTATTCAACAGGTTTGGAACTATATGAATATAAAAACTAAATTTGAAGAGATTCCTTCTGATAGCAGGGACTGGTTCCTCGTAGATGCTACTGGATTACCAGTAGGAAGATTAGCTTCAGAGATAGCAAAAATTATTAGAGGGAAGCACAAACCTAGCTTCGCTCCTCATATTGATGTTGGGGACCATGTGGTTGTAGTTAATGCAAGCAAAGTAGAGATGACTGCAAATAAACCTGAAGCAAAAGTTTACTACTCTCATTCGGGATATCCTGGCGGCTTAAAAGAAGAAACATTCAACTCATTAAGACAACGTAAACCAGAACAAATAATTCAGAAAGCTGTATGGGGAATGCTTCCAAAAAATAGACTTGGGAGGTCGACAATAAAGAAGCTACATGTTTATTCTGATGAAAAACATTTACACGGTGCTCAGAATCCACAAGAGCTTAAGTTAGAAATAGAAAAGGTTGAATAATATGAGCAAAGTCTCTTATGGAACAGGAAGAAGAAAAAGTAGTGTTGCAAGAGTTACTCTTTTAGAGGGAGAAGGAAACTTTACTTTTAATGGAAAATCTTTTGAGGATTATTTTCCTACAGAATCCATGAGAACTAGGGTTGCAAAGCCTCTTGTTGTTGCAAAGCTTGAAAATAAATTTGATTTGCAGGTTAACGTAAATGGAAGCGGCCTTTCAGCACAGGCAGAAGCGGTGAGCCTTGGACTTGCTCGAGCTCTAGTTGAATATGACTCATCTTTGAGGAGTGATCTGAAAAAGGCTGGCTTATTAACACGGGATTCTAGAAAAGTTGAGCGTAAGAAATACGGACTAAAAAAGGCTCGTAGGGCAGAGCAGTATACAAAAAGGTAGTAATCTTTTTGAAAACATACTTCGGAACAGATGGTGTAAGAGGAATACCTGAGAAAGATTTATCTAAAGAACTGGTTCATAAGATATGTAAGGCGGTGGAGGACCAACTTGAACCTTCTTCAATAGCAGTAATTGGTGATACTAGATCTACCCGTGGAATGATTTTTCAATGGATTTCAGAAGGGTTTTCCTCTAAAACAACAGTTGTGGATTATGGAGTTCTTCCGTCAGGTTCTATGGCGTATATATTAAGTGAAAAAAAACATGACTTAGGATTCATAATTTCTGCATCACATAACCCGAGTGAGTACAACGGAATAAAAATTATTGATAAGTCTGGTTCCAAACTTTCAGATGAATCTGAAGCACTATTAGAGGAAAGGATAAATAATGTTGAACCAGATTTTAGCCAAGAAGCCAAAGTAGAATCTAGTTCTGAAGGCATAGATCTCTATATTGAAAACTTATTGTCTTGTTCAGAAGGTATAGATTCAACAAAATTTGATCTCTCTATTGATTGTGCTAATGGAGCTGTTACAGAATCAGCAAAGAAGCTCTTTGATACACTTTCAATTAACTATGAAATTTTTAATACTGATTCTGATGGACTCAAAATTAATAAAGAATGTGGAGCTACAACCCCACTATTACTAAAAAAATCTATGACTGATGGTTATATAGGCTTAACCTTTGATGGAGATGCGGATAGATTAATAATGATTGACGAGGATGGGTCTATTGCGAACGGCGATGTAATGATTGCTTTACTTGCAAAATATCTTAACCAAATTGAGAAATTGAATGCAAGTACAGTCGTAACAACTGTTATGGCAAATGTTGGGCTTCAGAAGGCCCTAGGTGATATGAATATCACCTCAGTAGTTACCCCTGTTGGAGATAAGTATGTGGCAGAAGCAATGGAAGAGCACAAAGCTTCTTTAGGAGGAGAGCAATCAGGACATATTATTCTCTCTGATTATCTCCCGGTAGGGGATGGCCTACTAACAGGAATATTTATATTAAAAGCGTTATCTTTTTTTGGGCTAAAGCTTTCTGAATTACGCAAGGAATTGATTATTGAATATCCACAGAAATTAATTAATTTCCATCTTGATGTGTCACTAGATGCTGACAAATTGGATATGTTAATACAAGAAATGAAGTCAATTGAAGAGGCTCATATCTCAGAAGGCAGAATATTTGTTAGAGCTTCAGGTACCGAGCCACTACTTAGAGTTCTAATAGAGGCAAATAATAATGAAGAGATTGAGGAAGTTTTACATTTAATTGAAGAAACAACAACAAAGTACTTAAATATTAAGTAATTACAGCTATCATATAACTTACGAGCAAATAAAGCGCCAGACCTCACTGAGGTGACGAGGAAAAAGGTTATCGAATATTCGGCGGGTGCCTTTTCGGCTCTACAGTCGTTACAGCTTGTTTAAATGCAGGAAGAGATTTCTGTGACAGAAGATAGGTTGGTGTAGATGTAGTAATAAAGTATGCTCGTTACTTTCAATAAAGGAGGTTGTGAAAATGTGTGGAATAGTTGCATATTCAGGTCCAAAAGAAACACTCCCACTTTTAGTGAATGGCCTTTCTCGATTAGAATACAGAGGCTATGACTCATCCGGGGTTGCTGTTGTTTCTTCTGAAAAGTTATTTATAGAAAAAAAATCTGGTAAGTTAAGTCAATTAAAGGATGCGTTAGAAGGAAACACTACTGATGGAAATGTTGGGATAGGCCACACTAGGTGGGCAACACATGGGATTCCGAACGACGAGAACGCACACCCACATCAAAATGAGGATAATAAATTTGCATTAGTGCATAACGGTATAATTGAAAATTATGTGCAAATCAAAGAAGCCCTCCTTAATGACGGTATTGACTTTACTTCTGACACCGATACTGAGGTAGTTGCTCAACAGCTAGCAAAAGAATGGGATGGAGATCTACTAAGTACAACCATTGGAGTAGCAAAGAATCTAAAAGGAACTTACGCCTTAGTTGTTGTTACTGAACATGAGCCAGACACTATAGTTGCAGGAAGAATGATGAGCCCTTTGGTAATGGGGATTGGAGAAGGGGAGATGTTCCTCGCTTCCGATGCCGCTGCAATCATTGAACATACAAACAAAATGGTTTTTCTTGAAAATGGTGATTTTGTAAAGATCCAAGGGGGAGACTACAAGATATATAACCTGAATCAAGAAGAAATCGAAAGAGAAGTAGAGCTAGTTGATTGGAAGATTGACGAAGCTGAAAAGGGTGGACATGAACACTATATGTATAAAGAAATCATTGAACAACCTGAGGCAATCAGAAATACATTAACTGATAGAGTAGATGGAGATTTTTTTAGTACAAAATTTGGTATAGATAGAGATAAAGCCCTCAAGTACAAGAAGATATGGATTATTGCTTGTGGAACAGCTTATCATGCGGGTCTATTTGGTAGAGAGCTCTTTGAAAAATCATTAGGGATACCTGTAGAGGTTGAATTAGCATCTGAATTTAGATATAGAGACCCAATAATTAGTAAGGACGATTTAGGCATTATCATTTCCCAATCTGGTGAAACAATGGACACTATTGCTGCAGCTGATTTGTTGAAAGACAAAGGCTGCGAACTACTTGGAATAGTTAATGTTGTAGGGAGTTCGTTAGCAAGAATGTCTGATCACATTATGTATCTACATGTTGGACCAGAGATTGGGGTTGCTTCTACTAAGGCTTATATTGGAATGCTTACAGCCCAATTGTTACTTGCTAATCAATGGGACGAGAAGGGTGGAGATAGTTTGGGTGTAACAAGTGCAGATATGAAAGCACTACCAGACTTAATTGAGAAATCTTTACTTCTCGAAGATCAGATTAAAAAAATAGCTGAAGATATATATAAACATGAGAGTGTTTATTTTATTGGTAGAGGCTTAGATTTTTCTCTAGCGGCAGAGGGTGCTTTGAAGCTGAAGGAGATTTCTTATCTTCATGCGGAGGCCCTACCCGCTGGAGAGCTCAAACATGGGACATTAGCATTAATTGATGATGGAGTACCAGTTATTGTTACAGGGAGTCAGTCAAGTTTGATAGAAAAGACAGTAAGTAATGTACAAGAAGTTATTGCAAGAGGAGGTAATGTTATTGGGATTGGTGATTCAAGTGCTAATAAGCTTGAAAGCATTTGTGACACATTTTTGAAACTTCCAGATGCTCCCGATACTATTTCTACCATTCTTTCAATTATCCCCCTTCAATTCTTAGCGTATCATGTAGCCTATAAAAGAGGTGAGTCAATCGACCAGCCAAGAAATTTAGCTAAATCTGTGACCGTTGAATAGATTTGTACCATGATTTGTATTAAGACAGAAATCCCAAAAGAGATTTGTGAAATAGATGGTGAACTTATGAAAAATCGCATGACAAGGTTAATTTGAGGTATGGACAATAAATTTAAAAACTCTAACAATGCTGGAAATTGGATTGGTGTTGGCACAGCGATAGGGGCAGCAGTTTTTGCCGCAACAAAGGAACCAGTATGGATAGCGGTAGGTGTTGCAATTGGTGCAGCAATTGGTAGGCGACAACCAAAAGATCAAAATGTAGATTAATATTACTACGGTAATTAAATATGGATAGAGGATACATATACGTCAATAAGGCAAATTACTTAAATAATATAAATTATTTAAATAGTCTTTCAGACAAAGAGCTTTGCTTAGTAGTAAAAGCCAATGGGTATGGACATGGGGTTCAATGGACTGTAAATTCAGCCATAGAAGCAGGAGTGAAATGGTTTGCAGTAGCAACAATCAATGAAGCTATTACAGTAAGGGAATTATCTGATAGTGTTCGAATCTTATTGCTTACTGAACCTTCATTAAGTGAAGTTGAAAAAGCTGCTAGTTACAATATAGACCTTACTGTTTATAACGATTTCTTTGTTGATGGTCTTGAAAAATCAGGTCTTTCAATTAATGGACATATCAAAATCGATACAGGAATGCATAGAGTTGGGTGTGAGCCAAAAGATTTTGAGAAAATTTATAATCAGGTACAAAATGCAGAAAATATTAATTTAGCTGGAATTTGTACACATTTCCCTGTGGCAGATATCGAAAAAGAACCAACGGATGAATCAATTAAATTATTTAAGGAAGTGATTTCTAGTATAGATATTAAAGATTTGTTTATACATTCAGACAATTCAGGTTCAATTTTTTATAATTTTGATTCAATATTTAACCTATCACGTATTGGATTAGCTGTGTACGGGTGCAATATAACTCCTGTAGACGTAGAACATAAATTGAAGCCAACTATGGAGATAAAATCTAGAATATCAAATATTCAACATCGCAAAAAAGGAGAGGCGGTTTCCTACGGAAAGGCCTTAGAACTTGAGAGAGATACAGTTGTAGGAACAGCTCCAATTGGTTATGCGGATGGTTATCCTTGGAATTCTTTTCCCGAGGGCAAAGTTATAGTCAATAATCATTTTTGTGAATTGATCGGGAGGGTAACAATGGATCAGATATTATTTGATATTACCGATATTGATGCAGAAGTGAATGATGAAGTAGTTGTTTTAGGTGAATCTGATGATAAACAACTGAGTATTTCGGTGTTTGATATTGCAGAGTGGAACAAGACAATTGAGTGGGAGATTCTAACCAACATCACTGACAGGCTTGAGAGGATAGAGGTTTAGTTCATGGAGGATACTTTAGTTATCACAACAGAAGAAGATATGAATAATCTCGGAAAAAAGATTGGTAAAGAATTAGTTAATAACAAAAGTTGTCTGTCTATATCAGGAAAGCTTGGAGCAGGCAAAACAACCCTAGTCAAAGGGATCATATCTTCTTTAGGAGTGGAGGAAGTTGTTACCTCTCCTTCTTACAATATTGTTAGGCAATATAATGCAGGTGAAATAGAGATTTTTCATGTTGATTGTTACCGGTTAAATAGTTTTCAGGAATTTATAGATTTAGACCTTCCTCTAGGGGAAGATGGAAATGTTATTCTTGTTGAGTGGGGGGATTTGCTTCCTATAAAAGATTGGGATGTAGCAACAAATATAGACATTCAAGTAGAAGCTGATGAATCGAGGAGGGTGGTCATAGATTCATGAAAAGTTTAAGCATATCAACTTCTTCAGACTTTATTTCGGTAGCTATTCATGAGGAAGAACTTTTATCTTTGAATACAATATCAAGTAAAAAGCACCATACAGAATTGATCTATGAGATGATTGAAAACCAACTACTCAATACGAACCTAGATAAGACTCAGCTGGAGGGAATTATATTGGATATAGGTCCAGGCTACTATACAGGTATGCGCATAGGCCTTAGTGTTGCACAAGGCTTGGCTGCTGGTTTAGGAATTCCTATAGTTCCTGTAAGCAGCTTAGATGCTTTAGCATTTTCCTCATTTACTGGTCACAGAACAATTTTTTCAATCGTTGATGTCAAAAGAGAAGAGTATGCGGTTT
>JAYZKG010000005.1:0-14594 GCA_036163695.1 Actinomycetota bacterium | reverse complement strand
CTAAAAATAAGAACGGCATTATGCCCCCCAAACCCAAAAGAGTTTGTCATTGCATAGCTTATGTCTTTTTCTATAGAATTGTTAGGTGTGTAATTTAGATCACACTCTTCATCAGGAGAATCCAAGTTGATAGTAGGTGGGATTACACCATCCTTTATTGCCATAAGGCATACCATTGATTCAAACGCACCTGCTCCTCCAAGTAGGTGCCCTACCATGGACTTGGTGGACGATATAGCAACATTTTCAGCTGTCGAACCAAATGATCTTTTTATTGCGGTTGTTTCGGTAGCATCATTTATTTTTGTAGAAGTTCCATGTGCATTAATGTAATTAATTGCTTCTGGGTTTAAGCTAGCATCTTTGAAAGAAGCATCCATAGCCCTTGAAGAGCCAATACCACCTTCAGATGGGGCAGTTATATGAAATGCATCTGTTGATGAACCATATCCGACAAGATAACCGTAAATGTTTGCGTCTCTAGATTTAGCACTTTCTTCTGATTCTAACACCATCATTGTGGACCCTTCTCCCATTACAAATCCATCACGGTATTTATCAAATGGCCTACTAGCTTCTTGAGGAGAATCATTATTTGTTGAAAGAGCTTTGATTTGAGCAAATGCTGCCATGGTCATTGGAGTTGTTCCAGACTCAGTCCCACCAGCAACCACTGTATCTACAATCCCATTTTCGATTATCCTTTTTGCTTCTCCAATTGCATTTGCTGAAGCTGCACAAGCTGTGGTAATTGTTAATGAAGGCCCTTCTATTCCATATTTAATCGCAACTTGACCTGTGCTAGAGTTTGGCATTAATTGTGTAATGGTCATTGGGTTAACTCGAGATGGCCCTCGTTCATCATATGCTCTTACCCCACCTTCTGTTGCCCCAATACCTCCAATACCGGTTCCTAGAACAATTCCAACATTTGAACCCAATCTTTCTTTTGCTTCCAGCCCAGCATCTTTTAGTGCTTCTTCCGTTGCGTAGATAGATAAATGGCCTGACCTGTCAAGTTTTCGAGCATGTTGTTTTCCCATGTACTCATTTGCGTCAAAATTCTTTACTTCACCAGCAAAAGTTACAGGAAGTTCACTGGTATCAAAAGCAGTAATTTTGTCAATTCCTGAAACTCCTTTGCATAAATTATCCCAAGTATCTGGAACATTGTTTCCTAGCGGATTTATGCTTCCTAGACCAGTAACAACGACACGTCTCTTAGACATGATTAACTACAATTTTGAATGAAGTAAGTTTACAGCTTGTCCGACAGTCCCTACATCAGTGAGTTCTTCATCATCTATTTCAATACTGAACTCATCTTCGAAGGCCATTACTACTTCAACTATCCCTAGAGAGTCTATTTCAAGATCTTCTTCAAGTTTTGCTTCCATAGTTACTTTATCTGCATCAATACCAAGTTCTTCTACGAATAAACCTTTAACCTTTTCAAAAACTTCATTTACTTCCATAAAAACTCCCTTAACTAATTAGTAATCCCTCCGTCAACAGGGATTACTTGTCCTGTTATATATTCTGACTCCTCAGAGGATAAAAAAGATACTATATTTGCAACATCTTCTGGCTTTCCTATGCGTTTAATAGAGAGCTGTTCTATAATATTATCCTTTTGTTCATCAGTTAAGAAAGCTGTCATATCAGTATCGATATATCCTGGAGCTATAACATTTGAGGTTATGCTTCTAGACCCCATTTCTTTAGCTATTGATTTACTCAGGCCAATTAAACCAGCTTTTGAGGCAGCATAATTTGTTTGACCTTGGTTGCCGACTATCCCAACAATAGAAGAAATAAATACAATTCTTCCCCATTTGTTTTTCATCATGTGCTTTATTGCTCTTTGTGATGTTTTAAATGATCCTGTCAAGTTTGTGTTAATTACGTCATTCCAATCATCTTCTTTGATTCGAGGCAATATATTGTCTTTAGTAATCCCAGCGTTATTAACAAGAATATCAACTCCATTAAGCTCTTTTTCAATTGTTGCAAAAGCATTTTCTATTGACTCTGAACTTGTTACATCAATTTGAATTGCTGTAGCCTCTCCACCTGATTTAACTATTTCACCAACAACTTCTTCTGCAGAGTCTTTAGATGAAGTATACCCAACTGCAACGTAGCAAGACTTTCCTAGCTCTAAAGCTATAGCCCTACCTATTCCTCTTGACCCACCAGTAACTAACGCAGTTTTCATTTTTATTTTTCTGCTTTTTCGGGAACAAAATAGTTAATGGATTCTCTAATAACATCTAATCCCGTTCCTTCATATGGCGGTAGTTCTGCATCAGTTTTATCTAATGGTGTAACTCTTGTTCCTAATTTTAGAGCGGCACCACCCCAGGTTAGTCCTGCACCGACTGCAGTTATAACAAGAGTCTCTCCTCCTTGAATAGTCCCATCTTCAATTGCATCAACCAAAGCAGTAGGAATTGATGCTGCAGAGGTGTTCCCGTACTTAAATCCATATTTCAAAGTAGTAGCATTTGGTAATTTTAAGGTTCTCTCTAACCCCTCAATTATTCTTACATTTGCTTGGTGAGGAATTAGAATATCGACATCTTCTTTCGTTATACCAGATTTACTCATAGCTTCTTCTGACGATTTTGCCATTGCTCTTATTCCGCTTTTAAAAATTTCCTGCCCTTCAAAAGTCCAGACAATATCTGCTGCAGCATTTGGAGTAAATCTGTTCATTGCTGAACCAAAATTAGGGATTTCTAAGATATCTAATTTGTCTGAACTCATTCCGTTGGAAAAAGAATAGATCTCACCATCTTCTTCATTTTTACTTTCTTCCACAACAACAGCTCCTGCAGCATCACCAAACAAGACAGCAGTATTTCTATCAGCCCAATTAAGCAACCAAGTTATATGTTCGGAACCAATTACTACTGCATTTTTATATAATCCACTTTCAACAAAAGCTTTAGCTTGTTCTAATCCATAAAGGAAACCAGCACAAGCAGCATTTACATCATAAGCTGTAGCATTTGTACACTCCATTTTTTGCTGAACATGTGCTGCAGCTGAAGGCACAATACTATCTGGTGTACAAGTTGCGAGGATTACAACATCAATATCTTCAGGTTTTAATCCCGCACAAGCTACTGCTCTGAGTCCTGCAACAGTTGCCATATCGGAGTTATTAACATGGCAAAATCTTCTTTCTTTTACGCCTGTTCTTTTCTGAATCCATTCATCAGAAGTATCAATAAATGTTGCAAGATCATCATTTGTAACTACATTATCAGGTATACATTTCCCCCAACCAGTAATTGTTGATTTCAAATTTTCTCCTATTTAATTTAAGGATTCTAAAGAATTTACTACTTCAACTTCCTTACTAGAAATAGACCTTTTTGCCATACCACTAGTTACATCTCCAGGTCCAATATGTATCCATTTAGTTGGATTTATGTCTTTTTCTAGCCTTTGTAGTTGATTAAGAAACAGAACAGGTCTATCTATTTGATTAGTTAACTGCTCTACTATGGAATCTTTTGATACATAGTTTGCATCTACATTCATGACTACTGGGATGAACGGATCATTAAAAGGAATCTTTTTTAAGGCTTGTTCCAATACAGGTTTAGCAGAACTCATTAATGGAGTATGAAATGCTCCAGCAACATCTAGTTGAATCATTTTTCTTGCTGAAATACTTTTTGGGTTTTTAATGATATATTCTAAATCTTCTGAAATTCCAGCAACCACTAGCTGTCCAGGGTCATTAATATTTGCTGCCCATATATTTATTCCTTGTTTTTCTAATGAAGAGATATCTTGGATTGTTTGTTCCATGTCCTTTGTCAAAACTGCACACATTGTGCTGTCAACTTTTGTAACTGCTTCCTGCATAGCAGAACTCCTTATAGAAACAATTTCAAGACCATCTTCAAAATTTACGACTCCACTTATTGCCAAAGCCGTATATTCACCTAAAGAGTGTCCAGCAAGAGCTGATGGCTTACCATATTTCTTTATTGCCTCTAGACAGTAGCAGTATGAAAGTGAGAAGATTGCAGGTTGGGCTACGGATGTTTCTTTTAATTCTTCATCGCTTCCAAATTCACAGGCATCCTTGAGAGACCACCCCATTATCATTTCAAATTTTTCAACTAAAGTTTCTTGATGTTCTTCAAAGAGGTCTAGACCCATCTTTTGTTGTTGAGATCCTTGGCCAGGAAATAAAGCAACCCAATTCATTTTTTTTCAGATATAGCAAAAGCTATTGCTTTGTTATCTTCATGAGATAGAGATACATGTATCGAATCAATTTTATTTTCTTTAACCTTATCAGAAGCATTGTTGTATACCTTAACAAGTGGCTTTCCACCACCAGTTATTTCTATGTCTTTCCAGTTTATTTGTCTCCACCCTTCGCCTAGTGATTTCATCACGGCCTCTTTAGCTGCAAACCTAACTGCTAGCCTTTTGCTTGGGTCAGAAAATTTTTTCGCATATTTAACCTCATCACTAGTGAAGCATCTTGATAGAAATTTTGATTCATTTTTATTTAACAGCTTTCTTACCCTATCTATATCTACGAGGTCTACTCCTATTCCATAAATCATAAAATGCCTTATTTTTCCTCTATTACTAAAATCACATCTCCCTTTGATACAGGAGACCCTTTGCTTATATTAAGTTCTTTAACAACACCGTCAACAGGTGAAGTAATTATATTTTCCATTTTCATTGCCTCAATTACAAATAGAGAAGCTCCCTTTTTTACCTTTTTTCCTTCTTTAGTTTTTATTTCAACAATAGTTCCTTGCATTTCAGCAACAATTACTCCGGGAGACTCATCTTTAGACAAATCCATACCAATATTTTTTGGCATTTGAGGAGGAGTCACCTGAGGAATATCTACATCTGACGGGATGTTTACTGTTTGCTTCTCTTCTTCATAAGTCTCTTCTTCAGAATCTTCTTCGATAAATAAATCTGGATTTTCCTCGATATAATTTACATGAACTTTTCCTTCTGCAAAAGCTTCTGAGCTGATTATTTTATTCAAAGCTTTAATAGTTGTAGGCACCCCTTCAATTACATAGTCATCTAAACACCTCTGCCCAACTTCTATGGCTTCTTTACGGTCATTTCCCCATACGACAAGTTTTGCGATTAAGTTGTCGTAAAAATGGCTGATATGAGTACCTGAACGGGCCCATCCATCTATCCTTACACCGTTGCCTATGGGTTCTTTGTATTCAGTTATTGTTCCAGGTACCGGTATGAAGTTCTTTGTTGCATCTTCTGCATTAATTCTAAATTCAATACTATGCCCTCTAGGACTCCACTCTTTTTCCTCAAGAGAGTGTCCCATCGCTATTTTTATTTGTTCTTTAACAATATCTATTCCGTAACGCATCTCGGTTACAGTGTGCTCAACTTGTAACCGTGTATTCATTTCTAAGAAATAAAATTCTTCTTCTTCATCAGCTAAAAACTCTATTGTTCCAGCATTAATATATTTAGATTCTTCTGCAATTTTCAAAGTCTGCTCCTTTAACTTCTCTCTTCCTTTCTCTGAGATCCAAAAAGCAGGACTTTCTTCAACAAGTTTTTGATTTCTCCGCTGAGTTGAGCAGTCTCGCTCTCCTAGGAAAACATGGTTTCCATGCTGGTCGCTTAATAGCTGTGTTTCAACATGCTTAGCATTGCGAATAAACTTTTCAACGTAGATATCATCTGAACCAAAGTACGCTTCACTTTCTCTTTTAACAACATCATAGTTATCTAGCAACTCGTCAGGACTACTGACAATCCTTAATCCTTTACCTCCACCCCCATGGGCTGCCTTAAGAGCTACTGGGAAACCTTGTTCTCTAGCATCTCTCATAGCATCTCTTCTGCTTCTCGCTGGTTTCAATTGGCCTGGAATTGGTTGAACTCCAATTTTTGAAACTAGTTTTCGTGATTCAATTTTATCCCCCATAGATCTAATTGTTTTAGCACTGGGTCCTACCCAGGTAATTTTTTTTCTTTGAATTGCTTTTGCGAAATCTGCATTTTCAGCAAGAAACCCATATCCGGGATGGACAAGGTCGGCATTAGTTTCGACGGAAGCTTCAACAAGTCTTTTCAAATTTCTATAGCTTTCTGCAGGTAAAGAAGGACCTAAGTGAATTGATTCATCAGCCTTTTTCACATGCAGAGATTCTTTGTCAATATCGGAATAGACAGCTATTGTTTTTAACCCCAGCTCTTTTGCGGATCTAATAATTCTTAGGGCTATTTCTCCTCGGTTTGCTATTAGGATTCTTTTGTTTTTCATTTAGCTATTTACTTTTTTCGCTACTCCAAAAGCTACTAATGCTTTTATACAGTCACCAATTAAAAAAGGTAATACACCCACCTTGATTGCTGCAAGCAAGGAAATTTGCAAGACTGAAGATAGTCCTAGTACTCCAAAAAAATATATAGCTATTGTTCCAAAAAGAATAGATAGGTATGGATAATTGCTATATTGACCAATTATCCACGATGCAGCTATAAATCCAACAAGGTAACCAATTGTAGGGCTTTTTAATATTGCTAAACCTGCTACAGATCCAGAGAACCAAGGCAGGCCTAGAAGTCCTCCTGATAAATAAAATACCATACTCAACGAACCATATCTCTTTCCTAACAGGAGTCCAGATAAAATAACCATAAAAGTTTGAGCAGTTATTGGGACTGGAGTAAAGAAGAGCTCTATTCTTAACTGAGCACTAAGAGCAGTAATTATAGCAAATCCTAAAGCCATACCCATGCTTGCTACACTTGATTTAGATTCAGTCCAAATTATTGCTGTATTTTTATAAGGGTATGTTTCCATGTTTTTCTCCTAATTTAACTTTATGTTCAAGCTCAATTAATGACTGTATAATTTTTTTTCTTGTTTGAGATGGTGTAACCACTGATTCAACAAGTTTAAGCTGAAGAGCCTTCTTTGGGTTATTGAACTCTTTTTTATATTCATTAATTAGCTCTGCTCTCAAAGCTTTACTATCTTCTGCTTCCCCAATCTTCTTTTTATATATTATATCTACGGCTCCCTCAGCACCCATCACTGCAACTTCAGCACTAGGCCAAGCAAAGATCTTGTCTGCTCCTAGCCCTATAGAGTCCATAACAATATAAGCACCACCATATGCTTTTCTTGTTATGATGCAAATTCTAGGTACTGTAGATTCAGCATAAGCATAAAGCAATTTAGCACCACTTTTTATGATTCCTCCATGCTCTTGCTCCACCCCAGGCAGAAATCCTGGAACATCAACTAAAGTAACAATAGGGATATTGAATGCGTCACAAAACCTAACAAATCTTGCAGCTTTCTCAGAAGCCTTAATATCCAAAACTCCTGCTAGTTCAGTGGGTTGATTTGCTACGATTCCAACACTAGATCCGTTGAATCTACAAAAACCGGTAATAATATTTTTTGCAAAGTTTTGATGAATCTGGTAAAAATCTCCGTTGTCAACAATATTGTCGATTACATCTTTCATGTTGTAGGGGTGAGTTGTGTTTTCTGGAATTATCGTGTTCAGACTATCTATTTCCTTACCCTCACTATCTTCTGTTCTAAATACAGGTGGTTTCTCATATGCAGATTGAGGGAGAAAGCTCATTAGATATCTAACTTCTTGAAACGCCTGTTTTTCTGTCTTGCAGATTTGATGCGATACTCCAGAAGTTCCTCCATGTGCTGCTACACCTCCTAGTTCTTCGTAACTCACATCTTCCCCTGTTACGGTTTTCACTACAGCGGGACCAGTAACGTACATCTGTCCAATATTTTTAACTTGAAAAATAATATCTGTTAAAGCAGGGGAGTAGACAGCCCCACCGGCTGAAGGACCTACTACAACTGAAATCTGAGGAACAACACCGGAACATTGAACATTTTTCTTAAAAATATTGGCATACCCATTCAATGAGGCTATGCCTTCTTGTATCCTCGCTCCTCCAGAATCTTTTATTCCAATTATCGGCACCTTATCTTCAAGTGCTAGGTCCATAATTTTTATTATTTTTTCACTAACAACTTTCCCCAAACTTCCTCCCATTACAGAGAAATCTTCTGAGAACAGATAAACAGGTCTTCCATGTATTAATCCAGTTCCAGTTATAACTGCTTCTCCTTCAGGGTTTTCTTCAGAGGTAACTGATTGGTCAATTTCTTTAAAACTTCCATCATCAACTAATAAGCTGACTCTCTCCATTGCTGTTAGTTTTCCTTTAGGATGTTGGATTTCCTTTGCTCTAGCTTCCCTTTTAGATGTGATTTCCGAAGGGTCACTATTGTTATTCTTTTGTTTGTTTAAATCTGACATAAGTTATTAAGCTAATTGGTAGTAAGTATTTGACCAAAAAAGTACAAAAGAGGTAACAGTTTGAAAGTATATTTTTTTGACGAAGTTGAAAACACTCAGGAATTAGCTATAAGTAAATTTAGTTCTGAACCAATTTTGATTATTGCAAGAAAACAGCTTAAAGGAAGAGGGAGAAAAGGTAATGACTGGGAGAACGCAGACCAAGCTCTTGCCTGTTCCTTCGCTTTTTCGCTTGAAAAGGATCACCAGAATACATCACTTCTTCCACTTATTGCAGGTTACGAATTTTCTTCTTTATACGAAGAACGTAAAGTTTTTTTGAAATGGCCGAATGATTTAATTGTTGATGAGAAAAAAATAGGGGGGATACTAGTAGAGAAATCTAAAGAAGTATTTGTTACAGGGATAGGAATAAATTACTTTTGGAAATCGCCAAATATTTTATCAGCAGGAAGCCTATTCGATGAAGAGGTTAGTTACGAACATATAAATGAATATGCGCAAATCTGGGCAACAAATTATATCGAGTCTGTAGATAGGGGTAGCTTTAGTCTCGAAGGATATGTAGAAAAGTGTGAAACAATAGGTAAATTAATTGAGTACCCACAAGGCCGTGGATGGGCGAAGAATATAAATAATGACGGCTCTCTTCTGATTGAAAAAGAAGATGGAGAAACTATCTCAATATATGAGTCGATGATATCAGAAGTTAGTTTATGAAAATTAATTTGCGACTAGTCTTTATATAGTGAAACAATTAGTTGTAGAAGAAGGTTTAGATACTCCTGAAATTTTTGAAGGACCGATTCCTTCACCGGGACCAGGAGAGGTTGTAGTAAGAAATCATTATTCAGTTATTTCATCAGGGACAGAAAAAGCATCTATACAGGCATCTGGAACTAGCACCATTTCAAAAATCCAAACAAAAGGGAACGTGCAAAAAGGTATTGAATTGTTTAAAAGAGAAGGGCTATCAGCTTTGCTTGATGCTGCATTCAGTAGAAGCACCACACCTCTTCAGCTAGGATACAGCTCTGCAGGTGAGATTATTGAGACAGGAAAGAATGTATCCAATTTTCATGTTGGCGACAGAGTAGCAAGTAATGGCTCACATGCTGAGTATGTTGTTGTTTCCGAGAATCTTTGTACAAGACTTCCAGATAAGGTCACCTATAAAGAGGGAGCATTTACTGTTATGGGAAGTATTGCTCTTCATGGAATGAGGCTTTCTGATACAGGGATAGGAAACAGTGTTGTTATATTGGGCTTAGGTGTAATTGGGCAACTAGCTGCAAAGATTGCAGAGGCTCAGGGGTCAAATGTTGTTGGAATTGACCCAGATGATTCAAAACATGAGCATGTTTCTAAAGGGTATAGGACACTTGATGAAGCCATATCTTCTGGAGAGATAAAAGAAGACTCGGTTGACTCAGTCATAATTACTGCAGGAACAAAAAGCAATGACCCAATAGAAACAGCAACAAGGCTCTGCAGAAAAAAGGGAAAAATAGTTGTAGTAGGGGACGTTTCGTTAAACCTTTCTAGAAATGATTTCTACTATAAGGAACTTGAGTTAATTGTATCTATGTCTTACGGCCCAGGTAGGTATGACTACCAGTATGAAAAATTAGGTAATGACTATCCAATTCAATATGTTAGGTGGACAGAGAACAGAAATTTCCAGTCTTTTCTTGGCTTAATTGAGAATGGAAAGATTACCGTTACTGATCTAATTTCAAATGAAGTAAGCCTAGATGATGTATCTGAAGTATATGACGAGTTAATGAGTTCTGATAGATTTCTCACTTCTGTAATTAGCTATGAGAATCTATCAACTCCAAATATTGAGTTCGTATCAAGTGAGGATGTTCCAGAAATTAAAACAGAAAAAATAAAGGTAGGAGTTATAGGTGCAGGAAACTTTGCTTCCTCAACAATGTTCCCAATCCTGAAATCATTCAATAATGACATATTGATTAATGGCATTGTTTCGAGGAAAGGGATCACAGCAGTGACTGCTGCAAAGAAGTACAAAATAAATAATATATTCGAGGACCCAAAAGACTTAATCGAGTCAGATGAGATTGATGCCGTATTTATTTTTTCTAGCCACGATAGTCATTCAGACCTTGCAAGGCATGCTATTGAGAATGGTAAACCAGTATATGTTGAGAAGCCCTTATCTATAACCCAAGAAGGATTAGACCAAGTAGAGGAGAGCATATTTAATGCAGAAGATCCGAAATTGTATTTGGGTTTTAATAGGCGAAAAGCAAAATCTATAGAATTGTTGATGCAACATTTTAAGAATCGTTCAGAACCTCTCTCTATATCATATAGGTTTAATGTTCCAACTTTACCTAGCGATCATTGGACAAAGATTCATGAAGTTGGTGGAGGTAGGATTACAGGGGAAGCAGTACATGCCATAGATTTAGTATCTTACATTACTGGTTCTTTGCCACAGAGTATATCGTCTACTTCGGTTATAAATAAGGAACACAATAAAGCGAATGAAGACCAAGTCGCATTAACAATAATATTTGGAGATGGTTCTACTGCAAATATTTCTTACTTTTCAGAAGGGAGCTCTTTATTGCCAAAAGAAAAAATAGAAGTTCATGGAAATCAGAAATCTTTTATTATTGAAGACTTCATTAAAGTGAGGATGCTTGATAACAAAAATGATAAAGGAAAATTAGTTAAATCTGGAAAAGGACACGAAGAGTTGGTGAGAAGTTTTTTTGAACATATTAGAGGAATGTCAGCTAATGAATTTACTTGGAAAGAAATAAAAATAGTAAATAAAGCTGCAATTATTGCCCAGGAAAATATCAATTCAGGAAAATTTCACTCTATTTTTTAGGATGAAAATTCAATATTAAAGTACTAGCATCAAGGCTAATGAAGAAAGTATATATATTCTCATTTTTGCTTTTATTTAGCTTCTGCTCATCTGGAGAATCGTCGAGTTCTTCAGATGAAATAGTATCTGATATCCAGCCTGAAGAGACTGTTGAGACGGTTCCAGAACCAGATATTGATATTTGGGAAGCTGCAAAAAATGGAGATATTCAGGCGCTAAAGCAACATATTTTATTTGGTACAGATTTAAGCGCTAAACATTCAAATCGTGATAATACACCTTTAATTATTGCAGCGTGTAATGGTCAATACGAAGCAGTTAAAACATTGCTTGATGCAGGAGTGGATATTAACGAAAGAAATGTTGAAGATGTTACAGCTCAATTCTGTGCGGTGTTTTTTGGGAGAACAGATGTTGTGCAGTTGCTCAAGGATGAAGGCGCAGATCCAAATATAATGATGAATCTAGACTTGACTGCAATGGACCTCGTATCTGTTGAATGGGACACAACTCGTTCTCAAGCAGTTGGGCTATATAAAATGACATATGGTGTGAAGGTAGATAAAGATGAGGTTGAGGCAGCACACCCTTTAATTATGGAGATTCTTAATAGTGGGCCTTCTGTGAGTGCAGAGGCTACTACTGACTCAGAATCAAGTTCTTTACCAGCTCACATGACGATAATCTATGAACCTGCCAAGATTTATTTTGCTTCAGACCTTTCATCAAACGTTCAAGAAAACTTCAAGTATGGTGTTGCATTAGCACAAGAAAGATTTGGGAACTATCCAACACAAATAATGGTTGTTGGGACGGATAGAGACGCCATGCTGGATTTAGCTAATACATATTGCACATTAAAAGAAGAAGCAGATCAATTATGGTATTTCAAAGATAAAGACGAGTGCATAATGGTTAAAACAAGAGAAGATGGACATGATTTCCCTCATTATTTACGTGTTGGGCTTGAAACAATAGAAAAGAACTATCCCAATAGTGGTGCAAAAGGTCACAATGGAGGACTAGAGTATGGTCATCATGAATTTACCTGGGCTTATCCTGTAGGACTTGAAAGCACAAGTGCAGAAGGATACAACAGCGAGATAATAGCTATCAGCCATGAATGGTGGCATGCTTTTCAGCAGGCCCATATTAATCCACTTTACAATTGTGATGGGAACAGATGTCAATTTGATGGAGAGACACTAGATAGTCTTATGGGGCCGATGTCGTTCGTTGAAGGAACAGCAGTTTTTATGGAAATTATCTATGGACAAGAGCTAAACGGAAGCGGAGTACTAACAGGTGTAAAATCAATTCAACAAGAGTATAAAAACCGTTATAAATGGGGTGCGAGCGATATGCAAAAATGTAAAGGCACAAGTATCAGAGATATCACGTACGAACTTCCTTGCAGGCAAGCAGGTTACAGCTGGGGATTGTGGGCAAGTGCATATTTAGCTCACAAAGTGAAAGATCCTTATGTATTTGAAACAAATTATTACCCTACACTAAAAGAAACTAAAGATCGTGAAGAGGCATTCCAAAAAACTTTTGGATTCTCAACAGAAGAATTTTATTCAGAGTTTGATACTTGGATTAAAGGTCCGGAATCTGAAAGAAATATTGTAATCCCATCAATTGAAGTGGGAACGGGCAGAGCTTATTATCCTTAAGCGGCCTCGGCAGGATTCGAACCTGCGACACCAGGTTTAGGAAACCTGTGCTCTATCCTCTGAGCTACGAGGCCATTAAAAATAGAACTTACCTATTATTTCATAAATAGGGGCATAAGAAAGGGCTAAAGTTGTTTGCAGTTGAAGCAAAAAATCTAAAGAAAACATTCAAAACTAAACAAGGGGATGTCGAGGCTGTTAAAGATGTAAGTTTTCAGGTTAATCAAGGAGAAATATTTGGGATTCTAGGACCTAATGGGGCCGGTAAGAGCACAACCATTTTAATGCTTACAACCTTATTGAGGATAACTTCAGGATCTGGCAAGATACAGGGCTTAGATGTAGCTACACAAGATAAAGATGTTAGAAAAAAAATTGGTGTAGCACTTCAAGATACAGGTATAGATAATTTGTTAACAGGGAGAGAACTTTTCTATACCACAGCTCGTTTATGGGGTTTCTCAAAAGAAGATGCAGATAAAAGATCTGAAGAGTTACTGAATTTAGTCGGAATACCTGATGCAGCTGATAGAAGAGTAAAGACATATTCTGGGGGAATGAAAAGAAGGTTAGATTTAGGACTTAGTCTTGTCCATAAGCCAGAAGTTTTATTTCTTGACGAACCTACAACAGGACTTGATCCGGGCTCAAGAAGAGTATTGTGGGATGAGATAAAAAGACTTAGGAATACGGGAGTAACAATTTTACTAACAACCCAGTACTTAGAAGAGGCGGATGAGTTAGCAGATAGAATATCGATTATAGATGAAGGGTTAGTTGTTGCTGAAGGGAGCCCAGATGAACTCAAGGAGATGGTTGGCGGAGATGTTATTACCTTTACACTTGATAGTGAAGAAAATGTAATTAAAGCACAGTCTTTAATCGAAGGGTCTGAAATTGAAAATAATGATTTAAGAGTTACAGTCAATAATGGAGCAAAAATGATTCCACCTCTTCTCACTACCCTTACAGAAAATAACCTGGAAGTCGTTTCAGCTTCTGCGAATAAACCAACTCTTGATGATGTGTTCTTACAGGTTACAGGATATCGCCTAGAAGGAGCGGAAGAACCAGATGAGAATATGCTTGAAGAGGTTTCAGGATAATGGAAAACAAAATCAGTGCATCATTTTTTCTTCAACTAGGAATACTTACTAAGAGATTAATTTTAAGAGTTATAAGAAGACCTTTAGCTGAACTACCCAATATATTCATTTCTGCCTTCTTCCTATTTGTCTATGACGGAGCTCTAGGCGGGGTATTTGGTGGGAGTGCTGCAGGGACTCCTTTTGATTTTGCAAAAGGAAATTTTGTGAATTTTATTCTTCCAGTTTCTATTGTTTCTGCATCTGTTTCTGGTGGAGCCTCAGGAGTTTATTTAGTTGAAGATATTGAGTCAGGTGTGTTTAAGAGATATCAAGGAATGCCTATATCGAAATGGGCGATTATTCTCGCGCCTATTCTTGTAGGCGGGTTGAGAGTACTTATTCAGGCAGGACTAATTCTGACTATCGGTGTAATTATAGGAGCAAACCCTGCAGCAGGAACATTAGGATATTTTGCTGTCCTGGGCATTGCATTCTTATGGGGGATGGGTTTTGCAGGATATTCTGTAGCAGCAGGGGTTAGATCAGGCTCATCTCAAGGAGCACAGGCAGCATCATTTCTATTTTTTCCGGCGTTATTCCTTGCTCCTACTTTTAC
>JAYZKG010000004.1:0-20626 GCA_036163695.1 Actinomycetota bacterium | reverse complement strand
TCAATTGCACTTTTTGCACGTGTAGGTGGAGGAATATATACTAAAGCTGCAGACGTTGGCGCAGACTTAGTTGGGAAAGTAGAAGCAGGCATTCCTGAAGATGACCCTAGAAATCCTGCAACAATTGCTGACAATGTTGGGGATAATGTTGGTGATGTTGCTGGAATGGGAGCAGATCTTTTTGAGAGTTACGTGGGGTCATTAGTTGCACCAATAGCTTATGCAGCAATTGTTTTCTCTGGTCAAGATGTCTTATCAGCTTTAATATTCTTTCCTCTAGCTGTTGGGACTGTTGGAATGTTCGCATCAATAATTTCTTCTTTCTTGGTTAAGCCTAAAGAAGGTAGGCTTGCCCAAGCCCTTCATCGTGGAACCTATGCAGCTGCAATTCTTACTGCAGTAAGTGTATACTTTCTGTCTCAAAGGATGTTTGAGGGAGCAGAGAATCCTATAGGGCCTTTTGTTTCGGTTGTCATCGGCTTAATTGTTGGAATATTAGTAGGTCAGATTTCTGAGTGGTTTACTTCAGATCACTACAGCATAGTTAAAGGAATTGCTGACCAAGCAAAGACAGGTCCTGCAACTGTTGTGCTCTCAGGGATTGCCGAGGGTATGAGGTCAGCTGCACTTTCAGTTGTTGTAGTAGCAATAGGAATTGGAGGAGCTTATTGGGCTGGAAACTGGGGATTAGGAGATGGCGGAGGAATATATGGTGTTGCAATAGCTGCAATAGGAGTTTTAGCCACATTGGGCATTACAGTTGCGGTCGATGCCTACGGTCCAATAGCTGATAATGCAGGAGGAATTGCTGAAATGGCACATTTACCACCTGAAGTAAGAGAAGCTACAGATGAGCTAGATTCTTTAGGAAACACAACCGCTGCTATAGCTAAAGGTTTTGCAATAGCTTCAGCCGCAGTTACAGCATTAGCTCTCTTTTCTGCTTTTGTTCAGAGTGCCGGTATTAGCTCTTTAGATATTACAAAAGTTGAAGTTACAATAGGATTGTTTCTTGGAGGCATGTTCCCTTTCTTATTTGCTGCAATGACTATAAACGCGGTAGGTAGAGCTGCATTTAAGATGATTGAAGAAGTAAGGAGACAGTTTACAGAAATTCCTGGTTTACGAGAAGGAAAGAAAGGTGTTAAGCCAGAATATGCAAAGTGTGTTGACATAGCTACTACAGCTGCACTTAGAGAAATGTTGCTCCCAGGAGGATTGGCAATTACCCTACCTTTAGTTATAGGTTTCTGGAATAAGGAAGCTCTTGGAGGATTCTTAGCAGGAGCTCTTGTAACAGGATTCCTCCTTGCAATCTTCATGGCTAATTCTGGGGGAGCTTGGGATAATGCTAAGAAATATATAGAAGCTGGAGGCGGAGCAGGTAAAGGTTCTGAAGAACATAAAGCTGCTGTAATCGGGGACACTATAGGGGACCCATTTAAAGACACATCAGGGCCAGCAATGAATATAGTGATTAAAGTTATGACAATTGTAAGCCTTATTTTTGCAAGTGCATTTTGATTTATTCCAATAATTGATGAATCCTGATGTTTGAAAATAGGATATGAAAACATTATTAATTACAAATGATTGGAAACCAAAAAAAGGGGGAATCTCTACATATTTATGTAATTTTGTTGACAATTTTCCAGATGAAACCTTGATTTACGGGCCAAATTGGATAGAGGGAGAATCTACTTTCCCATCTTCTTCTAATTTTATACTCCCAACAAAAAAAACAATTGATGAGATTACTCAAATTGTTGAAGAGAAAGAAGTAGACAATATATTGATGGGGTCAAGCAATCCACAATTCCTAATGGTTCCTTTTTTAACAAAATTAAATATTCCTATTTCAATGATTGCGCATGGTGCGGAATTTAATGTTATCAGATTCATCCCAGTTTTAGGAAAGATAATGTCAAAGTCAATGGATATGTTAGAACAGATTTATACAATAAGTTATTTCTCTTTAAATAAATTGGAGAAATTAACTTCATCAAAGGTTCTATATATTGGTGCAGGGACACCTACCGTCGAGCCAACACCTACTAAAGAATTTAATGAAGGAGAAAGAATAGTAGTAGGAGTTTCTAGTAGATTTGTTGTTAGAAAAAGAATTGAATGGGTTCTAGAGGCTTGTAGCGATCTTGTGGAAGAGGGTTACAGCCTAGAGCTATATATCTACGGGCATGGAAGATTGGAATCGAAATTAAGAAAGTTGTCAGATTTATTTACAGTAAAAACAAGTTTCTTTCCATCATCAGAAGAAAAGGATAGTATAGAGGATTTCTATTCAAATATAGATATATTTGCAATGCCTTCTCATTCTAGATTTTTTGGTTTAGAGTACGAAGGTTTAGGACTAGTTTATTTAGAGGCTGCTAGTTATGGAAAACCCGTAATTACCGGTTCTTCCGGAGGCTCTCCTGAGACAATTATTCCTGGAAAAACAGGTTTCGTTGCCGATACCAAGAATCATTTGTATGACGCAATCAAATATTTTTTAGATAATCCAACTTCAATTAATAAATTTGGTTCAGAAGGAAAAATATTTATATCGGATAATTTTTCATGGCAAAATGTTATCTCTAAATATAGAAGTACTTTGGGTGCTCATGAAAACTCTAATAAAATAGAAGAAGAATAAATAATTTTATTAGAGTAAGGCACAAAGGATTTTTGAATACGAAGTTTTATTACTGTTTCCTTTTAGGTGGTTCCTTAAATTTCTCAATAGCCTGTTCAAGAGTTATTGTTAATGATTCAGCATCCTCTTCCAAGCTTCTATTTTCTTTTTGGTAAAGGATTTTTTCTATAAGTCTTGGTTTTGCAACACTATCTAATTTCTTAAATGGAATTCTAATTTTGAACTGTTTAGCAATGGAAACTACATCATCTTTACTCAATTCATTTAAATGTTTTTCGGTTGGCTTTGTTTTAGATACAATTACCTCAATCATTTCTTTCTTATTTAAACTTTTGGGGCATTCTATCTTTTCCTCTTTAACTATCTTTAATAGTTCCTCTTTTTTTAATTCGTTTAGATTTGATTTACTAAATTTCTCCCTTTGTTTTTGCCTAGAGATGTATGGACCATAAGGTCCAACTGCTGCAATATACTCCCACCCTTCTTCATCTCCACCTAAATCTCTCGGAAGGTCGAGTCTTTCAAGGGCATCTTCCAATGTTAAATTTTCAGGACTATCAGTTTTGAAGATAGGTCCTTGTTTAGGTTTTCTTTTGCCTTTCTCCTTTTCACCTATCTGAAGATATGGTCCAAATGGTCCAAGTATTATTCTTATTATTTTCCCACTATCAGGATCTACTCCTACGTCTCTCTCTAAAGCTCTTAGTTTATCTTTTTCATCAAAACGTTCTTGAACAAATTCTTGAGTTAAACTGTCTATCGTAAAATCTTCAGGAAGCGTAGCAGTTTCACCATCATCTCTTAACAAATATGGTCTTGCTTTTCCACCAACTATCCTACCTGTCTTTAATACGATCTCTCTGCCTTCTTTATCATGAAACAATTTAATGGTTGTAGCATCTGTTGGATCAATATTCTTGATAATCTCTTCATTGATTTGATTTTTAAGACCTTTTTTCCCGTTTCCAAACCAAAAATCATTAAGTAAATCTTCTCTTTTAAGTTTCCCGTTTGAAATTAGATCCAATTTATCTTCCATTTCTGCTGTAAATGAATATTCAACAAGTTCAGGAAAATGTTCTTGGAGTATATCAATTTTACCAAAAGCAATTGGCTCTGGAATCAAGCTTCTTCCTTCACTTCTAACATAGACATCTGTAATTCGAGATATAATCGAGGCATATGTTGAAGGCCTACCTATGCCTAAGTTTTCTAAAGTTTCGATTAAGCCACTATCTGAGTATCTAGAAGGAGGGGATGTATATTTTTCTTCATAGTTAGCTGATGAAATTACAACTTCTTCACCAATACTTAATTTAGGTAACTCTTGCTGCTCTTTATCTCGATTAATTTGTAAAAGCCTGAATCCTTGGAATTCAATAATTGTTCCCGAAGTACCAATAGTTATCTTCTCTATTACTTTTGAATCAGAAATTTCTTCTGAGTCAAAAGTAATTTCAGCTTCAATGGTTACTGTTTTCCCATACGCATCATTCATTTGTGATGCAATAGTTTGATTAAAAATTAGCTTATAAATCTTAAATTCATCAGACTCTTCTTCAAAAATATCTTTTATTTCTTCGAGTGTTACAAACTTCTCTCCCGCGGGTCTTATTGCTTCATGGGCTTCCTGAGTATTCTTTACTTTTGATTTATAAACTCTCGGTTCTTCAGGTAAATATTCTTTATTAAAATTTTCTTTGATATACTCCCTAGCTGCCTTTATGGCTGTATCAGAAAGAACTATTGAATCTGTTCTCATATAAGTTATATATCCCTCCTGATATAATTTTTGTGCAGCACCCATAGTACGAGATGGGCTGAACCCCAAGTTGCTACTCCCAGACCTTTGGAGTGTAGAAGTTCTAAACGGAGCAGAAGGAGACCTTCTATATTTTTTATCATCAATACTCGAAACAATTGCTTTTTCTTCTTGAATTGCCTTGATTATATTAGTTACCTCATCATGATTGAGTTGGAATCTCTCTTCTTTTTCTAGTTTTCCGTTTTCATTAAAATCTGAACTTTGAGCCAACCTCTTTTCATTTATTTTTTTTATTGTTGTTTCAAACTCATATTTCTCTGTTATTGCTTTTAATACAAAATTAAAATATAGGGCTTTTATAAATTTTTCTCGCTCCCTCTCTTTTTCAACAATTAGTTTTACAGCTGGGCTTTGAACTCTGCCTGCTGATAAGTTGCCACCCAGAACTCTCATAATTTTCGAAAGCTCAAAACCAAACATCCTATCTAGGGTTCTCCTTCCTTCCTGAGCTTCAACAAGATTTATATTTATATCTCTGGGATTCTCAATGGCCTCATTGATTGCCGAGGGTGTGATTTCGTGGAAAACCATTCTTTTAACTGGAATCTTAGGTCCAAGCTCTTCTAGAAGATGCCAAGCAATAGATTCTCCCTCTCGGTCTTCATCACTTGCTAAATAAACTTCAGATGCTTTTTCAAGCTTTTTTTTCAAATCTTTTATCACTTTTTCTTTATCGGACGGAACAACATATACATTTTTAAAACCATCTTCTATAAGAACTCCATTCCAAGCTACTTGTTCTTTTAATTTTTCGGGTATGTCTTTAGAGCTTTTTGGTAAATCACGAACATGTCCAACAGATGAAGTAACTTCATAATCCTTACCAAGAATTTTTGATATAGTTTTTGCTTTTGTTGGTGACTCAACAATTACTAATGGTTTTGACATGTCTTTATTGTTAACAGTATTTTCTTTATTTGTACAGTTTTTAAAAAAAAAGTAGTTTAAATTCGATTTATGATGAATATAGAAGAATGAATTCAGTAAAGATATGGTCAAGATCACAATTCTCAATATTGTGGTGGTCTGGCTCACTTTCAAGCTTTGGTGACTGGGCTACATTGTTTGCTTCCGTAGCCCTCGCTAGCCAGATTGGAACAGCAGAAGGGAATTCAGAATTAACAGCAGTTGTCCCATTAATTGCAAGAATTATCCCTGCTTTTTTATCTTCATTAGCAGGTTTAATTGCAGACAAGTTTAACAAGAAAAATATTATGATCATCTGCGATCTTTCAAGGATGTTTATCGTTCTTCTTTTATTTTTTGCAGATAACCTAATTTTTTTGTTTCTTATAAATTTTTTATCAGAGATATTTTCTTTAATTCGCCAACCTTCAAGAGAAGCAATTGTTCCGGAGGTAGTAGATAGAGAAAATTTGGTTAAAGCCAATTCTCTCTTTGCTGTTGGTACATACGCAACTCTCCCAATTGCTTCAGTATTGCTTGGAATAATAAGTGACATCAAAGTTCCAGAGGTTATATTTAATTACGGCAATGGTTGGAGTGGTTCCATTATATTTATTTTTGACTCCTTAACGTTCTTAATATCTTCATATATACTTTTCTTCCTAAAACCAGATGAAAGAAATGCTCCTAAAAAAACTGAGTTGTTTAGTTATGGTGAATTCAAAAAAGGCTTAAGCTATTTTATGAGTACCCCATCTATTAGAAATATTGCAATATCTATATCCCTGAGCTTATTTGCTGCTGGAGCTTTGTTTATCCTGGGGTACACTTTCTTAACTGTTGATCTCGGATTTACTGAAAGCTCTTTTGGTTTTATGATTGCAGCTTTTGGACTAGGGATACTATTTAGTATGATTTTGCTCAGCTATTTACTTTCATCATTTAAAAGAGTCAGTATTTTAATTGGTATCGGGATGTTAGTGACTGGACTAGCTTTATTTAATGCATTTCGATTAGTTGAATTCTTATATATTTTAATATCCATTTTTGTTGCAGGAGCAGGAACAGGCGGTGTTTATCTTTTGACGATAAGCTTTCTTCAAGCTACAACTCAAAATGAACTTCGAGGAAGGGTCTTCGGAAATTTTTACTCTATTTGTAGGATTGCACTATTCATCTCTTTTTTAACCACTGGCTTGATAGCAAATTTTTTGAATAATCAATTTGACGGTTCTGGAGTGGAGATAGTCCTCCAAAGCAGTGCACTGCTAATATTTGTATCAGGCATTATCAGTCTTTTTTCAGGCTACAAGAAAATAAATAATGAGATTGAGAATTCTAACTTTAATAATATAAAATTAGATTTTGGATCAACAAAGGAAAAACCAGAATGAATAATTTATATATTGCAATTGAAGGGATTGATGGTTCAGGCAAGAGCACATTTCTCGATGCTTTAGTAAAAGAATTAGATAGAAAAAACGTAGATTTTACAACCTTAAGAGAGCCAGGCCATGGACAGATCGGTGAAAAAATTAGAGATCTTTTACTATCTAATGAATATAGCGTTTCTCAAAGAACAGAAGCACTTTTGTTTGCTGCTAATAGGGCACAACTTTCAGAAGATGTCATTAAGCCGGCGTTGAGTTCTGGCAAGTGGGTTTTTTCTGACAGAACAGTTATTTCTTCATTAGCTTACCAGGCTCTTGGTAGAGATTTAGGACTTCAAGAAGTTAAGATGATAAACGATTTTGGATTGGATGGAGTGTGGCCCGATAAAGTTCTACTCCTAAATCTCTCTATTGAAAAAGTTAAAGAGCGACAGATTGTTGCTGACAGGATAGGAAGTAGCAGTCTAGATTTCTTTCAAAGAGTTCAAGATGCATATTTAAAATTAGCAGAAGAAAATGGAGACTCTTATTTAGTTCTTGATGGTGAAGAGGAAATTAGCAAGAACATAAACCTTACCCTTGCTTGGCTAGGTTTGTAGAATATGACTCTTAATAGCTCTCTTTTGCTAGAGGTAGACAAGCCTTTTAATTCATATATTTTTACTGGCAACAGCCCTACTCAGCTAGAAATACAAGCAAAGCTCTTTGCTTCCAAGGTATTGTTTGGTAGTGATATCTATTCTGACCATCCAGATATACGTTATGTAGATTCAGACAACCTCCAAACGGTTGGAGTACAAGATGTAAGAGAGATTATTGAATCAGAAGCAGTAGGCCCTATTTCTGCCGATTACAAAATATATATTTTTACTCCATACAAAAATCTTACAGAAGAGGCCCTAAATGCACTTCTCAAGACCCTAGAGGAGGCATCAAGTTCAACCATTTACATATTGTTGCAAGCGAATCAGTTTTGGACTCATGAACTAGATGATGGAATCACAACTATACCCGAGACAGTCAAAAGCAGATGTAGGCAGATTTATATATCAGCAGAATCCTCTATAACATTCGATATGTCATTGGCCGATTATGCTTCATATCTTGAATTAGATAATTACCATTCGCATCTAAAGAAAATTCACAACTTAATTACTGAGATACTTACTCCCCCCAAAGACATTTACCTAGCCGGGAATTATGCTTTTAGGATTAAGCTTGAATCAGATAACATCACAAAGAAGTTGAAAGAAGAAGATATAACTGTTTCGAACCAATCAATATTAAAATCTACGCTCGAATATTTAAGTTCTTCAATACTAGGTACATCAGCCCAGATTGACAAAACACAATATAGATACTCAGAGCTATTGTTTAATGCAATTCAAGAAATCAATAGAGGAATGAGACCAAGGATTGTGCTGATGCATACATTTATTCAAACCTTTGAAACCAGGGATTATCGTTGATTATAGTTGTATAACATGAAAGAAAACAAGATTCAACATTCAAGAGGCTTGCCAATAATTGGTCACTCAATAAGTTTTTATTTAGATGCACTAAGTAACGTAACTAGGCTACAAAGAAAATATGGAGACGTCTTCTCTATGAATGTCCTTAATAGGAAGGTCAATGTTTTTTTGAGTCCTCAAGTCACAAGAGATGTTTTCTTAGATATTGATGACAATTTTTCTTCTGAGCTCGGCTGGTCTTTTTCAATAGGTCCAGCTTTTAAAAATGGATTGATGCTTCGAGATTTTGACGATCACAAATACCATAGAGGAATTATGCAGCATGCTTTTAGGAGAGGCGCATTAGAAGAATATATTAAATTAATGAATCCTCTAATTACTACATGGATTAGTTCAATTAAATCAAAGAAAAAAATTGACTTATATCAGGAGGTTAAATCTCTTACTCTTGATATTGCCTTCACAGTATTTTTCGGAGACTCAAATGAAGAAGGAAAGACTAAAATGGTAAACCATTTCACTAATGCAATTAGATCTGCGACCACACCAGTTCGCCTAAATCTCCCATCAACAGGATACAGTAGAGGAATTAAAGCTAGAGAAGAGCTTATGAAATATTTTGTTGAACAGTATGAGTCAATTGAATCAAGGGATAATAGAACAGACTTATTTTATGAATTGTGTACGGCAAAAGATGAAGACGGAAACCAGCTTAGCGCTGAAGATGTTGCTCAGCATATGATTTTTCTTCTACTCGCTGCACACGATACAACTACTAGTACGATTACTAATTCACTATGGTTTCTTGCAGAGGATCAGAAGTGGAAAAATAAAATCATTCAAGAGTCGACAGAAACAAATCTATTTGATATAACTTCATTGAAAAAGGCAGAGTTGATGGAAGCTCTTTTTAAAGAGTCAATTAGGCTATATCCTCCTGTCCCGATTTCCCCAAGAGGAATAGTTAGAGACTGTACAATCTCAAATTATAAACTGAAGAAAGATTCAATTATTGCAGTTAGCCCTCTACAAATACATCGAGATCCTAGGCACTGGACAGACCCAGATATTTTCTTGCCTGAAAGATTTATGGAAAGTTACGACGACGGAGTATATTTTCCTTTTGCAGGAGGGGCCCATACCTGTTTAGGAAAGTTTTTTGCAAGCTATATGTTTAAGAATATAGTTGGAAATTTTGTTAAAGAAATTGAATTTGAACGAGAAGTAGAAGATGTTGAAATTAGCACTGTTCCAATACCTTTCCCTAAATCAAAGATGCTAGTCTCAGTAAATGAATTGAACTAGGTCTTAACTAGAGTCAATAGAGTGGTCTAATCTTTGTGTTTTGAATATTAACCACAATGTTATAAGTATGCCCAAAGATGCAATTGTTCTATACCCTAGGTTAAAGTAAGAAAAACCCAACATAAGATGAGTTAATGCACTGCCTGCAAATACATACATATCGCTTCTAATATTTAGATCAGAAGAATATTTTGTTGAAAAGAAAGATATTGCCGAGCTGACTGATATAAATGTAAAATTCCATCCAAGACCAAGTAAGAAAAGACCCAATCCAAGAAAGAAAACACTTGTGTAAAAAAGCGTAAGAATACAACTAAGTAGAACAAGAAGGCTTCCTGCTACTGCAGTTTTTTGTACTCCAATCACATCAACTATTTTTCCAATGATCGGTGCAAAGAAAAACATTCCTAAAGTATGTACGCTAATGATATTTCCCACTGCCCCAATACTTTCACCAATATCTCTTAGGTGTAAGGGTGTGGCCGACATAATCAAAACCATAATTGCATGATTAATAACCAAGATCATTGATAGATTAATTTCACCCGAAACTCTTTTTTTTGTTTTGCTTTTTGTCTTAATTATATTTTTTTCTCTCAATCCAGATTTTCTGTCAGTAAAAATAAAAAGAACTGTTCCTGCACTAATCATCCCTGTAAATGCCAATATATATCCAACAATCAAATCAGAACTATAAATATCTAAAAAAAATGGTGAAAAAAGACCTACAGCCGTCGGTCCAAAAACTGAACCAAAAGCAGAAAACCACACAGCAGTAGAGAGAGCAATGTTTTTATAATTATTATTAACAATAAATGAGGCAAAATATCTTGTCTGTAATGTTGCTGCTTGACCTACTCCCAAAATTAGAGCCCCTAGAAGGATTAAAATTGAAGAGTCATAAAGGATACTTTGAAACAATAAGAATCCACCAAAACCTCCAACAAGATAAGCTCCTATAAGGGAAGTTAACATTGATATCTTAGAACTTAGATACCCAATCATTTTAGCCCCAATCAGGGCACCACCAACAGTAATTGCATTTGGAACTCCAACAAACAGTTGGCTTGGCATTACCTCACTCGCTACCAGCGCTGTTACTGTTAAGGAAGCAAGGTATCCTGTAGTTGAAAAAATAATAGCTAAAAGTAGGCTAAATATTTTTGATAGTTCTTTAACCATTATTTCAGCTTACACTATTTGATTAATCAACCAACGGTATTAGTATTTACTACAGGCATTAAGAGAAGGTTAAAAACCTCGGCAACCTGGAAGGCTACCAAGGTGCTAAAGGAAATGCGGCTTTAAGCAAAAATAGCCAATACTCTCAAATGTCTGGAAGGATAAGTTATGACATTTGGAAAAGAACAAGTTCTCTCATTTGAATTTTTTCCACCTAGGAATACTAAAGAGTTTGACCTACTTAAAGAATCCTGTATTTCCCTAGCTCCTTATTCTCCAAACTTTATTTCGTTTACTGATGGTGCAGGTGGCTCAAAGAATAGAGACATAATTGATGCAGTAAAAATAGTAAGGCAACATTTAGATACTGAAGTAGTTGCACACATAACTAGTTGTGATAAACAAAAGGTAGATGTTGATAAGATAATTAATGCTTACCTAGAGGAAAGTATCAATTCTTTTTTGATTATTAGAGGAGATTGCCCTACTAATGAATTTCTAATTGATCTTGATGAGCTAGAAAATGAAATAAATACAGAATTTAAGCACTCAAGTGATCTAATAGAATATATAAATACAAAGAATATAAAAAGAATAGGGTTTGGAGCTTTTCCTTCGGGCCATCCTGAAGACAAGAATAGAGAACAGACATTGAGTACATTTAAGAAAAAAGTTGAAGCCGGAGGATCATTTTCAGCTACTCAGATATTTTTTGATATAGAAGAATATAAAAATCTTTATAAAGAAATAAGACAATTTGATGCTACAACTCCAATATATGCAGGGATTATGCCATTAGTTAGCCTAATTCAGGCAGAGAGGTTTGCAGAAGTCTGTGATACAGAACTACCTTCAAAACTTCGAGAAGGGTTCCTAGATTGTAAAAGTAAAGAAGAAGAAAGAGATTTTGGTTTAAGCTATATATCAGACTTATGTGATTCGTTGATTGAAAATGATGCAGATGGGCTACATTTCTATACATTAAATCGGTCAGGACCATTTATTGAAATCGAAAGTAGAATGAAAATGGTAAATTTCTCCAATACTAGTGAGCTAAGCGAATGAGTATTTCTTCTTTTGTATCAGGATTTCCTAGGGTAGGCCAAAATAGAGAATATAAATGGGCTGTGGAAAAGTTCTGGAGAGGGGAGCTCTCCGAGGAAGACTTACTTGAGATTGTAGACAATCAAATATTAGATAGCTGGTTAAAGCAACAAAGTTTTTTCATAGACAAACAGTTAATTGGCGATTTTTCTTTTTATGATCAAGTCCTTGACGCAATCGCTCACTTAGGGATTCCACTAAAACGTTTCGGCCATATTTCTATCAATAATTTACAGACATACTTTAGTGCTGCTCGAGGAGGAAATGTTAATGGGAAAAAGGAGCAACCATTAGAAATGACGAAATGGTTTAACACCAATTACCACTACTTAGTTCCTGAGATTGATTGGGATAAACCATTCGAACCCGATATCTCTAGGTTCGTTCATGAATATAACTTAGCTACTAAAAATAAAACTAATGTTATAGCAAAGATTCTAGGTCCTGCGACATTGGCTACTTTATCTAAAGAAGAAGAATTTAGTAAAGAGCAGGCATCAAAGATAGTCAATGCATATTTAGACCTAATTAATCAAATAAACGAAATAGGAGTTTCTGAAATAATGCTAGATGAAGGAGCGGTTGCAGTTGGGAAACATTTTGTTAAAAACAGCCACTTCGAATCTTTAATAGATGTTATAAATTCATCCAACATAGATGTGCGAATTAATGGCTACTTCGGATCCTATAAAGGATTTCTTAATGATTTACTCAATTCTGAAATTAGCACTTTACACCTAGATATAATTGATGGAAATTTTATACTCGATGAAATAATTGAAATATCTAGAAAGAAAAAAATATCAATAGGAATAGTTAACGGTAGATCAATATGGAGAAACAACCTTAAGGAAACATATACCTATCTAGATAAATTAAAAAATAAAATAGACTGTTTTGAAATTTCAACTTCATGTTCACTTATGCACTTGCCATATTCTCTTGAGAAAGAAGAGGGTCTCGACAGAAACTTAAAGTCGATATTGTCTTTTGGGGATGAAAAATTAAACGAAATTTTTCTTCTCAAAGAATCCCTATCCTCGACAGGTACCTCTAGTGGTTTAGATCAATATACAGATAATTTGACTAAAGCAAATCAAGATCTTGAAGGCAGGATAGTAAAAGAAGTTCGAGAAAGAGTGGATAATTTAACTGACAATATGTTTACTAGGGGCACAGGCAGAGAAGAAAGGCTAGATCTACAAATAGACAAAATTGGGATACCTAATCTTCCAACTACTACTATAGGTTCTTTTCCTCAAACTGCTGAAACCAGGGTTCTTAGAAAGCAGCTTAAATCTGGAGAGATAGATATAGATAAATATGTTAAAGGGATAAAGGAGATAATCAAAGAAACCGTAGAGATACAGGAGAGTCTAGGGTTAGACGTACTAGTTCATGGAGAAGCGGAAAGGAACGACATGGTTGAATACTTCGGAGAGCTTTTAAATGGCTTCGCATTTACTAGTAATGGCTGGGTTCAAAGCTATGGTAGTAGATGTGTAAAGCCTCCAATTATTTATGGAGATGTGTTCAGAGAATCAAAAATGACCGTAGACTGGTCTACATACGCACAAAGTTTGACAAGCAAACCCATGAAAGGGATGCTCACAGGACCAGTTACAATACTGAAGTGGAGTTTTGTGAGAGATGATATATCGAACAGAGAGGTTGCGTACCAAATAGCCTTAGCCCTACGAGACGAAGTAAAAGATTTAGAGAGTAGTGGAATAAAGATAATTCAGATTGATGAACCAGCTATACGAGAAGGCCTCCCTCTTATTCAAGAAGATAAAAATGATTATCTTTTTTGGGCTGTTAATTCATTTAAGCTATGCAGTTCAGGAGTTATGCCCGAAACACAAATACATTCCCACATGTGTTATTCAGAATTTGACGAAATATTAGATGCTATAAACTCATTAGATGTTGACGTTTTGTCTATTGAAGCATCTAGATCTGGTATGGATTTAGTCAATAATAGTCTATCAAAAAAATATTCCGGAGCAATTGGTCCCGGAGTATATGATATTCATTCACCTCTAGTTTTAGAATATAAAGATGCAAAAAAAAGAATAAATCAGTTGAATAGTAACTTAGGAGAGAAGTATATATGGATTAACCCTGACTGTGGTCTGAAAACCAGAGGCTGGGATGAAGTAAAGCAAAGCTTAACCAATATGGTGAAAGCTACAATAGAAACAAGGGGTGAAGAAATTGAATAAAATTAGAACCGCTGAAACGGTTTCTCCAGGTCATCCGGACAAGATAGCCGATTTCATTTCAGATTTTGTTCTAACAGAAGCTTTATATAATAATAAATCCTCCAAAGTAGCAGTCGAGACATTTATTACAGGTACTGAAAAAGGTGGATTAGTCATTGTAGGTGGTGAGATAAGTGAGGTTGCTAAAATTACTGACGAAAAGGTAATCCAGGTGGTTAACGAGGCGCTTTCCAAAACAATTAAAACTAATTTTCCTGATTTTGATCTGAACAAGGTTGAAATTATGAATTTTCTCACACCACAATCAGAAGAAATTAGATCAGCTGTTGAGGATGATGAAAACCAAGGTGCAGGAGATCAAGGAATTATGGTAGGTTTTGCTACTAATAGTACAGAATCCTTTATGCCAGAAACTTTTGATAAAGCAAGAAAGATTCAAATTGGTCTTTGGGAAATCCAAAATACCAACCCTTTGCTAGATTTAGATTCAAAAGTTCAAGTGACAACAGGTGGCGAGAAAACTAAAGTTGTAGTTTCATCACAACATAAACAAGATATAGATATAAAAGCCTTATCCGTAGAAGTAAATAACTTAGTACAAAATTTTGTTAGTGAAGATTTCAGTTTGGACCTTAATCCATCAGGCTCATTTACCAAGGGTGGACCGGCTGGAGATACAGGCTTAACAGGTAGGAAAATTGTAGTTGATGCATACGGACCAACTATTCCTGTAGGGGGAGGTGCTTTTTCAGGCAAAGACCCTAGCAAGGTTGACAGGTCAGCTGCTTACGCAGCTCGTCACTTAGCTAAGAATATTGTTGCTCATGATTTAGCTAACAAATGCTTAGTTAGAGTTGCTTATGCTATTGGAAAAGCTGAACCGTACGAGATAACAGTCGACACATTTGAAAAAAATCCTAGAACTAAGTTAAAAGATTTTCTGAAAAATTTTGATATGAGACCTCAAAGTATTATTGAGAGACTCAGGCTATTAGAAGTTGATTATAAGAAAGATTCAATGTTTAGCCACTTTGGACATCCTGATAGAACATGGGAACAAATAGAAGACTTGTAGGTCTATAATAAATGTATATGAAAAAAATTCTTTTTGTAATAGTATTTTGCTTCTCAGCACTGTTTTTTCAACAATTTGCTTTAGCTGAAGCTGAATACTCCTTTAATCAAGAAATTTTTTCTGAAGAATCTGAAGAAAAAGAAGTTTTACCTGAAGGAGTTCCGGAACCTGCAGTTTTAATTACTAACGACGAAGGAATCCCCGAAGAACCCGCTTGGACCTATAGATATCTTATTCCAACCTCTGTAGCTATAGCAACAATTATTATTCTTGGGAATGTTATCCAGTATTTCAGAAAAGTTGTTAAGAAGAGATACAAGATTGTTGAAGAAAAGAAAAACTAATAAATCTACTTACTAGTGACAAAAAAAATTGAACAAATAACTTTTCCACCAAAAGAGGGTAGGGAAATTGTTATAGGCCTTAGTGGTGGAGTTGACAGTACAACACTTTTACACTTAGCACAGAAACATTATGGTTCCGTTTCTGCATTATATGTTGACCATGGGCAAACAAGTTCAAAAAAAATGGAAGAAGTAGCTATTTCTATTAGCAAGAATCATTCATTTCCTCTTGATATACAAAGAATTAAACCATCTAGTAAAAATGCTACCGAGACAGAATTAAGGAAATTAAGATTTGAAATTTACAAGGAAAAAGTTTTAGACAATGGAAACCTGCTTCTTCTAGGACATCATTCAAACGATAGGCTTGAAACATTCTTTATAAATCTTCTTAGGGGAACGAGGTTAAATGGCTTAAGATCCATAACCTATGAAAATGGGAATCTTTACAGGCCTCTAATTGATGTAACTAAAGAAGAAATAATTAGTTATGCGTTAAAAAATAATCTTCTTTTCCTGGAAGACCCCACAAATAAGGAAGAGAGGATTGCAAGAAATTGGCTAAGAAATATTATTTTGCCTAGCCTATCTGTAAGAGCAAACCGAGATTTAACACATACAATTGAGATCATTTCAAAAGAGATTACCGAACTGAAGGAAGAAAAAAGTTTTACTGATGAATATATAAAATTTATACCGGGGTACTTAGAAGTCCCAATTGCATTAGTTTTGAAAGAAGGAGCAAAGGAGCGAAATTTAGTTATAAATTTACTTGAAATGTTGAAAAAAGAAGGGATAGAAGAAAAAAATCTTGAGAATCTTTTCTCAACAATAAATACTGGCAAGGAAGTAGATATATTTGGAAATTGGAAAGCCTCAAAATCAAATGGCTTATTAGTTTTAATTAATTCTGAATTCTGGCCTAAAAAAATACTTTATGATACTACTTTAGATGTGTTAACTTGGAACAACTTTTACTTCAATAATAATCCAGGCACCTTGACTTTTAACAGTTGGAATTTTATTGGAGACAAAAATAAAATTAAGGGAAAGATTCACATAAGAAGAATGACAAAAGGAGACACCATTGAAACAGACACCGGAAGACAAAAGGTATCTGAACTGTTGAGATCTTCAGGGTATTCAAATTCAATTCGAAGTATTTGGCCAATTTTTGCTGATGAAGAAAAAGTCTTATGGATCCCTGGGGTTCGGACATCAACCTCAGTTTACGCAAAAGGTTCTAATGGAAACTTACAAACTATATCTGGGGAATTTAGATATATAGGAATGTAGAATAAGACCTTATTTACTACTCAACAAAAAGGTATGTTGATTTGAAACAAGAGAGTACTAAATTGTAGATATATATGGAAAAAGATAAAAATTCTAACGATGAAAAAAAGAAGGGATCCCCTAGGTCTGCTTTTCTTTACATAGCTTTAGGAATATTAATTTTTGTTGGGGTCCAGCAGTATAACAACACAATTAATGAGACAACAGAATCTACCTTCACAGAGTTTAAGCAATACATACAGGACGATGTTGTTTCAAAAGCAACTATTAAAGCCCAGTCTAACACTGTAGAGTACCAACTAGCAGGAGAGCCAACTTCAAAGATTTACGTAACTGAATACCCAGAAGGCTTTGAGGGGGAAGTTTTTCAGCTTTTAATTAATTCAAACATTGAGCTAGATACTGATACAGAGCCTCCAGGTTTTTCAGATTATTTCATAGGATTTCTTCCTTGGATATTTATTGCTGCATTTATGTTCTATATGTTTTCACAAGTGAGGAACAATGGAAACCAAATAATGCAGTTCGGAAAGTCAAAAGCTAGAGAGGTGGACGAAGAGTCTCCGAAAATAACCTTTAAAGATGTAGCAGGGATTAAGGAAGCAAAAGAAGAGCTAGAAGAAATCAAAGAGTTTTTAAAGGATCCTGAAAAGTTCAATAAAATGGGAGCGAAAATTCCAAAAGGAATTCTACTCATAGGACCTCCAGGGACAGGGAAGACATTGTTAGCTAAAGCGGTAGCTGGAGAAGCAGGCGTACCATTTTATAGTATTTCTGGTTCTGATTTTGTTGAAATGTTTGTAGGTGTTGGAGCAAGCAGGGTTAGAGACTTATTCGAAAAAGCAAAAAAATCTTCACCATCAATAGTTTTCATAGACGAAATCGATGCAGTTGGAAGAATGAGAGGCGCTGGCTTAGGAGGAGGACACGATGAGAGAGAGCAAACCCTAAACCAACTTTTAGTTGAAATGGATGGTTTTGAACCTAACAGCGGAGTTATATTAATAGCTGCATCAAATAGACCAGATGTATTGGATCCAGCACTGTTAAGGCCGGGAAGGTTTGACAGACAAATAGTAGTTGATAGACCAGACCTTCTTGGAAGAGAACAAATATTAAAAGTGCATGCTAAAGATAAGCCATTAAGTAAGTCAGTAAAGTTAAAAAGTATAGCTAGGCAGACTCCAGGCTTTACTGGAGCTGACCTGGCCAATCTTTTAAATGAAGCAGCACTTCTTGCAGCAAGAAAGAATACAAAAACAATATCTCATAAGTTAGTAGAAGACTCTATAGATAGAGTTATGGCGGGGCCAGAGAAGAAAAGCCAATTAATGTCTGAAGAAGAAAGACTTATAATTGCTTACCATGAGACAGGCCATGCTTTAGTCGGGTGGGCATTACCTAATGCCGACCCTATAAATAAAGTTACCATTATTCCTAGGGGAAGGGCTCTTGGATACACACAGGCTTTACCAGAAGAAGATAAGTACTTGACTTCAAAAGCAGAATTGAAAGATCGACTAGCAATGCTTATGGGAGGCAGGGTTGCAGAAGAGCTAATTTTTGCAGACCCGACAACTGGTGCTGCAAATGATATAGAGAAAGCTACAGATATTGCCAGGAGAATGGTAATGGAGTTTGGAATGAGTGATAAGCTTGGACCAATGCTATATGGAAAGGGGTCAAATGAAGTTTTCCTCGGAAGAGATTATGGAAGACAACAGGACTATTCTGACGAAGTAGCTTCTTCAATTGACAATGAAGTGAAACAATTATTAAGCGAAGCTCACATTACAGCAAAGAAAATACTAACAAAATATAAAAAACAAATGAAATCGATGGTAGACACTTTAATTGATAAAGAGACAATAGATAAAGAAATTATTCAACAATTATTTAAGTCAGTACCGAAGGTTAAGCTCATTGGAACTGGCTCAAGTATGAAGATAGTAAGTTTTTAGAGATTTCATGAAAGAAAAAGATTACATATTTGCAAACGACTTTGAAATAATAGAGAATTTTCACTCTGCACTCGAAAAGATTCAAGACAGAGGAGTTGGGGATGTTGAAGAAACATTAAATCGATTTATTACTTTTTTAGATAAAAAAACAAATAATGAAAAAAATATAGAAGAGATATTTACCATCATAGATTCTGAGGAGCATTTTGAACCTATGTATTTAAAAGGTATTAGTTTTTTATCAATTTGTGAACACCACTTAGTTCCCTTTTTTGGGAATGTGGATATAGCTATAATACCTGATGGTAAAATAGCGGGATTGTCAAAATATTCTGATTTGGTTGAATATTATTCAAATGCTTTCGAAATTCAAGAAAGACTAACAAAAAAAATTGGAGAAAAAATTGATGAAACACTTTCCCCCCAAGGTGTTTTTGTTCGTATTAGAGGAAAGCATATTTGTTCACAGGTAGATGGACGTATGAATAGTCCTTCTCAATTCATTACAACCCATTCAACGGGAATCTACGCTATGGACGTTTCTTTAAGAGAAGAAGCAATAAACCAATTTGAATAGCCAAACCAAAGACTCTTTTAATTGGGAACTTTTCCTAAGTGATAAGCCAAGGTGTCTCATGGGGATAATGAATTTATCTCCCGAGTCATTTTTAGGAGACGGAATACTACAGCCAAGAACAAGTAATAGTGAGGATTATGATTTACAGCATTTTAAAAATTCAGTTGAGTCAATGTATAGAAATTTTGATAGCAAAAAAATATCCATAGTTGATGTTGGAGCCGCGTCTACTAGCCCTTCCTCCTTCCCTGTAACAAGAGATGAGGAAATGAGAAGAATAAATTATTATCTAGATAATACAGATATAAACTACTTAAGAAAATTCCCCCACTCAGTTGATTCTTATAGATTTGAAGCAGTTCAACAATATATTAATTTTGATTCTAATTCGAATAGGAATCGCTCTTTCCTGATTGTTAACGACATTAGTGGAACAAGAGACACCAAGATGATTATGTTATTAAAAAAATATAAATTAGGATTGATATTGACACACAGGCATCCAGAATCTAATAGATTACATGATAAATTTCAATACGATGATGCTATTGAAGAAGTGAAAGAACATCTTTATGAGCAAGTAAAATTCCTTATAAATCAAGGCTTTAGTAGAAGTTCTATTGCAATTGATCCCGGACTAGGTTTTGGCAAACAACCTAAGGACTCATATTATATTCTAGATAATATAGATAAGTTATATTTTGGTTTCCCAATAGTTGTTGGTTTTTCAAATAAACAATTTTCATTAGAGTTTAATATGACAAATTCAGAACTAATCAACCATGCTTTTTCAAAAAAGGTCTCCATAGTAAGGACTCACTTAAAAATGCAAGAATAAAATATCCAACTAATATAATAATGTATCGTTGAAAAGGAGAAGATGGCAGGATTAAAACCAAATGATTTTTTTTGGGTAATCCAAGGTAAGTTAGCCCTATCTGAGTGCATTGGAGGAAGAGGGATGACGCCAAGAAAAATTAGGAGAGAGGAAGAAATCCAATGGTTGAAAAGCCAGGGCATCAATGCTATTTTTTCTCTATTAGATTCTGATTTTAATTTAACAAGTTACCAGGAAGTTGGTTTCAGAACTTATCACTACCCACTTTCAGACGATATTCAAGACAATGCATTAGATACTATATTTACCGCAATAAAAGAAGCATTGAGTGATCCTGATATAAAATTGTTGATACATAAAGAGTATCTTGATGAACAAATACCAGGAATACTTGCAGGGTATTTAGTTTATGCAGGTCTCCTAAAGGATCGAGAAGACCCATCAGTTTTTGCTCGAACAATAATGGAGGAAA
>JAYZKG010000003.1:0-30803 GCA_036163695.1 Actinomycetota bacterium | reverse complement strand
AAAAAGTAATGGAAGTTTTGAAGAAATTGTCAAGTTATTAGTCACAAGTACATTTTATTCTATTTTGTGTGTGTAATGTGTGTGTAATTTGTAAATATATGTAAAGAGTTCTGAAAAACCCTTGTGGGCGCTACAGGATTTGAACCTGTGACTTCTTCCTTGTAAGGGAAGCGCTCTGCCAGACTGAGCTAAGCGCCCTTATAAATTGTAAGATTCAGTGTAATATCTTTATTTACAAAGATACAAATTTTCTTACCATTCAATAGTTAGGTCCAGATCCGACTTGATTATTGCAGAGCATGGGAGAACTTCATTTTCACCTATATAGGCAACAGGTTCAAAAGCATACTCAACTTTACCTTTAGTCATCGTTGTCCTACATGTTCCACAATGTGCTTCTTGACATTCATAGTCAATCTCATAGCCATTTTTCTCAAGCACACGAAGTAAATTGTCGTTTTTGTTACAAACTATTTCAATAGATTCGTTAACTTTTACAGTTACTTTTCTTTTCATCGGACTTCATCGAAGTTAGAGCTCGAAGTCTCCTAGATCTTCAACATTAACTTCACTATCTACTTGTCCCACTAGATAGGAGCTTATCTCTACTTCTTGTGGCGCTACTTGTACTGTGTCGCTGGCTAGCCATGTATTTATCCAAGGGATAGGATTCTTTGTTACATTGAAGATTGGATCAATTCCTATTGCCTTAACTCTTACATCGGTTATGTATTCGACATATTGACATAAGATGTCTTTGTTTAATCCGAGCATAGAGCCATCTTTAAATAAGTACTCAGCCCATTCTTTTTCTTGTTCCGCACCTTCTTTAAACATGTCAGTTGCATCTTGTTTGCACTCTTCTGCAATCTCAGCCATTTCTGGATCATCTTGTCCTGTTCTGATGAGGTTAATCATATGTTGGGTACTAGATAGATGTAGCTGTTCATCACGTGCAATTAATTTAATTATCTTTGCATTTCCTTCCATCAGTTCTCTTTCTGCAAAAGCAAAACTACAAGCGAAGCTTACATAGAACCTAATTGCTTCAAGTACATTTACAGACATTAAACATAGATATAGTTTCTTCTTTAAGTCACGCATATTTACATCTAACTCGCCAACCTCTGTCTTGTGTACTCCTTCCCCATGTAGATTGTATGCTTGTTGATAATTAATTAAGTCGTCGTAATATCGGGAAGTATATTCTGCTCTTTCAACAATATCTTTGTTTCCAACTATATCATCGAAAATTAAAGAGGGGTCATTAGTAATGTTTCTAATTATATGTGTATAGCTTCGGCTATGAATAGTTTCACTAAAGGCCCATGTCTCAATCCATGTTTCTAGTTCAGGAAGAGAGACCAAAGGAAGCAAGGCTACATTTGGAGATCTTCCCTGGATGCTATCAAGGAGGGTTTGGTACTTAAGATTGCTAATAAATATATGCCTTTCGTGCTCAGACATCTTACTGTAATCAATTCGGTCTTTTGATACATCTATCTCTTCTGGTCTCCAGAAGAAACTTAATTGTTTTTCAATTAATTTTTCGAATATTTCAAATTTTTGTTGGTCGTATCGTGCGACATTTACAGGGTTTCCAAAGAACATAGGTTCTTTTAGTGGGTCATTTTTTTCTTGGTTAAATGTAGAATATGCCATTATCTCTTCTCCTCCTTATATTTTACAAGCATCTCCACAGTCATCTGGGTCGTCTTGTATGTAGTCTATCGCTCCATATTTATCTGAACTAGATGAATGTGTATGATGTGTATGTCCTTCGTGCTCATTTGTAGATACCTCTTCTTCTGTATTCTCCTCAGTATCTTGTTCAACTACCACTTCCTTTTCTGCTTGCGCGTCACTAGAGCCATCTCTTGTATTGTGGTAGTAGAGTGTTTTTATTCCTAATTTATAAGTTGTGAGGATATCTTGAATCATTTTCTGTAAAGGCAACTTCCCTTCTTCGAACTTGCTTGGATCATAGTTTGTATTAGCTGAAATTGTTTGATCTACGAATTTCTGCATGATCGCTACTAGCTCAAGATATCCTTTATTGTCTGGAATATCCCAAAGGAGCTCATATTGATCTTTTAATGTTGTGAAATCAGGAACTACTTGCTTCATGACGCCGTCTTTACTTTGCTTAACTGAAACATATCCTCTCGGAGGTTCTATTCCATTTGTAGCATTGCTTATTTGTGCAGAGGTCTCTGCTGGCATCAATGCTGTAAGTGTACTATTTCTTAAGCCGTGCTCTTTTATGTTAGCTCTAAGTTGTTCCCAATCTAGATGTAGCTTTTCATCACATATTTCATCGACATCTTTTTTGTAGGTATCTATAGGTAATAAGCCTTTTGCATAATTTGTTTCATCAAAGAGTTCACAAGCTCCTTGTTCTTTTGCGAGTTCATTAGATGCTTTAAGAAGGTAATACTGTATTGCTTCAAAAAGTTGATGAGTTAGATTATTTGCAGAACCATCAGAGTACCTTACATTATTTTTTGCTAAATAGTAAGCATAGTTAATGACTCCTACTCCAAGTGTCCTTCTCCTTTTCCCTGAGTGTATAGCTGCAGGAACAGGATAGTCTTGATAGCTAAGCAAACCATCAAGTGCCCGAACAATTAAATCTGCTGTTTCTTCTAAGTCCTCTAGTTTTTCAATACTGCCTAGATTGAAAGCAGACAAAGTACATAGCGCGATTTCTCCATCTGGATCATCTACGTTTGACAATGGCTTGGTTGGTAAAGCTATCTCTAGACACAGGTTGCTCTGTCTGATTGGTGCTACAGACGGATCAAATGCTCCGTGTGTATTGCAGTGATCAACATTCTGTAGGTAAATTCTTCCAGTACTTGCTCTTTCATTCATGAATAAAGAAAATAATTCAACTGCTTTTATTTTCTTTTTTCTTATGCTCTCGTCCTCCTCATATAGTTTGTATAGTTCTTCAAATTTGTCTTGATCCTCAAAGAATGCGTCATAAAGGCCGGGTACATCTGAAGGGCTAAATAAAGTAATATGTTCATCTTTTATTAGTCTTTCGTACATAGCTTTATTGAATTGAACTCCATAATCAATATGTCGAACTCTGTTTTCCTCAACCCCACGATTATTTTTTAAGACTAATAAGTCCTCTACTTCGTAGTGCCATACAGGGTAAAAGAGAGTTGCTGCTCCACCTCTTACTCCTCCTTGAGAACAACTTTTTACTGCTGATTGAAAGTGTTTATAGAATGGTATGCATCCTGTATGATATGCTTCTCCTTCGCGTATAGGACTGCCAATTGCTCTAATTCTTCCGGCATTGATTCCTATACCAGCTCTCTGGCTTACATAGCGGACAATAGCACCAGAAGTCGCATTTATCGAATCAAGTGAATCACCAGTTTCAATCAATACACATGAGCTAAATTGTCTTGTTGGGGTTCGGACCCCAGACATTATTGGAGTTGGCAAAGATAGTTGAAAATTTGATGCTGCATTATAAAACCTTTCTACATAATCCAACCTTGTCTCTTTTGGATATTTTGAAAAAAGACAAGCTCCAACAAGAAGGAATATAAATTGGGGGCTTTCATATACATCTCCAGTTACTCTATTTTGTACTAGATACTTACCTTCAAGCTGTTTTACGGCAGCATAGGTAAATTTCATATCACGCCAATGGTCTATGAAACCATCCATAATTGAGAATTCTTCTTCTGTGTAGTCAGTTAATAATTCAGGATCATACCTACCGTCTTCAACCATTTTGGTTACCTGTTTGTATAAAGAAGGGGGCTTAAATTGGCCATAAGCTTTCTTTCTTAGGTGAAAAATTAGAAGTCTTGCTGCTAGGAATTGATAATCAGGGGATTCTGTAGAGATTAAATCTGCTGCAGCTTTAATCATTGTTTCATGAATTTCTTCAGTAGTTATTCCGTTATAGAATTGTATTTGAGCATTCAATTCAACTTGTGAAGGTGAAACATCTAGACTTTCAGAGGCCCAAAAGATTACTCTATGTATTTTCTCTAGATCTATAGGTTCTTGTTTTCCATTCCTTTTTGTTATAAAAATTGTATTTTTAGGGTCATCTAAGTTAATAGTTTTCTTTTCTACTACTTCTTCTGTTTCTAATTTTTCCATCTTTCTCCTAAGCCCTGTTTCAAACAAACTACAATAGAACAAAATCAACATGTAGTATGATTTACCATTCAGAAGTACTGTATATGGTGTATTAACTATACAGCATATTATTATTCAATACAACCTTATAGAAGTAAACTTTTCGCGAGGATATATGAACAAGATTCAAATAAGATATTTCCAGATCATCTTAGTTTTTTCACTTGGGATAAGTCAATTCATATCCTCTGTCCCCCTAGCTTATTCTTCACTGTTTGGGTTAGTAGGAATTTGGTATTACGAATCAGTTATCTCTCAGGAGGTAGATGAGTCAATTAATCAAAGCTTCATGATATTTTTTGGGTTCTTACTGTATTCTCTTGCCATTCTATTTTTTAATCGAAGCACCTACATAAGTAACTACGCTTATGTATTAGTGCTATTTTTAATATTCATTCTCTTCTTGAGCCTTACCGATGTCTCTACAGCCCTTATGGGGAACTTTCTTCTATATTATTTGATTTCTTTTTCAATAGTTTCATTTATTTTTTCTGATACCTTTTATGTACATAGAAATATTATTATCTATTCTTTTCTTCTAACATTTCTTCTGCAGACTATCGCAACCTTTCTTGGGATACAATATAGTAACTACCAGTATTATTTTAGATTTTTTCTTGTTCTCATATCTGTAATGGGAGCTTCACTTATTTTATCAAAACCTATTCTGTACTCTTTTATTGCATCCATCGGAGTATCTTTGTTTACAGTATTATTTTATGATTTGTTTATTAAGTTGCGAATATCATCAAATAAGGAGATAGACAATCAAATATATGTACATGATTATTTAATTAGTTTATTGGGAGCTTTCTATCTAACTAATTTCACATCTACATATATTGGGCTATTCTAATTTTGTGCTTAATTCAAATAATTTCAAAGACCCTTTTTTTGATAGACGGTTCCAAGAAGCACTCTTAGCGCTTGACTCTAAAGAAAAAGATTTTAAATTATACAAACAATCTCTAAACACTTTAATGATCAAAGAGTCCGAAGGAGTGCTTTTTCCTGTTGGCGACCGAAACTATGTTGACTACAGGGCATTATCCGATGGGGACGTTGATATTATTGATCTTTTTCAACAATCCCAGTATAAAAAAATAATAATTGATTCAGTTAAATTTAGTGAGATAGAAAAAATTCATCAAAAATTACAAGACTCAATTCTTTCAGTGAAGATAAAGAAAAAAGATATAAGTGTCAAACTAGACCTGCCCGAATCTTACAAGGGCTATATAGATGGACTAGATAGAAAAAATCGACATGAACTAAAACGTAAATTGAATAAATTCAATAAACAATTTAGCGAACATAGAGTTACAAATGGAAAAACTGATAGCCATTTCAGTTCATTTATCAATCTTCACAAAAATTCTAGTGAAGCAAAGATGAAATTTATGACCGAAGATGTTGAGGAATTGTTTTACAACATACTACAGATTGATGGCTGGTCAATCTATCAATTAGAAGTTGAAGAAAACCCCGTTGCATCTTGCTTCTGTTATTCAGATAATGAGATTTTCTACCTATACAATTCAGGGAAGAATAAAAAATACGATGATTTCAGTGTTGGAATCTTTCTTATTAATGAATTAATTACCGTTGCAATCGATAGTAATCTCAAGATATTTGATTTTTTAAAAGGTACAGAGAGGTATAAATTTAACCTAGGAGGAGAGCCTCAACAACTTTTTGATATTGAGATAAGTAAAATATGAATGTACTACATATAAGTTATCACACCTCACCCCTAACGAGCTTAGGGCGAAATGATGGAGGTGGCATGAGTACCTATGTTCATGAATTGTGCAATGCCTTATCAAAAAAGAATAACGTAACAGTCATCACTTCCGACAATTCAAAATCAGATAAAAATAACTATTACCATAATCTTGTTTTCTCAAGGCTTGATCAGAACACAGAAATCAAAACAAAGATCAACAATTTAGACTCCTTCTACAAAGAATTTATTGATTCACAAATTAATGGCGGCAGCATAGATATCGACGTCACCCATGCCCACTATTGGTTATCAGGGATATTAGCCAAAAAATTAAAGAAAGATTTTGGTTTACCTTATGTATACAGTTCTCATAGTTTTGGTTTATTTGTTGGCACGGGAAAAAGGAATATGTTCAGAATAGAACAAGAAAGAGAAGTGATGCTTTCTGCTGATGTGGTAATCTCCTCAAGTTTTTTTGAACTAGAATATATCTCTAATAACTACGGGATAGATAAATCAAAAATTAAAGTAATCCATCCAGGTGTAAATTCAAAAATTTTTTTCCCTGATTATGACTTTAATACCTCTAAAGTGAAAAAAGTATTATGTGTAGGTAGAATTCAGGAGCAGAAAGGCCAACACAAAGTCATCGAGTTTATGAGCTTCCTTTCAGAACTTGAAATAAATTTTCACATGTATTTTGTTGGTGAGCCAAGTGGAGAAGAAGGCTTTGTATATTTTGATGAATTAAAAGACTTAATAGAGAAAAACAATTATTCAAAGTCAGCTACTTTTTTAGGGAGCCTTACTCAAGAGAAGTTAGCTGAAGAATTGAGGAGTACGGATTTACTTTTACACACTTCTCCATTTGAATCTTTTGGCTTAGTTGCCGTTGAGGCAAATGCATGTGGAACTCCAGTTTTAACATTAAATAACGGTTCATTAAGAGAAATAGTAAAAGATAATATTAATGGTTTAGTAATTGAAAATTTCAATAACGATAAAGTGAATAATTTCGTAAATATGGCTCTTCTTGATAAAGAAAAATCTTCTTTAATAAGAAAAAATTCATATGAAAGTTCAGAAATATATTCCTGGGAGAAAACAGGCATAAATACAATGAGTATTTATGAGCAATTAGCCTAAATTTTTTGTAAAGAAAGCAACCAGTATTTTTTCGAATTCTTCAGTGTGGCCCCAGATCCCTTCTACATGACCCATATCAGCCCACCTTTTTGCTTGAATTTCTATTCCATTTTGTTTTGCAAGTTCTATTAAATCATCGGTATGGTGTGGCTGAACCCTATCATCAAGCATACCGTTGAATACAAGAATTGGTTGTTTGTTACCCATAGGTAGAGCTTTTTCAGGTGTTACTTCATCAGGGAAAACGCCTTGTGATATTCTTGAATAGTATTTCAATGGATAATAAAGGAATGTTGGGAATCCTTGATAAATCATTTCTTCTTTTACTAAAGTACCAAATTCAACAGGGGGGTCATGCACAGCAACTGCTGCAAAATTTTTTGACTTTGCATAAGTGTTTAGAGTAGTAAGCGCTCCTAGAGAGTTGCCGTAAATCCCAATATTTTCACCTTTTACCCCTTTTTCTGTAACAAGCCATTGAAGTGCTGCAGCAGAATCATCTGACTCGTACTGTCCAGCAGAATAGTAGCCATCTTCACAGGTGCTGTCTCCGTGGTCTCTAAGATCAATTGCTAATATATTAAAGCCAGCTTTATATAGCATTCCAGAAGGGATTAGTATTCCGTCACTAGCTTTACTACTTGTTAATCCATGAAGCATAAGAACAGTCTTTCCACCAGGGTTTTGCTCCATCCACCAACCAGAAAGTGTAATTTCTTCTGTTGACTTTATGGTGACTGTTTCGTATTCCTTAATATACCAACTGGAATGGTCTCTGTCTCCGTATGTTTCTCCTGCACCAACAAACTTACTAGGGGTATTTCCTTCAATCCAAAGGTATTCACATGGCACAGAAGCAGAAACATCCATAACATAGTATCCAACACCCAAGAAAAGCGCAGTAAATAGAATAATAAAGAATGCCAGACCTTTTTTACTGAATATAAATCTAAACAATTTCAATTTCTCCTGGTAAGTTCTATATTTACTTTACTACTCACACCCAGTCCATGCTCGCATTTTCTTCTTAGTTTCATCGCCGAATTTACCATCAACTTTTATTTCTGCTTTTTCCTGAAATTTTCTTAAAGCCGTTTCGGTTTGAGGTCCAAATTTTCCATCTATTTCTGCTGTGTAGAAACCATAGTCAGAAAGAAATTCTTGTAAATCTTCCGTTGTTTCAAGAGTCCTATCTTTATTGTTTTGTTGAATACATGTATCGATCTCTATAGTTGTAGTGGTTAACTTGCTTGTTGTCGTAGTAGATTGAGCTTCTTCAATTGGTTCGACAGTACTATTTTCATTGTCTATTTGACCGTTTCCACAGCTTAATATGAATGACAAAAGCAAAATACAACTTCTATGCATAATAAATTAATATTATCTAGCCATATAATAATTCTGTGGATAAAAAAATAATTTCCTTTGCATCAGATTTTGGTCTTATCGATGGCTCAGTAGGGATAGTAAAAGGTGTTATAAAAAGAATTGACCCTGAGGTTAAAATAATTGATATTTCTCATGACATAGAACCTCATAATGTTGGATCAGGTAGCCTTCTCTTAATGCGTGCAATACAGTATCTGCCAAATGGAGTTTTATTAGGAGTGGTAGACCCAGGAGTAGGGACCGATCGAAAGGCCGTTGCTCTTGAGACGGAATGGGGATATATGGTTGGACCGGACAATGGATTGCTAAATCTTGCAGCTGCAACAGTTGGAGGAGTTACAAGAGCATTTGAACTAACAAACAAAGAATGGATAATTCCCAGCGAAGGTTCTACCTTTGAAGCAAGAGATAGATTCGGCCCCTTTGCCGCCGCACTTTCTTCAAATATGCTACCAATAGAAAAAGTAGGTCCAGAAACAGACGTAGAGCTTTTGCAAAACTTACTAATCCCTCTTACTGAGAAGAAAGGAAACATTATAGAGGGAGAGGTAATTTGGAATGATCACTATGGAAATTGCCAAACTAACATAGGTCCATCCGACTTAAGCGAAGTAGGAATTGGTTACGATAGTGTAATTCAGTTAACAATAGGAGATACTCCTCATCAAGTTAAGTGGAGTAGAAACTATCAGGAAATAGGTGAGGGGGAAATAGCCTTAGTTACTGATTCGTGGGGCATGATTACTTTATGTATGAAAAATAATAGTGCATCTAGCTTTGCAGAAATATTTGAAGGTACAAAAATTAATTTATCACTAGCTGATAGCCCTAAGGACTAGTAACCCAGAAGTTATAATTACTAATGCGAGTAGTAAAATCCAAAATAAAGTCCAAGGCCTCATCTGATTATTTAACCACAATGTGACTAATGCGTGAAATTAAATTTATAACAACAAAGGATTGCTCACTTTGTGATGAAGGATTGAGAAAGGTAACTCTATTATTTAGTAACTTTTTTCATATAAATGAGATTGATGTTAATACCTACGACCCGAATTATATTTTTAGAGTTCCGCTAGTAATTTATAAAGAAAAAATACTTGATGAAGGAGATCTAAATATGAGAAAACTAGTTATGAATTTTATTTGGACGTCCACTATTCGTTAGAACTATAAACTAGATATCTAATTTTCTTGATTTGGATTCTTTGCTAAGGCTGTCTTCCATATATTTAATTATTTCAGAAGCCACATCAATTTCTGATGTAGTTTCAATCCCTTCTAAACCAGGGGAAGAGTTTACTTCAATAACTAAAGTCCCTCTTTCTGACTGAATCATATCTACTCCTGCAACGGATAGCCCCAAAACTTTAACTGCTGTAATTGCTGTCTTTTCTTCTTCTTCTGTTAGTTCATATTTATATGAGCTTCCACCTAGGTGTATATTTGCTCTAAAGTCTCCAGGTTTTGCTTTTCTCTTCATAGAAGCAACAACTTTGTCCCCAACGACTATTGCCCGAACATCTTCCCCGTCAGCTTCAGATATAAATTCCTGTACTAGAATATTAAGATTTAATTTTTTCATTGCTTCTATCGCACCTACCGCTGCCTCAAGTGTTTCAACAAGAATCACCCCTCGACCCTGAGTCCCTTCTAGAGACTTTATAACAAAAGGTGGCTCTCCAACAGTTTCTAAGACTGCTCTGATATCTCTTGAAAAATGGACATAGCCTGTTACGGGCATCTCTACACCACTATTACCCATAATTTGTAGAGCTCTTAATTTATCTCTAGCCCTACTTATGGAAGCAGAAGAATTTGCAGAAAGGCTTCCTTTTAGTTCAAATTGTCTTACAACTGCAGCTCCATAGAATGTCCAGGATGCAGCTATCCGAGGGATAATTATGTCATAATGAAGCTCTTGTCCAGAAGCAAATATCCTAGGTCTGGACTTAGCTATATTCATGTAGCATTTGAGATAGCTTACTACCTCAGTGTCGTAGCCTCTTTCAACGGAGGCATCATAGAGTCTTCTAGTTGAATAAAGCCCAATGTCTTGAGAAAGTATCCCTATCTTCATGCTTTAACAACCTTCTTTTTAGCTACTTTCTTTTTAACAACCTTCTTTTTAGCTACTTTCTTTTTCTGTGTTGATTTAAAACTTTTAGAGGGGTCAACAAGCCACCTTTTCCCCAATGCTTTTCTCCCAACTAGCATATGGAATTCCATATTTGTTCTATCTGTAAGAGTAATTTCTATTTTTTTACTTATTCCATCTAATATCATTGTTGTTTTTATATAAGGCCTTTTCTCTATTAATCCATCACTACTTTTAATTCTTTTATATCCAAGGAGCTCTCCCTTTCTAATCCTATTTTTCTTTTTTCCTGGCAAAGGTGGAATATCAAAATAGATATATTTAATTCCGTCTTTTCTCCTAACTCTCAAATTCCTTGCATGCAGAGTTGCTAGATTAGCTCCCGTATCGATTTTTGCTCTAATTTTTTTTATTTTTAATTCTGGAAGGTCAACCAGCTCTTGCCACCCAAGTTCATTTTTTATTTTTACTACCATTACCTACCAACAATATTAAGAATAATTACACATTATATACAAAATTAATTTGCATCATAGAAATGCTAGTTATAAGTTAAATAGGTGCAAACAAATAATATAAAATACCTGAAATATAAGCCATTACAATATGTGCTGATTTCATTGCTTGTTTTCTTGGTTGTTTCGTTGATAAATGGTCAAAACGGATGGGGACCACCAGCATCAAATGAACAAGCTATTGGAGAAATTTCTAGATGGTGTGAACGAGTAAGCGGGGGGTTCTTTCGAGAACCATCTAATACTCTTGGAAATCTAGGTTTTATTGCCACAGGTCTTTATATGTTTTTAACCTTAGCGCGAGACTCAGTCTCTGGAAAAGGGATTAAAATGTTTGGCTCTTCAGCTATTGCCTTACTCTATGCTTCAGCATCAACATTCTTAGGACCCGGATCAATGGCTATGCATGGAACACATACATCATTTGGTGCGTGGCTAGACAATGTTTCCATGATTACATATATTCTTATTCTTTGGTTGTACAACCTAAAACGGTTAATGGGATTTTCTATAAAAACATATTTCATCATATATTCTCTACTTCTTGGTTGGTTTGCTTATAGTTATTGGTTTATAGGTGGAGGGCTAGGCATTGGTATTAATCTATTTGAACTAAGTATCGGTTTGTGGATTGCAACCGAAGTTCTTGTAAAGTTTCCAAATATTTATGGAAGAGTTGGATCAGGTTTTGCGGTACTTATAATTCAACAATTGTTTGGCAATCCAGTAATTAATGCTCTTCAAAACTTTCAAGAGAACTGGGAAATGCTCCTTTACTTTATACCTGCGTTAATCGTGCCAAAAACTTCTGCAGTAATTAGAAAAAAATATACACCTTGGTTTTTCTTAGGTTTTGCTTCTTTCTTTGGAGCCCTCATTATCTGGGGGACTGGTGTGCCAGGTCATCCATGGTGTAATCCTGATTCATGGTTACAAGCGCATATGGTTTGGCACATGTTATGCTCTGTGGCGACCCTTAGTTTTTTTAATTTATATAGAACAGAAGTGTTGTTAGGGGATTAAGGAAGAAGCTTCATCAGTTCCTTTATCTGTGCTGGCTTCTTGAAGACCACAGTCAATTAAAACAGATTCAGTTGCTTCACCTCCAAATACAATTCTCTCAAAAGCTACTACTGCTCTTATTTCTTCATCTGTTAATTTCCCCTGAAATCCTGGCATTCCACCTATAGATATCTTGTTTTCAGCACCATACTCCGCACCAACTTCAGATTGCCACCCTGATGAACCTAGTTGGACCCACTTAACATGATCACTACATGTTGGGAAAGTAGTATAAAGCTCGCCACCTATAAATGCAGGACCAACTCCACCACCTCCATTTGCACCATGGCAACCAGCACATGCTGCAGATCCTGAGTACACCTCTTGGCCTATTGCTACATAATTTATCTTATTCGCACTTACTAGCTTGCCTTCAAATTTGCTACCGTCACAATTTACTGTAGTTTGGCTTTTTCTGTCAATTGCTAGTACTCCATTTTCACCACATTCTTGAACATTCGAAGTATTAACTAGGCTGATTAATAAAAAGGTTGGAATAATCATGAAGGCTAGATTTATCCACCTAGGGATAGCAACAGCCTGTTTCTGTTTAATCCCAAGAGTTTTATTTGCTAAAACGACAGTTTCCTTTACTTTTGATAAAATAGCCTTCTTTTTTAGCTCCTCAGCAGGAGCTTCTTCCTCAGCTACAGGCTCCTCAGTTGTTTCCTCAGTAGCTACAGGCTCCTCAGTTGGTTCCTCAGCAGGAGCTTCTTCCTCAGCTACAGGCTCCTCAGTTGTTTCCTCAGTAGCTACAGGTTCTCCCCCTGCCCATGATTGCAGTACTTCTTCAGTTGATTTTCCTGAGGCTTCAGCACGAGCTTCAGAAGATCTTTGAATAAGGCTCTCTGGTACTCCAAGTAGTTTGGCAACTTTTTTTAACAAATCACTCATTTTTTTCCTCACCTAGGCTTACAAGATATTCGATTAAATTATCCATCTCTTTACTGGATAAATAGTCATATTTTGGATGAGGGACATTAGGTCTCAATGAAGATGGATTATTTAGATATCTTTTTAGCCAGTTTTTATTGTTTGTAGGCTCTCTGTCTCCTATAGTAGACAAATCTGGACCGACTCTTCTCAATCCAGTATTACTTAATCCCCCCGTCTTCATTGAAGGTCCTAATAGCTCTATACTTGTTATTCTCCCTATTCCAGCATCCGGAATGATCTGCCTTATATTTTGTGAGTGACAATCTTGGCATCCTTCTTGGTTATATATAATTGCTCCATCGGAAATTTCATACACCTCATTTTTCATTTGTGCTTCATCATGAACTTGAGATAAAGGTAGAGTGAGAGTAAATATTCCAGAGAAAAGCATTGCAGCAACCATTATTGCTGATATGGCTTTAGTGTTTTCATTTTTTGCTGGAACCAGTACTTCTTCAACAACCTCTTCCTCAGCACTCTCTTCTTCAACAACCTCTTCCTCAGCACTCTCAACTGCCTCTCCTCCAGACCATGATTGCAGTACTTCTTCAGTTGATTTTCCTGAGGCTTCAGCACGAGCTTCAGAGGATCTTTGAATAAGGCTCTCTGGTACTCCAAGTAGTTTGGCAACTTTTTTTAACAAATCACTCATTATCAGTAACTCCTGTAAGAACTTCTTGAGCTACAACTACACCTGAAGCTATAGTTCTTAATGTGTTAATAAAGAATGTTCCTATCGAAATTGTTAACATAGCAGTGCCTAGTGTTGAGAGATAATAGTATTGAGAAATAGCTTTCCAAGTAAGAGCATACCCTTCTCCAAAGGTAGTAAAAGTTCCAGCATTTGCTCCTGCTGTCCACATATATCCAGAAATAATTCCACTGGAAGCTAAGGACATTACTACTAGTGCTGATCCAGCAATAAATAAGTAGTGAGATATGTTCTCTATCTTATACTCTCTTCCCATAAGCTTTGGTATTGAGTAGTAGCAAATTCCTAACATGCCTGACGCCAGTGAAAGAATAAAGGACCATGAAATTGCTTCACTCCACATCGTAAAACTAACCAAAGGAACTATCGACGGCATCCCCCCTACAATGAGTAAAAGATTTGCAAATACAAATAAGTAAATTGAATAGTTTAAGTACTTTAGTACTAGATTCTTTTCATCTTTAGAAGATTGTATAGTTTTAATTATGTTTGGTAGAAATGCTAGTAAGGGAATAACCAAACCAAGAGACATATAGATTGCAATATTTTCTAGCCAGTTGGGTAAAAAGGATCCAAAATAGAACTGTAAACCAACCCAAGGGAATAGAAATAGGTACCCCCAAAATGTGATATAGGATAGCGAATTATTTTCAAGAGTTCCCCCAATTCCTTTAGTGGCTAAGAAAAATATTACACACAACGAGGCAAAGCCCCCTCCTATATAAATTTGCGAAGAGGTAAAGAAAGAATTAATTATCATTAGGTCTGCGGTTGTTTTAAGTTCAATTTGGGTAGAGTATATCGCCGCCACTAATGAGATTGAGGAAGCTAGTAAGAAGTATCCAGAAACAAAGAGAGAACTTTCAGCACGCTTAATGAAATTAATTACAACAATTAAAGCAAACAGAACTAAACCCGTCAGCAATATTATTGATAGGCTATATGGAATTTCAAAGTTATTTTTTGATTCAAATGAAAAAAATTGGGAAATAATAATAACTACAAGAATTAACCCCGAAAATGTAATTGCTGGTTTTAACCCAGAAAATGTTTTTCCAGTAAGTCTTGGAACTAGATAAAAAGATAAGAAAAAGATAGAAGTATATACAAAGATATAGTTTCTATTACTCATTGTTAATGTATTTACTGTATTTGAGTTAATTAAGTCTCCAGATGGCAAGGATTGAGGAAAAATTTTATACATTGAGTCAACAAAGAGGAAAAATATTGTAGTTAGGAGGCTAATCAAAGATCCAAACAAAAACATGATTGGAATTGAGCTCCCCCTACTGTTAAACAAATTTTTTATCATTATCACCTACTGCATAGCTATTTTAACTCAGGAAAAAAACAAAATGTCAACATGTCTTGACTAATAATAAATTCTATAACATTTTTCATAACTAATTACCTTAACTGTCTGAACTTACATCTTTTTATTTTCAATAAACGATAAAATGGTTAATGTTATACAGATTAAATTATGATTTATAAATCTAGATATAAAATAGGGGTAGCATCTTTAGTTGCTGGTTTATTCGGCTTAACCATCGGTGTAATAATTGCTCACTATGCTAATTTTCCTGAATTAGAGGTAGTTGATTACTTTGGCTGGATTCCTAGGGGCTGGATTTTTGTTACTCTAGGACAGTTGATAGCATTTGGAGGTAGTCAACTTGCTCTGGTTGGTCTCGCACTCTTTGCTTGGAGCGAAAAACCAATGACTTGGTCAAAAGCATCATACCTTTCTCTATTAGCCTGGATTGAGTTTTCATTAATTTTTGGAGTTTTTCCCTCAGAGTGGTTAAACCTTAGCCAAGGGCCTTTGGAATGGACAAACCAGCGAGAGTTTATCAATTTTCCTCCAATCTTATTTCTTGGGAATGAAGTTGGTTTAAGCTTAGGGGCACTAAAAGATTTAATTTCAGTTGGAATATACCAGGGCTTTTTTGTTATTGCCGCTATATTTATCTATAAAATTCAAGAAATAGATAAATTACGAAATAGGCCAACAAAATATTCAGATTACGGTAAAGAATTGGAAAGAGAGTAGATAATGGCAAAATCAGAAGTCCTAATTCATATGCCAGAATTTAGAAATGACTATGAGTTGGGTATGGTGGAGGCCGAAAAAGTTTCCTCTAGGGTTAAGCCTAAACAATTCTTACATATAGATGAGGCAGAATGTATCTTATGTGAAGGCTGTGTTGATATATGCCCTTGGAAATGCATACACTATCTTTCTTTAGATGCCATTACGGATTCTCTAAATGTTGAGGAACCTAGTAAAGATGAGGCAGTAGGTTTTTTTGTTGTTGACGAAGATGCTTGCACCAGATGTGCTTTGTGTATCGACAGGTGCCCTACCGGAGTAATCTCTTTAGGAAAGTTTCAAGGATCTCTCGCTGATGCTGCAATAGAGAATGGAGTATATGAAGCACCTTGGGATGTAGATTCTGGCGCAAGAGACGATAGACACGGCTATATATACGGTAGGCTATAGAACATGGAAAAACTATCACTAAGAGATATGTTAAGAGACAAATCAAGTGAGCTTGGTGATGCCTTAAAAGGAAGTAAGCTATGGTCTAGTATCTTTAGACCTGGTTCTCCATTTAGAAAGGGATACTCAGACAGTCCGCGAAACAGAGCTTATGTTGTAATGAATAATGTTCTTTATCACCTTCATCCTGTGAAAGTTAAAAGACATGGAATAAGACTTTCTTATACACTTTGCTTAGGAGGAATGAGTTTCTTTCTTTTCATAGTCCTTACTTTGACAGGAATTTGGTTAATGTTTTATTTTAGGCCAACGGAGATGGCTTATGTTGATATTCAAACTTTACAAACAGATATTGCTTTTGGCTCATTATTAAGGAATATGCATAGATGGGGTGCTCATTTAATGGTTCTTGTTGTCTTTCTTCACATGTCTAGAGTTTTTTATCACGGAGCCTATAAAGCTCCAAGAGAATTTAATTGGGTAATTGGGGTAATACTTCTTTTACTTACTCTACTCCTATCATTTACTGGCTACCTTCTTCCGTGGGATCAGTTAGCTCTTTGGGCGGTCACGGTAGGCGGTAATATGGGAGGTTATGCTCCTGTTATTGGGGCACAGGTTAAGTTTATTCTATTTGCTGGCCTAGAGCCCACGACAGCAACCTTGCTTCGCTTTTATGTTGCCCACTGCTTGTTTCTCCCTTTTATTATTGTCATCTTTATGGCCGTTCATTTTTGGAGAGTTAGGAAGGATGGCGGCATATCTGGTCCGCTTTAGGTAAATTATGGTAGAAATTCCAGAACATTTGCAACTTAGGTCTGCTGAGGCAAGAGCTAAAGCTCTTGGAATATCTGTGGAGCAGGCTTTAGCAGAAATGAAAGGAGAGGCAGAGCCTACTATTGTTGAGAAGAGAGTAGAACCTACAGTAGTTGAGAGCAGTTCAGAGACAGAACTCGATTCTAGTGAAGAAGCAGTTTCAGCAACAACCGAACAAAAACCATCAGACTCTTCTAAAGAAGAGCCTCCAGTAGCTTCTCCAGAGGTTAAAGAAGAAACTCCTCAACAAGACAAGGCTGCGGTAGCTTCTCCAGAGGTTGAAGAAGTTGGTTTTGCACCTGAAGTTAAGTTAACCCAGAGGCTTTTAACAGTTGTTAAAGCTGATCCAATTCAGAAATCAACTTCAGAACCTGTTGACAAGGTCAATACTTGGCCACACCTAATGCTTCCAGAATTTGTTGCGTTAATGTCCATGACTGCTTTCTTAATTTTATTAAGCGCCATACTCCAAGCACCCTTGTTGCCAGAAGCTAACCCAAATGTAACACCAAACCCCTCAAAAGCTCCTTGGTATTTCTTGGGGTTACAAGAGGCTTTGTCTTATTGGGATCCTCAAATAGCTGGGGTTCTTATTCCTGGAGTAGCAGGGATATTAGGATTGATGTCAATTCCTTACTTGGATAGAAACCCAAGTAACAAACCTTCTGACAGGAAATTTGCGATAATGATGTGGACATTTTTTCTATGTGGGGCATCAATATTGACAATCATAGGGGTTCTATTTAGAGGTCCAGGCTGGAACTGGACGTATCCGTGGATAGATGGGATTTGGTTTGATGATATGTTAGATTGGATACATTTCGAGTGACAACTCTACAGCTAATTCTTGTCTCAACTTCAGCAGTTCTCCTTTTAGGGATTGCAGCTATATCAGTATTAGTAGGTGGGAGAGTTTCTAGACCAAAAAATTGGAAAAAACAAGTAGAAAAAGAAGCTATAAAGGCTGATAAGTCAAAAATTGATGAGGGCTTCATATCAGAAGACACTTCTGTACTTGAAGGGATTGACGAAGAGCTCGAGCCCGAGTTCTCTGATGAAGAAGTTGGAGAAGAAATAACTTTAGAAGAAAAAATTATTTATGAAGAAGTTTCTGAAGAAGAAGCAGGAATTACAAGACGACAATTTTTGACAAAAGCACTAAGGTATTCTTTTGGTGCTTTTGCAGGAATTCAAGTGTTAACGTACTTAGGTTTTATGTGGCCAAAAATTTCAGGAGGTTTTGGTGGCAAGGTAGATGCCGGTCTAGTAACTGATTTGAAAGATCAAATATTTCAATCTGACGGATCTATAGTGCCTGCTTTTATTCCGGATGCTCGTGCATACGTCCTACCTTTCAACGATGAAAGCTTGAAGGGTTCACAGTTTGAAAGTAATGGGACAGTAGCAGAAGGATTGACTGCTGTTTACCAGAGATGTGTACATCTTGGATGTAGAGTTCCATGGTGTAATTCATCACAAGGGTTTGAGTGTGCTTGCCATGGTTCTAAATATAATGGAGTTGGAGAATACTACGCTGGACCTGCTCCAAGGAATCTTGATAGGTTCCCCGTTTCTGTAACTGATACTGGGAGGCTGGTAATAAATACAGGGGTTATCCTAGAGTCTCCTAGAGCACCAGTCCCTTCAGTAAAATACCCCAAGGGCGGTTCTTGTATAGCCTTAAATACTGAAACAGAAGAGGCTTAATGAATAGTTCCTCAATAACAATAATTATTTCTTTAGTAGTTCTCTTTGGCTTATCTCTTCTTATCTCTACAGGACTTAGAAGAGAAAAGGTCAAGGGAGAATACATTCCTAATCAATCCACATACAAGACTGATGAAGAGCTTGAAACAAAACATCTTGATAAAGTCTTGACCATTGGAGTATTAGTATCGTCATTACTTACTATCATGATCCCTCTTTATTACCTAGGTGAAGAAGCTAGACAAGAATCGTTTGTTGAGGAGTTTCACGAAGTATCTATCGAGAGAGGGGAGCATTTATATGAAGAGTTTGGTTGTGGAAACTGTCATGGTCCTGATGGAGGTGGTGGTGCAGCTTCATATGTAGAAAAAAGAAGCGGCGTAACTGTGACCTGGGCTGCTCCAGCAATTAACAATGTTTTCTATAGGTATGATGATGACGAAGTTAGATTCTGGTTAGTTTATGGACGTGCAAACTCTCCTATGCCTGCATGGGGCTTACAAGGAGGAGGCCCTATGAACGAAGGGCAAATCAATGACTTAATTGATTACTTACACCATATACAAGTTCCACAGGTGGATACTTTAGTTTCAATTGAAAGTAATATAAATTCTGCTCTTTTGAGGCTGGAGACAGCAGATATCCAGATACAAAACGAAATAGAAAAACAATATGAACTAAGAGAAGAGATAGAAGCAGCACCTTCTAAGCTACCAGTTGCAATTGATTTATTCGAACAGGTATCGACTTTACTTGATTCCACTGAGGGTATAGATACAGATCAGGACGGATTAAATGATTCAGTCGAAAATAAAATTTCTGACTTAGCAGTCATTTCAAGTGAAATGTTAGGTACCACTTTGTTTAATTTAGACCCTAATGAAGAGAAAACTTCCCCACTGAAGGGGGACTTATCAATGGCGAAATCATTTCTATCTCAACTAGAATCACAAGTCATAAATTTAACTGTTACTACAGAAAACAAAGAAAAATATCTAGTAAATGTAGAAAAAAGTTTAGATTACCTAACTAAGGCTCTTGAAGAAAAAGCTTGGGAAGTATCCTTTGATGAGGTAGGGTATTCAACCTTTTCAGGAGATTACGAATCCGCAAAAAGGGCAGTAGGGCTATTTAATGCTTATTGTGCTAGATGTCATACAGCCGGTTATTCTGCGGGGGTTCCGTATACACAAGAAATAGCATCTGGTGGTTTAGGTCCTTCGATTAGAGCTGGAAGAGCAAACATACAATTTAAAGAAAGAGAAGATATGATTGACTTTATTATTAACGGGTCCTACATTGGGAAGCCCTACGGTGTTAATGGGGTCGGAGGAGGAAGAATGCCAGGTTTCGGTACAGCTTTACCGGAGAGCGACATAGCGCTAATTGTAGATTTCTTGAGAGGACTTTCTCCAGATGCGTGAAATAATTAGATCTCTTCTTTCTGCAAATCTTTTGGTAACAGGTATTTTATCATTCGTTACTTCTATATTTGTTTTCTTAGGGACAACTTGGTTGTTTAATGCTACAAATCTTGGAAAGAGATTAGGTTTTCTAATCGTTGGAGCAGGAACATTTGGATGGGGGATAGTGAATTCAATTTTGTTTATTCTATATGCTCCAAGAGGTCCAAAACCTGCACAGATAGATGGGTTAAATGCTTTTGAGCTTAGAATCCTTCCAATTACATTCCTTGTAGCTAGTACAATCCTATTCTTAATGTTCATCTTGGCATTGAATAGATATGAAGCTGAACAACAAGAAGATTCTGAAGAGAGCACTACTCAAGATTAACTTCCTCATACAAACAGGTAGTATGTAGAATTAATATATGAATTCAGTTATACAAGAGATTATTGCTAATTACTTCTGGTTCCTTATCGCGATAGGATTTGGCATAGGGGAGACTTTCACAGCAACTTTTTACCTATTACCTTTTGCTCTAGGAGGACTTGTAGCAGGCCTAGCTTCTTTATTGGGAATGTCTTTACAAGTTCAGAGCGTAGTATTTCTTGTATTTTCAGCAGTAGGGATTTATGTAGTTACGAAATATGCTAAACCGAAAGATGAAGATAACGATTCGACTGTAGGCTCTTTTCGCTATGTAGGAGATGAGTTTATTCTTGATGACTCAGTCAGTCAATACACTTCGACAGATATAAAATTCAAGGGCGATATTTGGAAAGCAGTTTCATCAACTGGGGATATCGATAGTGGTACCTTGGTTAAAGTAGTAGATATAGATGGTGCAAAATTAGTTGTAGAAAAAGTAGATTGAATATAGGATAGGTACTTATGGAAACATTGATTGGTTCAGGATTTACGTTATTACTAGGGGTTGTTTTTGTTTATGTTATCTCTCGAGCATTTAAGATTATTAGACCCTATGAAAGAGGACTTGTGGAGAGGCTTGGTAAGTTTGCTTCTGAGAGGTCTCCCGGACTAAATGTAATCATTCCAGGCATTGATAGATTGATTACAGTTGACATGAGAGAACAAGTTATTGATGTTCCTCCCCAAGAAGTGATTACCAAAGATAATGTAAACATAACTGTTGATGCTGTGATTTATTACGAGGCAACCGATCCACAGAAACTTGTTTATAACGTTGGGGACTTCATCACTGCAGCAACAAAACTAGCCCAAACAAATTTAAGGAATGTCGTTGGGGATTTAGAGCTAGATGCAGCCCTTACCTCTAGAGAGACAATTAATACACAGCTCAAATCTATTCTCGATGAAGCAACAGACAAATGGGGGACAAGAGTGGTACGTGTAGAAATGCAAAGGATAGACCCACCCCAGGATGTTCAAGATGCTATGAATAAAGTTATGAAAGCAGAGAGGGATAGGAGAGCTGCTGTTACAGAAGCAGAGGGATCAAAGAAGGCAGCTATTTTAACTGCCGAAGGAAGAAGACAGTCTCAGATACTTAACGCAGAAGGTGAAGCGAATGCAGTACAGCAGATTGCTGATGCAGAAAAATATGAAAAAATTGCTGTAGCTGAAGGAGAAGCAAAGGCCATAGAGAAAGTATTTAGCGCAATACACAAGGGCGACCCAACAAATGATCTTATTGCAATAAAATATCTTGAGTCTTTAGAAAAAATAGCAGATGGTAAGTCAAGTAAGGTGTTCTTGCCTGCTGATATGTCAGCTGTTTTAGGTAGTATTGCTGCTGTTTCAGAGCTCTTCAAGGATGAAGAAGAGTAATATCTGAATTAAACTATTTGATTAAAAAGTATTCCAACTCCTAGAACAAGAAGTATAGTTCCAGCAAGTTTGTCCACTACCTTGTTGTTGATGTTTATATTTTCCTTTACAATACCTGCAACAAAACACCAAGTAAGATCAGCAATTATGTTCACTCCTGTAGTAATTAAACCTAGGTAAATCATTCCCCAGAAAATACTTTGGCTAACGTCAAGAAATAAAGGCAAAACTGTTAGATAAAGTAAAATCATTTTTGGATTAAGACAGTTAATCTTAAAACCTTCTAGAAACGGAGTTTTGGTTTCTTCCATTTCAATTTGTTTATTTGAAGTTCTTAATATATTGAAAGCTTTGTAGATAATATAGGATGAACCAACGTATGTGACATATTCTAAAACGAGAGGTACTTTCTCAACTACAAATGAAATAATATAAGCTGAAAAAATGGTAATAATCAGGCAACCTAATGCAGCACCTAGAGCAACATTCACACCGCTTCTTCGGTCTTTAGTTAGAGTTGTTCTTACAATCAGGGTGATAATTAGGCCAGGACTAAAAGCAAATCCAACTTGGATAATTACAAATTGGATTAATGAAGTAGCGAACACTACCTAACGGAGTCCATCAAGAGTTCCATAAACTTTTCTTTACTTGATTTTGTTACAACTCGAATATTCTGTTCTCCATTCTCTGCATCGAAATAGTCAACAATAGTTTGCCCTCTTGTAAGACCATCACGAGTATCAACAACTACGTGAAGTTGCTGAGATTCTTCAATTATTGAATTATCAATCGCAATGGCCATAGTTATTGGATCTGGTAAGTCAAAGCCATCATGACCATAGGTTTTCAAAGTCAATTCTCTTAATGTTTTTTGTATATCAACTACAAAATCTGAATACTTTGTGTTGATAGATTTAACTTTCTCTATCTCTTTTTCTCGAAGCATTGCATACTTATAAGAGTTATCCCACCCGACCATGGTTATTTGCATTCCAGAATTGAAAACTATTTGAGCAGCTTCTGGGTCTACCCAGATATTGTATTCAGCAGCAGCCGAAACATTCCCAGAACCATCAGAAGTTCCCCCCATTACATAGCAATGTTTTACTTTACTACTTATCGAAGGGTCTTTGTTGATTGCTTCTGCGATATTTGTTAACGGCCCAAGTGTTACTAAAGTTATCTCATCAGGTTGTTCATTGAAAGAAGACACCAAGTAGTCCACTGCTGTTTGCTTTTGTATATCAGTAGTTTTTGGCTCAATCCCTATATCACCCATACCATCAACTCCATGAACACATTGCCCACTAGCAGATGCCGGATCTCTTGAACGTACATGTTTTATAAATTCTTCTAAAGAATATATCTCTATGTAGTCTCTCGTTAATGGCTTTTCTGCTCCAGCATATATATCGACTTTTTCTCCACAAAGCTCGGTAGTTGATAAAGCATTAGTAACGCCCTGTTTCATTGGGACATTACCAGAAGCAATTGTTATTCCCAAGATGTTAATTTTAGGATTTCGTAGTGCAATTAGTAATGCTACTGCATCATCAGAACCAGTATCTGCATCAATAATAAACTTCTCTACACCCACTCTCCCAATATTAATTCTTGCTGTAGTTTTGGGTTGATGGATAATAATTAATTTAATTTATACCAGTAGTATAAAGGTATGGCGGAAAAGGTAATAATTGATACAGATCCGGGTATTGATGATTCGATGGCTATTTTCTATGCTTTAAACTCGCCAGAAATAGAACTTCTTGCATTAACCACAATTTTTGGGAATGCTTCAACAGAAATCTGTACAACCAATGCACTTAGATTGCTAGAAATTGCAGAGAGGTCAGATATTCCCGTGTACAAAGGTGCAGAAAAACCCATACAATCTGAAAGAAGAGGGAGCCCTGATTTTGTTCATGGTCCAGATGGACAAGGCGATTCAAACCTCCCCCCTCCGGAGACTTCAGTTCAAAGTGAGACAGCTCTTGAATATCTGCATACAACTATTCGAAATAATCCGGGAGAAGTTACTTTAATCCCGATTGGGCCCCTTACAAATATTGCAGAACTCTTAAGGCATGACAGCTCAATAGATCAAGATATAAAAGAAATTGTTCTTATGGGCGGTAATGCTATCTCTGAAGGGAACGCAACCCCTGCTGCAGAAGCAAATATTATAAATGACCCTGAAGCTGCAGATATTGTTTTTTCTGCAAACTGCGAAATTTCAATGGTTGGTTTAGATGTAACAAACAAGGTATTTATGAGAAAAGAAGTACTAGATGTTATATGTCAATTTGATGATCCAAGATCTCAACATTTGAAAAAAATTACTCCTTTTTATTATGAATTTTTGTCAAACTTTTTTGGTGAAGAAGGAATGCCAACACATGATTCGTCAGCAATAACTTATTTTTTAGACAGGTCCCTTTTCAGCATTGTAAATTATCCAATTAAAGTAGAAACAGAGGGGATTAGTCGAGGCAAAACTTGGATGGGGACAGGAATAAGTCGTAACGAAGGCGGTCCTAGCGAACGCTTAAAGCCCTGGGAGGGCAGAAAAAACATCAATGTATGTATTGATGTAAATGCAGAAAAAGTTATAAGCCTTATCTTAGAAAGACTCTCCTACTAAAAGAATTCCAACTTAGTTTATATATCCTTAGAGAATCTTTTTTTGAAGTGAAACCTCATAGTCAGAAGCATATTTGATTTTATCAATTTCAAAAAATTCGAAGCTTTGATGAAAATTAAAAGAGGGAGTATTGATGGAAGGCAGAAGATTGATCTCAGCAGCTAAGTTATCTATCGAATTGTTTTTAGCAAAATCAATAACTCTTAAATAAAGCCCAGTTGCTAGTTTGTTTTTTCTATAGTTCTTATCTATAGCAATTCTGTCAATGTACAGATAACTACTTACTCTTTTCTTGATTTCTTTAAAGTTTTTGTGTTTAATTTTTTCCATATATGAGTTTGTAGGTTCTTTATCTTGAAAACATATTACGTACCCTATAGGCAAACCACCTTTTGTGACACAGAGGTTGAAGTCCGAATTGCTCACTAGTGCAACAAAATCTTCAAATTCCGTGCTCCCAACATTTGGTGCATTATCTTCATTTATTCTGTGACATTCCTGAAGAAATTCTATTTCTATTGGACTGTACTTGAATTCATTCATGAATAAAAATATACATTTAATCTGTATAAAAGTAAACTTTGAATGTGAACAACAAAACTGTTTTAATGGGAGCTCCTGATCACTTTAAAGTTGAGTACTCAATTAATCCATGGATGGATGCTGAGGTAGAAGTTGATTTAGATTTGGCCAAAGAACAGTGGTCTAATCTAAAGAAAGCAATCGAAAGTGCTGGGGCAGAAGTAAAAGTAGTTCCGGCAAATGAAGATCTGCCAGACTTAGTATTTACAGCTAATTCCGGAATTATTAATGGAAAAGATGTACTTATTGCTAATTTTAAATTTCACGAAAGACAAGGAGAGGAAGCGATATTTGAAAACTGGTACAAAGATAACAGTTATCGTGTAGGAAGGATTCCTTCAGAATACAAATTTGAAGGAAGAGGAGATGCATTTGTTTACCAGGATTATCTGATTGGAACTTACGGGATAAGGAGCGATAAAGAAGCTCTTGAATTTATTGCAAGGGAATTTGGCCTTACACCTTTGGTCAATAGATTAATAGACGAAAAATTCTATCATCTCGATACATGTTTTCAGTTATTACCTACTGGTAATAATGATGCAATTTACTACCCAGGAGCATTCGAAGATTCTAGCCTTTCAAATTGGTCAGAATTATTTAATTTGATACCTGTTAGTAAAAATGACGCAGAGTTGCTGACATGCAACGCAGTAGTTATAGAAAATACAGTTATTTTTCCTGCAGGAGAAATCTCAGTTATAGAGAAAGTAAAAGACCTAGGGTGTAACGTTGTTCAGGTTAATGTTTCTGAATTTATCAAGGCAGGTGGTGCATGTCAATGTCTTGTTATAAGTTTAAATTAGAATGAAGTTTCTCTTCAAAGCAATTATTTGGCCAATAAAAAAAATACTTTTATTTCCCATAAAGCTTCTCTTCTTTATTGTTTTTTCACTTATAGTATTGATTTTTTTCATTCAATACCAAATGGACTTTGATAAAGACGTAAGCCCTTTAAGCGGACTTGAAGTAGAAACATGTACCGCTGTTATAGAGGATACAAATCTTGATGCTATTTCTGCGATAAGTAATTTCGTTGATTCATTAACAGAGGAAGAGAAAGAACTTTTAGGAGATAGACTCCCAGATAGCTTAAGTCCTCTTATGGACCCTAGTAAGCTAGATGAAGATGATTATGAAAGAATAAAAAATTCACTAAAATTTTATATCCAACTAGCTAGAATTCCAGGCTTTAATGGTAAAGCCCTTGCCCCCCAAGCAGCAGACTTATGTAGGTCAGCTCTGAGCTAAATCTAAAACAATTCCCTTAGAGATTTTTTGAAGGGTGTGAGGAGATAGGAAGAGTTTTGTTGTTCTATTACCCCCACCTATAAATACTTTCTCTCTACTCATTACGTTCTGATCAATATATATATTTATATTTTCATTTAACCCCAAAGGACTTATGCCTCCATAAATTTGTTTTGTGGCTTCCTCAGCCTCTTCTTTACTAGCAAAACTTACTCTTTTTGCCCCCATAGCATCTTTTGCTTTTCGGTTTACATCAAGCATGTTATCCCCTAGTACGCAGAACACACTAAAGAACTCTTCTGGCTTTTTTGACTTTATTAGAATGGCATTGCAAGAATCTTCTAAAAGGAAACCGTATTCTTTACAGAAAGATTCTGTATCAGAAAAATCTGAACTACATTCAAAAACTTCTATGTCATTTATATACTCTTCAACCAGATCCTTAATTGTTGAATGTATAATGTTTAAGTTAATATTTACTCCTTTATTTCAGGGGCGGCCCTACCAGTCGAAGACTCTTCGTGGTAGTCTTCTTCTACATTTATTGACCAGATGTCATTATTCTCGCCAAGAATATTCCTAACAGACTGTACCGCAGTAATCATTGAATGGTCTTGATTGTTATACTTGTGCATACCATTTCTTCCTATAGGGAATATATTCTTATGGTCTTTTTCAAGCCAGTATCTTATAGTGTTTACATTATCAGAGTAATTTAGGTCATAAACTGGATAAGCTTTAGGCATTCGTACTACATAACCTTCTCCTAGAGCTTCTTTTGGGGCCAACCCTAGCTCGACTATTTCATTAATAGCTAGTTCAATTAAATCCTCATCTCTCATATCCCATAAATTGTCTCCTTCAGTAACAAAATATTCAAGACCAAGACATGTTTTCCCGTCTTTAACCATAAATGGCGACCAACTTCCATAATTCTGAACCCTGCCAACCTCAACATTTGGTTCATGAATGTAGATCCAGTTATCAGGAAAGGCATGTTCAGACTCAGTAATCAGTGCTACAGAGAGGAAATCTCTAAACCCTAGGCTGTTCCCAGCTTCTAGTACTTTATCTTCTGGACCTGGGTTTATAGTTTTGGGCAAATGAGCTAAAGGCATACTTGAAAGTATGTATTTGCACTCAACGGAATCTTTATTTGATAACAAAACCTTATAGCCTTCTTGACCTGGTTCAAATGTTATTTTTTCAACAGCTGAATTGAATAGTATTTGAAACCCATCTTCCTTCAATTTCTTTGCAGCATTCTCCCACATCATTCCAGGACCAAACTTTGGGTACTTAAACTCATCGATCAGGGTTGTTATAACTTCTCCTCCTCTACTAGGCAGCAGCGCATTCATTATTGCTTTCCATAGAGATAGATTTTTTATTCTCTGGCTTGCCCAGTCAGCACCAATCTTTGTAGCCTCTACACCCCAAACTTTTTCGGTATATGTTTTGAAAAAAATATTATATAATCTCCACCCAAATCTTGCTGCTACCCATCCTTCAAAATTTGTTTGGTCTTTTGGTGGTCTGATTCTTACATAGAAATAAGAAAGCACACATCGTATGGCTTCAAATATTCCTAAATTAAACAAGGCATTTGATGCTTTCAAAGGATAGTCAAAGAATTTTCGATTGTAATATATACGACTCATCCTAGGTCTCAGGAGAAAGTCTTCCTCTCCAAGAATTTCATCCCAAATATCATAGACTTCGTCTACTTTTGTAAAGAACCTATGTCCTCCTATATCGAATCTCCAACCATTCATCTCAACAGTTCTACTAATTCCACCAACGGTGTTATCTGCCTCAAGAATAAGTGCTTTCTTTCCGTGCTTATTTAGTTCCCAAGCTGCTGTTAGTCCTGCAGGCCCCGCTCCAATAATTAATGTTTCAGTCTTATGGTTTTTCATATCTTATATTAATTTTACAATTTTTGGCTTTATTGATTCTATCAAGTCTATTGTTTTTATTTCAAATAAAGAATTTGGTGTTCCTCCTGCACACCAAATCAGATCATAATCGAGTAATGATTCATCAAAGAAATAGGTTGGTTTTTCTATATGTCCTAATGGTGCAACACCTCCAATAGCAAAACCTGTTTTCTCCCTTACAAATTGTGCATCTGCATTAACGAGAGTTATACCTGTTGAATCTTTAAATCTTACTAAATCAACCCTATTTGGACCCGAAACGAAGATATGAATTAGGTTCTTATTTGAGTCAGAGAAAATAATTGATTTAGCAATCTGTTCTAATTTACAACCAACTGCTTCAGAAGCCTCTACAGATGTTTTAGTTGATTGTTTTAAGTTTAAAATTTCAACTCGAATACCCTTTTCTCTAAAGGAATTCACAACCTTTATCTGTGAATTATTTTTTTTCTTCATAATTAAGGAACGCTCAACACAAAAAGTGCTTGAAGTGTTAATGCTATAGTCAAACCTAAAAAGGCATACTGGATTTTATCGCTATCTTCTATCCCAAAAAACTTAACGGTTAAGTCATGGGCTAAAATTACAGCAAGAATATGGCCTAAAAGTGTTACAAAAACCTGTAATGTCCAAAGTCCAACTGGAGATACAAAATAGTTGATGCTCAGTTCTGTTGCTCCAAATATATCCCAACCTAAGCCAAAAGGATCATTTGCTCTATAAACAAAGGTCTGTCCTTCAAATAGCAATAGTGATATGTAGTGTGTTATATGGTACGCAAATGATATTGGAAGCATAGTATGTGCAAACTGATTAGAGATGAAATTTATATCGTGTGACGTTTTGGAGGTCCGAATTGCAAAGTAGCATGCAAACCTATAAAGCCCAATGACAACTGATATGCAAACCAAGAACATAAAAGTATTAAAAAAGATATTTAGTGACAAGGTACCAAATTGGTTATACCAAGCTACAGTACCAGACAGCCCATCGTATGTTACAGCTCCTATCATAAGACAATGAAAATATTCAATACCCTTTATCTTTGTAGAAGAAGCTACAGCATCTATCATTTTGCCGATAGGCTTGTCCCGATTTGTTAATTTCATCCTGCTATATAGATAATGTAGTACATAGAGAGGATCTACTTCAATAGGGGACCGGTTTTGAAATTTGGTTAAAGAAAAGACAGTAATAAAAAATGCTAAAAATACAATCGCAATATGTGTAGGGTTTCCAGGCTTCCTCCAGACAAGTTCAAACCATGCAAAGCCTAAAAATAATATACAAGCTATATACATTGAATGAGTTTTCTGAGAATTATTTTTGCTCAACACTGTTAAAGGGTTAATTATTGAATAAATATCTCCAAAGAACAAACTTAGCACAGGAACACCGATCCAAATCACTACCCATAGAAGAAGAGGAGCAATGGAATGGCTAGAAGACTCATCACTAATTAAACCTGGGAGTATAAGTAGAAGCAGAATGACCAAACCTATAGCTCTCCCCACTAAGGGTTGGTCTCTACTTATTTCTTCCTCCGCTGTATCAATTCTCGATGCCTTCCAGGAAACTTTCAACAGCACAAAGGTCAGAACTATAACCCATATAGAGCTAATTAAGACCGTATTCAGTGGTATAGGAAGGTCTCCTGTTGTTCCAATACCATGTTGAAAACTCTCAATAAAATGATTCATAATTTAATAATATGATAACTATAATACGTTTCATAAGGAGAATTTTATGTGTGTAGTATGCAATAGCGTTGAGAGTGTTTATAGTAAGACTTCTTATCTAGCAGTGGAAACAAACAAGCTCGACACTCTTAATGTTCCCGTTATAAAAGGTTTGCTAGAAAACCATTCTTTGGAATCTATTGACGCTTTATTAATCAACGCCTGCTTAATAGGAGTTATTTTTTAGACTTCTTTACAGTTCTTACACTGATCTGTACATTGACCAAACATTTCAACCCTGTGGTCTTCTATTACAAATTTAAATTTTGTTTCAATTTTTTTTATTTCTTTTGACAGGAGTGTCTCAAATTCTTCACTCAATTCAACATCAATTACTTCACCACAGTCACTGCAAAATAAATGGTGGTGATGTATATCATCTTCCAGTGAGAGCTCAATAACAGTAGTATTATCTGGAGAAGTGAATTCATTTAATATATTAATTTTCTTTAAATCATTCAACACCCTATAAAGGGTTGATTTAGCGACTTTATTTTTCAGTATTACTTGTAGTTCCTCAATAGTAACTGGATTTTTAGTTTCTAGTAATGCTTCCACCACCAATATTCTCGGATTAGTTATAGATACTTTATGGTTCGATAGAATTTCTTTTGAATTTTTTTCCATGTTTGAATTATACTTGACAAACAT
>JAYZKG010000002.1:0-7697 GCA_036163695.1 Actinomycetota bacterium | reverse complement strand
AATACTAAATTACATCTACATGGAACTAGTTCTATTCATTTAGAAGCTACCATAGTGTTTGATGTTATTTTGTATTCTGCCCAAAGTAGTAGCTGTTCTTATAGTTGGAGTTATTACGTTTTTACTTCTGGTTAATGGTTTAATAAAGAAATCCCAATTAGGTTTTGTAAAATTTTTTAAAGAGACTTATAAAGGACGGATAGCCGATTTTATCACAGCTTTTGTTATTGCATATTTTGTATATGACATGCTCTTTTCTCGCTTGTGCGAATAGAAAGATATTACTCGAGCGAAGAAATTAATTTATTTTCTAAAAACTGAACAACCTCAAGAAGAGATTCTCTGGCTGCAATTTCTCTCATGGTTTCTACCACTTGAGATTTTTCAATAACTGAATCTACATATGAAAGATTTCCAAGGGAACCTAGTCTTTCAGCTATAGGACTAACTGAGTCCACGGTTTCCCTAATGACCAAAGATATAGGTTTAGTCTTCCCAGATAGATCAGTGATAAAATCTGCACCGAGACCTTCTTTTATGGCAGCCCAACGGTTGCTTTCAATTAACCATGTTGGAGTTGGTCTATCTAGCTTTCCATTCTCCCAGTCTTCTCCAATCTTAATACACAAAGCTTGAACAAAAGTTGCAACTGCAATTGTATCTATCAAGCTTGGCATAGAGTCTGCAATCCTAGTTTCAACCGTTCCGTACTCAGGGTGTATTCTTACGTCTCTCCATACTTGCCTATATGCAACTTCAGGTTTAATTACTCCCGCATTAATAAGAGTTTGTAGAGATTGTTCATACTCTTCCCATTTGTAGTACGGCTCAGGCAACCCTGTGTTAGGCAGTCCTTGGAAGACGCTAAGTCTTGTACAGTAGAGCTCTGTATCTCTCCCTCTCCAAAACGGTGAAGATGTGCTTAGAGCAAGAACAAGGGGAAGATACTTTCTAATTTCATCATGGACAGCTATAGCTTTTTCTTTAGAATCCATTCCCACATGTACATGCATACCAAATGTCAGAAGCCTTAGGACAGCCCAGCCATATGTATCTGCAAACTCTTGATACCTAGGGTTTACTTGAGTTATATTTTGATCTTCATACAAAGCAAAAGGATGAGCTCCTGAAGAGATTAGGCCAGCATTATCTTCTCCAGCTATTTTTAAGACTTTCTTTAGTATCTTAGATAATTCTCGATAGGTATCATCAGTATTCAGCGCAGGTGAGCTTGTGACTTCAACAGTAGAGAGATACAGTTCATGCTTAACTCTTTCCTCGTCACCATATTTGTTAATAATATTTTCTGCTATATTAACTAAGTTTCCAGACTCTTTATCTACTAACTGCGCCTCAATCTCAACCCCTACAGTAGGGTTTACTGACGGATTGAAGGTAATCTTTTTCATAACCTATAGTCTTCATGTTACTAATCGTATCGGTTATTTTCCTTGGCTAGTAGCTCCTTTTTTCTCTCAATTCCACCAGTACCGCTATAGCCGCCTATTGATCCGTCTGATTTTATCACTCTATGGCAAGGAATTTTAATTGGATACGGGTTTTTCCCGCAGGCATTTGCTACTGCTCTTGATGAACTAGGAGACCCTATAGCTGTAGCTATTTCCTTGTAGCTACGGGTTTCGCCAAGAGGAATCTTTGCTATTTCTTTCCAAACTTTAATTTGGAACTCAGTTCCAATGAGATTCAAAGTCCCTCCTGTTATATATCCTGAAAACTTTCGTAATTCATAATATCATTAACTAAAAGGAGCGTTCAAAATTATGAATCTTGAAACTGACAGAAGTATCGATGATTTGAGCCAAGAAGCAATAGTTGCTACTAAGCAATTAATTAATAATGCGGAAAAAGTTAGAACTAACAGGGATTCTTCAAATAGGAAAATGTTTAGAAGGATGCTCAGAGAAAACAGCGCAATAGGAATCGTTATAGCTTTATCAGATGAAGTTTTGAGAATTAAGTCGAAACAACATGCAGCAAAGATTCTCTATCGAGAAACAGGCAAAGCGACTATTAAAGGATTCGGCCTTCTTAACTTTGTCGGATTAAAACTTGCAGGAATTTCGGCGTTAATTTATCCAAAGCTAATAATCAATATCGTTATGGCTAGAGTTAAGCAAATCTCAAGAGACATCATACTTTCTTCAAATGAAAACAGACTAAAGAAGCATATAGAAAACAGATCTCAAAATTCTACAAGCTTAAACATCAACGTACTAGGAGAGGCAGTACTTGGCGAGAATGAAGCAGAGCGAAGATTTAATAAAACAATTGAAATGATGAAGAGGGATGAGGTGAACTATGTTTCAGTAAAAATTACTTCGATATGTAGCCAAATAGTTGCTTCAGATCACGAAGGAACAGTAGAGAGGGTTGTTGAAAAACTCAGAGAGCTTTACAAGATATCAAAGGAAACGAATACTTTTGTGAATTTAGATATGGAAGAGTTTCAAGATCTAAGAGTAACTGTAGATGCATTCAAAATCCTACTTTCAGAAAAACCATTCCAAGATATTTATGCGGGAATTGTTCTTCAAGCTTACCTACCAGAAGCCCATAGTGTTTACGAAGAGCTTTTATCGTGGGCAAAAAAAAGAAATGCTATTAGTGGTGGGAAGATCAAAATAAGACTTGTTAAGGGAGCAAATCTAGCAATGGAAAAAGTTGAAGCAGAATTGGAAGGATGGTCATCTGCGACCTACCCAAGCAAGGAGCTAGTTGATGCAAGCTATCTAAGATTAGTTGATATTGGACTCAGAAAAGAATACAAAGGAATAGTAGACCTTGGTATAGCAAGCCATAATCTTTTTCACTTATTCTTTGCTCTAGAAGTTGCTCAATGCAGGGGTGTTTTAGAGCAGATGGATATAGAGATGCTGGAGGGAATGGCGAATGCTGAATCACTGCTTCTAGCATCAAAATACAGAAAGATTTTACTATACACACCTGTGACAGAGGATAATGATTTTGCGTCTGCAGTTGCTTACTTAGTTAGGAGATTCGATGAGAACACTTCCCCGGAAAATTATTTGGCTGCAAGCTTTTCCATTTCTGATTCTGAGGATATTTATTTAGAACAAGAATCCCGATTTCTTAAAGCTGTTAAAGATAGACACAGTATTTCTACAAATTCAATTCGCCATACCAGAAATAAACACTCTATAAATGGGGAGTTTATAAATGCATCAAACTCTGATATGACAGATCCTAAAATAAGAAAAAAAATTGAGAAAGAAATGGACAAAGTCTTAGGTTATATTGACCAAAAAATCCCTCTCTCAATTAACGGAAAAGAGATACTAGACAGAGAGAGCATTCCTTCCGGAGAGCCAAACAATGAAGGGAAAGAATGGTATTCATACTCTATTTCTACAAAACATGATATTGAGGACGCATTTAATGAATCAGTGAACTCAATAACTGAATGGAACTCTTTGGGTGCAGAAGGAATAGGGAAGATCCTCAAGAAAGCATCAAAAATTATGCAAGAAGATAGGAGTCATACCATTGCGGTTATGGCAAAAGATGCGGGAAAAACTATACATGAGGCTGATATAGAAGTCAGTGAAGCAATAGATTTTGCAAATTACTATGGATATAGTGCGATAGAGAACAGGGTGTTTAACAAGTCTTCACCTCTAGGAGTAGTAGTAGTTATTCCTCCTTGGAACTTTCCATATGCAATACCTGCAGGAGGTATATGCGCAGCATTAGCTAGTGGAAACGCAGTTATTGTTAAGCCAGCACCTGAGACAGTAGCAACTGCATGGTATCTAGTAGAACAACTATGGAAAGCTGGTGTTCCCAAAGGTGTTCTACAATTTCTACCAACTAAGGATGATGAAATAGGACAAACACTAGTAACCCACAAAGAAGCAAAAGCAGTTCTGCTTACTGGAAGTTTTGAGACTGCAAAACTATTTACTAATTGGAAACCCGAAATGAATATTATGGCAGAAACAAGTGGAAAAAATTCAATAATTATTACTGCTTGTGCTGATGTCGATTTAGCTGTAAGTGATTTGGTGAGTTCTGCATTTGGACATTCTGGTCAGAAATGTAGTGCTGCAAGTATCGCAATTGTTGATAAGTCAGTCTTACATGACTCAAATTTTATAAACCAGCTCAAAGATGCTACAGAATCCCTCTCTACCGAGCCTTCATGGAAGCTTTCATCACAAGTAGGTCCCATAATTCTTCCACCAAACAAAAAATTGCAGAAAGCTTTACACCATCTAGAAAAAGGAGAAGAGTGGTTAGTTATACCAAAAAAATTAGACAAGAAAGGATACCTATGGTCTCCGGGGATAAAAATAGGAGTCAGGCCTTCAAGTTGGAGCCACCAAAACGAATGGTTTGGCCCAGTCTTAGGAGTTGTTGAATCTGAGAATTTAAATACATCTATACAAATACAGAATGGAACAGACTACGGACTAACTGCTGGGATTCATAGCTTAGATGTAGAGGAGATAGAAAAGTGGATAGACTCAACTCAAGCAGGAAACCTCTATATTAATAGGGGAATCACAGGAGCAGTTGTAAACAGGCAACCATTTGGGGGATGGAAGAATAGTTCTTGCGGAATTTCTTCAAAAGCTGGGGGAGAGAACTACTTGGTAAATTTCAGAGACTTTGAAGATCTAAAAGATGTACACTTAGCAATCAAGGATTCGGAGGATTGGCTTACTTCAACTGGAACAAAAGTAACAACGACTGAAAATCTAAATTCTGAGAGGAATTATTTAAGATATAAAAAATACCAGAAACCAATCCTTGTTATTACAGATTCCTCTACTCCCGATTCTCATCTCGAGTACTTAAATTGGCTTAAGTCTAGGTTAGGTAGTTATGTAGAAATAAGACAATTAGGGCAGAATAAAGAGAATTTTTACAAATATGAAAGAGTTAGATGGCTAGTTGATTCGCAAGCTCCTTACGGTGATGGAATAGAATTTGATTTAAGAAAAATTACTCAAAGAGGAGATATTGAAATTAGAAGATGGTTTGTTGAGCAAGCAATTTCAATTACTAACCACCGATATGGAAATATTAACGCAGGACCAAAACCAGAAGTTAACAGTGAATTAGAATCTTTATCCCATCTCTAGAACGTTCTTCACTTCATCTAGAGAGGGGACCCCTCTTGCACCAGGCTTATTAATTTGTAAAGAAGCTACAGCATTCCCCCACTTAAGGGCGTCTTCTGTGCTATCTCCATTCATTTTTGAAGTTATAAAGCCGCCACAAAATGCATCACCTGCTCCTAATGTATCAAGCGCTTCGGAAGGGTATGCTTTTGTTTTTATAGTTTCACCATTGACAGTAGCAATTGATCCCGAAGCCCCTTGTCTTGCCACAATTGTTTTTCCTCCAGAAGACAAAGAAAGCAAAGCTTCATCAAGACTATTCTTATTTGAAATAGGCAGGATTTCTTCATCCGCATTACCAAAAATATAATCAGATAATGCTATTGCTTTTTCAGTAGTCTCCCTTATACCATTTTCCCAACCCCAAAGTTCAAGCCTTAAGTTTAAATCTAGAGAGACAGGTATACCATGTTTCTTGGCTATACTCATTGACTCTAATATCGTCTCTTTAACAGGAGATGCTCTTAGGCACATACCTGAGGTATGAAGCCAACCAGAGTTGGTAATTACCTCTTCACTAATATGAGATAAGGATAATTTTAGATCCGCATCTCTTTCAGGAGGCCATACAACAATCGTTCTTTCTCCATCAGGCTGTATTGTGGCTATCACCATAGGGGTAAACGATTTAGGAATTGTGTGGAGGTTTTCTGTCCCGACCCTTTCTGAAATTAAGTCATCACGAACATACTGCCCATATCCATCTTCACCTATTCCTCCACAGAAATTTACAGGGTATCCGAGACGAGATATTGCAACAGCAACATTGGCTGCACTTCCCCCACCGTATAATTTTGGTTCAGCTTGAGTTTTCTCTATACTTGCTGAATCGACAGACTTTGGCATTTGAATAACCAAATCTACATTTGCATCTCCGATAATAAATACAGGACGATTTACCATAGATATAGTTTAAGCTTCTTTCGAAGTTGAAACAAAATCTTTTACTTTATCAATATCTTTTACAAAACCACCATTATTTAGGATTTTATTTGTATGAGTTAGAGAGTCTACACCCCAGGGATTTACTTTATGAATTGCTTCTTTCACATTATTTACAGATAGACCTCCAGCTAGTATTACAGGGATATTTACTGCATCAACTATTTGTTTACTAATATTCCAATCGTGAACATTTCCGGATGCACCAATTCCATAAACATCAGTTGATTGAGTATCAAGAATTAAATAATCAGAAACCTCTTCATATTCAATTGCCAGATCTATTGATTTTGGACCTAAAACTGAGATAGCTTGCATAATTTCTATATGAAACCCTTCATCAATAAGTTGTGACTTAATCTCTCTTACCATCCTTGGGGGAACAGCTCCTTCAGGACCACAAAGATGAAGAACTTGAGGGTCAACACTATTAACCATATGAATTATTTCCTCTATCTCACTTTCCACAGAAAGAGCAACTGTAACAACCCTATCTTCTACAGCTCTACATATTTCTCTAGCAACCTCTATGCTAATCTCCCCAGGGAGACCTCTATTTGCTGGAGTTATTCCCAAATGATCAATTCCTAAATCAATTAAATTAAGAGCTTCGTCTACTGATTGTATTGTGTAAATTTGTACTTTAATTAACTACTCCTTCATCTATAAAAAATTTTAGCGTATCTTGAATTGTCTCTTCAATCTTTCTTGGTGAGTGTCCTAGCTTTTCTTTTGCTAATGTTCCAGGGATAATTTTATTTTGATATTTAATAGTATGGATGGAGTCAATTGTCAGAACTTGTGGTCTTTTCATAATCCTTGATTGTATATAGTAAAAAGGAAGGCCAAGATACAAAGTAAACATGGGCATTGTTAGTTTCAATAATTCTCTCCCCAATTCTTCAGACATAACTTCAGACATGTATGAGAAGTCCATATAATTACCAGCAACAATATAGTTATGCCCCATTTCTCCTTTATTAACACACTCAACTGCTGTTTTAGCTAAATCTCTGACATCAACATAGTCATAACCTACGTTGACATTGAATTGACGTTTCCCATTAGCAATATCTACAAATGTTTGACCAAACAAACTCGGTTTATAATCGTGAGGACCGTAGACCCCGGAGGGGTGAATTATGCTAGCATCCAAACCTTTTTCGCAATATTCTAAGACTATTCTCTGTGCATCAGCTTTGGAAAGGTCGTATGGAACTGCGTCCTTGTCTTCTATCAATGGTCTACTTTCAAGCAATGGATCTTCCAGAGGGTATCTATTGAAGGCATCAACTGATGAAAAATGAATCAGTTTATTTATTTTATGTTTTAATGATGCCTCACAAACATTTCTTGTACCTTCAACATTTACAGATCTAATTAAATCCTTATTTTTTCTTTCTAGACTTATAATTGCTGCGGTATGGAAAACTATATCAACACCATTAAAAATAGAATTCAAGGATTCTTTATCAGTAACGCTACCAGGCATTAGTTCTACATCTAGATTCTCATAAGCTCTGTAATCTCTATCAAAATCGATACATCTAACTTTTATTCCATTTTTAATCAATTCTCTAGAAAGATTAG
>JAYZKG010000001.1:0-2917 GCA_036163695.1 Actinomycetota bacterium | reverse complement strand
GCGATATATGCAACTCCTGTGTAGAAGACTATATTTAAAGAATTTGTTATTATTTCTGAAAGGTTTGTAAAAGCTCCCAGCAATACTGCAGGAACAATCCCAATAAATATTTTGATTAATGTATCTTTTTCATTTTTAGGTTTAAGTACAATTTGCATTACTTCATCTCTGTAGTGAAAGAGGATTGATCCAAGAGTGCCTAAGTGAAGAAGTGTTAAAGTAGAAATATCAACATTCGACCCTTCAAACAAACTATTGAATAGTATTAGATGGCCACTTGAGGAAATAGGTAGGAACTCTGTAATTCCTTGTATTATTCCTAAAAATATATTCTCCATAATTAAAGATTAGTTTAATCAGTCACTAATTGAAGCTAAATGCCAACCTTCACAAAGCGGGCACTCATAAACAATAAATTTTTGACCATACTCTTCTTCTTTCCACCCTCGTTCTTGCCTAGCTTTTATTTCAGATTCGTATCTGACCTTATTTTCACATGATTTACTATGATTGCAATTACTACATTTACAATTATTATCTCCCGAGATTTCTCTCCAGCATATGTCTTTGTCCATTAAATAAAACTATAAACATCTATAACGTAAAATATTGAAATTAATTCAGATAAAATAATTAAATATGGTAATTTATTTTGCTTCCGTTTTTTTATTGAGTTATCTGGTAGGTAGTTTCAATTTTGCATATTTAGTTGCTCGAATAAAAAATATTGACATAAAAAATGAAGGTAGTGGAAATCCTGGTACTTCTAATATTCACAGAGTTTTAGGAAGAAAAATGGCTATTTTCGTTCTATTTGGGGATATATTAAAAGGGATTAGTATGCCCTATTGGGTCTTACCTTCAGCAGTATATTATATAAATTCCTTGTACAACTTTAATGATTATGGATATATGGATAACCTTGTTGAAACTTGGGAGATAGGTATACATATTGCTGGTTTCGCTGTTGTATTTGGGCATTGCTACCCGATTTATTACAAATTTAGAGGAGGGAAGGGAGTAGCAAGTTTTATTGGCTATATGCTATTCCTTTTTTACTATTATCAATTGAGTTTTCTTTGGATTTTATCTTTACTTACCTTATATTATGCTGTATTTAAATCAACAAAGACAGCTGCTTTAGCAAGCCTATCTGTTGTATTCACTTCTATTTTTGTTCTTTATAGCTCACTAAGCAGTAGTTCAGATCCAGGACTAGCTATTTTTATTTCTATCGTGTTTTTGATTTTTTGGAGACATAAGGAGAATTTTGATCGACTTATGAGAGGAGAAGAGAATAAATTTTAATTTCAATTCTTTAATTTTTTTTATGATAATGATAGAATTAGTTCAAGACAGAAAGGACAGGGCTTGACGTCACCAATTGTATTATTGTTATTAGTAACATCATTATGTCTGGCAGTTTTAATTCCTGAATATAAAACTAAAGGGCAGTTAGATTTTCAGACAAATTCATTTAATGACCTTGTTTCTAGGCAAAGAAAAGTATATGTAATTCTTGGGTCTGGAGCAGTAATCACTTTTGCTTTAGCAATAGAATTATTATCAGTTCCTCTTTTCATTACCCATTTAGTTTTGGATTGCCTATTCGGTATTTATGTTAGAAGTGCAGTTCTCTATAGAAGAGAGGTAAGGATTAATAACTTAGGGCACGTTTCAATAGGTAATGATGCTATTGAGTACGCAAATGAATATGTGCAGGTTCACGATCGTGAAGAGTCTCTATTGAGAGAAGCTGTGTAGGTCATCATTGTTTGAAGAAAGTGAAAAAAGAGAAGTTGTATCGGAATTAAAAAATTCTTTTGATTCAATTTATACCATAAGAGAAGAATCATTAAAGATATCTAGACAAGCAATCCAATATGCTTCTAAATCTATAAGGTCTGTACACCGATCTGAGCTTATCGAGGCAGAACAGTTCCTTCTCGAATGTCAGAAGTGTCTTAGCGAATTAATGCTAATGACTTATGACTACCCAATGATTAAATATAATGGCTTTGTTGTTGATGCAGAGAAAGAAATGGTGGAGGCTTCTTTAGTTTTAGCTTTTGAAAAAGACAAGATCCTCCTATTCCCGTCGGACCTTAACGTCTCATCTGTTGGATATATCGGAGGTCTTGGTGATGCAATAGGAGAGTGGAGAAGAAGAGCCCTTGATTTATTGAGAGAATTAGACATTGATTCATCTAGCAAATATTTATCAATAATGGAGCTAAGTATGGATATTTTAAGTGAACTTGACTACCCAGACGGAATGACAGGTGGCTTAAGAAGAATAGCTGATAATGCACGTGCAATAATTGAACGTACTCGATCGGATATAACTAATGCAACTGTTCAAGCACAGCTTAGAGTTTAGAAGAATCTGCAATTAAGGAAGCAAGTTGGATTACAAGTACATTTCTGGGGACATAGTTAAAGTCGGGGAAGATAGTTCATGGGAAGATGATATGGAAATGTCTTATTGGTATCCCGATACTTTTGTAAGTGGGAGTCAGAATATTAATGGAATGAAAATGAAAGCATTTTTTAATAACTCCAAGGTGATTACAAAATATACTTTTGACCAACAGTTCCAAGGAGGGCCAGGAGTAGTTCACGGTGGAATTTTGTCAGCAGCTGTTGATGACCTTATGGGCTATGCAGCGGTTATACACAAACGAGCTTGTGTTACAGCAAAGTTAGAGGTTAATTATATTTTTCCTGTGCTAATTGAAAAAGAATATTCTATTGAGGCTTGGATATCTAAGATTGATGGAAAAAAAATACATGCTGAGTCGATAATCTATGATGAGGGCTCTATTCATACTGAGACGAATGCTATGTTTATTGATTTAGGAGAAAGAGCTGCTGAGCATTTTGGAGAGAAGCAGCCGGAAGAGACAAGAGACGATAT